>DGPZ01000110.1 GCA_002390675.1 Deltaproteobacteria bacterium UBA4427
CTTCCGAGGTTCCGGTGGAAGCTGAAGCAGAGGTAGAGGCTGGGGACGGAAAAGACACGCAACCTACAACCTGAGGATACCTAAGGGATCATTAGGCTGAGAGGGCGCGACGGATTCTCTCCGGAGCAGGGCTCGAACTGGAGGGCCGCACTCGATTATTCGGGGCGACGTCTCTGGATAGATTTGAAACGAAAGGAAGGGTTCTATGCCCAAAATGAAAACGCATAGCGGCGCCGCGAAGCGATTCAGCAAGACCGGAACGGGCAAGCTGAAGCGCAACAAGGCGAATCGCCAGCACATTCTTACGAAGAAACGTACCAAGCGGAAGCGACAACTCCGCCAAAGCGACCTCGTATCGTCTGACGATGTG
Organism: Deltaproteobacteria bacterium UBA4427; assembly: GCA_002390675.1. Taxonomy (GTDB): domain Bacteria; phylum Myxococcota_A; class UBA9160; order UBA9160; family UBA4427; genus UBA4427. The sequence continues at coordinate 371 of DGPZ01000110.1, forward strand.
GCGCGCGTACGCAGGCTTCTGCCGTACCTATAATTTTCGGGAACCTACTAATGGGGTTCACGAGGACAGTAAGTTGCAGCGGATCCAAGACGGAAAGTCGATCGAGTTTCGGTCGAGCAAGTAGATGAAGTAAAAGTGAAACGAGGAGGCGAACATGGGTTCGTCGCCTAACTCAGAGCTTGAGCAGGCCAAGGCACGCCTACCAAGCCAGATGGACCCCGACGCAAATGTCGTGAGGTCGGAACAAAGCGAGAGCGAAGATGCCGAGAGTAAAGCGGGGCGTCCCGGGCGCCAAGCGACGTAAAAAAGTACTGAAGCGAGCGAAGGGCTTTTGGGGAGGCCGTTCCAAGCTATTCAGTGTGGCTACCGAAGCTGTCGATAAGGCTGATAAATACGCCTATCGAGATCGGCGGGCCCGCAAGCGAGAATTTCGCGGTCTTTGGATCGCGCGCATCAATGCAGCCGCTCGTCAGAACGGTGTTTCATATAGCCGCCTGATGGCGGGGCTTAAGGCTGCGAGCATCGAGGTCGACCGTAAGGTCCTCGCGCAACTCGCACTTGAGGATCCGCAGGGATTCACGGCGCTGGCTGAAAAGGCCAAAGCCAGTCTGTAGCAATCGTCCAAATGGCGGAGCCTGCGCATTTGCGTTGGCTCCGCCGATGGGCGACGGTCATGAACACGCCAGACCAAAGCCTTCTAGGGACGACATCCAAAGGATGCTTTCTTCTGGAGGAGAGGCCGAACGGCTCGCGAGACGAGCGCGTCGGGAGGGTGGACGATGACGAAGGCGGAGATCGTCGAACAAATCTATGAGCGGGTTGGCTTCTCTAAAAAGGAGGCTGCGGAGCTTGTTGAGAAAGTGTTCGAGATCATGAAGGAGACCCTCGCTGAAGGCGAGAAGGTCAAAATCTCCGGCTTCGGGAACTTTGTCGTTCGCGAAAAGAATGCACGGAAGGGGCGGAATCCCCAGACCGGGCAGGAAATTCTCCTTGATGCTCGCCGTGTGCTGACCTTCAAGCCCAGCTTGGTCTTGAAGAATGTCCTGAACGAGACGGAAGTTACGGACGAGGACCGCGCCGCCGAGGCACGCCTCAACGAAGGCCTCGGAGACGGACACGGCGACGAGGACTGAACGGCTTTCGGTCGTGCGCTCGTTCAACGCTCTCTTTCGCGACCTCTTCGATTCGATTGTCTGAGCTTCATCGCCGCGTGTGTCATTGGAGACGTAGGTTTGCCACGTTTTCAATCGGAATGGGTTGGATGTGATCGACCCTTCTGCGAGGGCAGTGACGGGCTGCGTTCAGTTTTCCCGTGCATCGATGGGACCAGCGTGGCATCGTGATACCTGCATCTGTAGGGGGGTACCGCATGCCGAAGAAGAACGAGAAATCGAAGCGCGCAGCTACAGGCGGCAAAAGCACGCGGCGCAAGGTCGGAGCATTAGAGTATGGCTTCGACGCCGCTGAATCGATGGATGCCGAGAGCGACCGCCAGTCACGCGAAACGCTGCTTGCTTCGGACAAGCTCTACTACCGAATCGGTGAAGTGAGTCGCCTGACAGGCGTTAAGGCGCATGTGCTGCGCTACTGGGAAACCGAGTTTCGATGGATGGCGCCCCCAAAGTCGCGATCCAAGCAGCGCCTGTACCGGAAGCGCGATATCGAGTTCGTTTGGCTGTTGAAGCGATTGCTTTGGGGAGAGAGATACACGATCGCGGGTGCGCGGCAGCGCATTCAAGAGCTGGGTGTCGACGGCGCCCTTGGGCTCTTGGATATTCCCGCAGGTGTCGCCCAAGTGTCTCCTGGACCCGGAGCCGCACCTAACGAGGCTGCGAGCGAAGGTGAAGGCAAGGGCACTCAGCCAAAGGCGGATTGGGTCGCACTTGGCGCCGCTCTTGATGAGATTCATAGCGACCTGGCCTCAGTTCGGGGAGCACTTCAGGACGGCGCATGACGACGAACGAGTCTGCGGGATCTTTAGCCAGGGATTTCGGAGGTCAGGGCGCAAGGGACTCGACCGTTAGTCATACGGTCGATAGGCTCGCCCGCCGCGAAGCATTTTCCGAGACATCGGATCCCGCCGCATATGTGCCGCGCGCCGAGACGGAAAAGGTGCTCGAGAGTATTCGTTTGTGGGCGGAGTCCTATGGACGGGGCTCCACGATCGCGGCGATCGTGGGTACTCCTGGCTTGGGCAAGACGCTGATGCTGCGTGTTGTCGAGTCCCGCATGAATGAAGCTCGGGATGGGGATGCTCGTGCAATCTATCTTCCCTATGCCGGTCTATCGCCGACGGATCTATCAATTTGGGTGCACGGTCTTCTCGGGCGAGTTCCGCCGCATCGCTCTCCAGACGGCTCCCCTTCGCCGCCTGTTGACGTCGTGGCTGCCGGAGAGGGCGGCACGGCTGGGGCTTCCGAAAAGTTGTCAGGCGTGGAGGATGCGCGAAAGGCGATGAGCGATTTGGCTGCGCTGGCGAACTCGTTTCGTGAGCCCTTCTTTCTGCTCTTCGATGATGCAGATTCGCTCCCAGCGGAAACTCGTCGCGCTCTCGTTGATCATCTACCTACGAGCGAATCCAGATTGCGCATTTTGATGGCGCTCAATCCCGATTCAAAAGCGACACGATTGCTATCATCTCTGCACGCCTTTGCCCCGCCAGAAGTATCGCTCCGCACGCGAATGAGCGCCGAAGAGACCGAGCATTACCTGCGCCGTCGGATGGAGTGGGCCGGCTTGCCTGCGGCGGATATCTTACGGCTCGGAGATGGGCTTGCGCATCGTCTGCACTCTTTCTCAGGCGGGGTCCCGCGCGCGCTCCACGCAGAGGCTTCTGCTGCGTTCGAGGAGGGTGGCACTTCAGCCGGCCGCCCCGACAAGAGTGATCATAATAGAGCAAGGCCGGCGCTCTCTGCGAAGAGCCAGCGCGAAGATTGGATTGGACGCCCCATCGAAGATGACTTCGAGATCTGAGGCTCTTCTCGGAATCGTTCAACAAGATTGCCCGCCCCATAGACGCTGCATCGCCGCTGGGCTAAAACTACGCGCTCGTCGGGCCGTGGCGCAGTCTGGTAGCGCGCTTGACTGGGGGTCAAGAGGTCGTGAGTTCGAGTCTCACCGGCCCGACCATTTTCATTTCTTGTCGCTCCCCAGTGCTCTGATCCTGCTAACCCGTTCAGGGTTTCAGCAGAGTCTCTTTTTTATGGGTTAGTCCTTGTTCGTGTACTCCACCCGTTGTGGTGGTTGTGTCAATGACCTGAGCAGGACGTCAGGCCGCTGTGCGGATTTTGTCCCCATCTTTGCCCCTTCGACCTGCTCTGCGTTCCTTAAGTCGCGAGAAGCCTAACAATCTGGCGAGCAGCATTGCCTAGAAGCCTGGCTTCGGCTGAATGAGAGAAGGCAGTTTTAGGCGCCACGCGCAGGACTTTCGTACTCGCGGACTAGAGTGGCAGCAAAAGTCGCTCGCTCGAATACTGGCCTGCCGCTAAGATGCGGATCATGCCGAGACTCTCACAACTCTCCCGTTCCGTAGCCGATCGCGTCGTTCTGATTACTGGCGCCGCGAGTGGGATGGGACGCGCCACCGCCCATCTTTTCGCTGATGAAGGTGCAAGGGTCGCCGTCACAGACCTCGATAAGGAGCGCGTTGATGCGGTTGTCGAAGAGATCCACGCGGCGGGTGGTCACTCGACTGGCTGGTCGCTGGACGTGGCGGACCTCAGTCGTATTCATGAAGTCGTATCCGAGGTTCAGACGACGCTCGGAGACATCGACATTCTCGTGAATAACGCGGGAATATCGGTCGGCGCGACGCTGTCTCAGTCCGATGAGGAATACGAGCCGACTTGGCAGCGATCGATGGACGTGATGCTGTCTTCGCATCAACGTCTGACGCGCGCATGTCTGACCCAGCTCACGCGCAATGGCGACGGCCGGATTATTAACATTGCGTCGACCGAGGGCCTCGGCGCGACCGCGTTCACCGGACCCTATACCGCGGCCAAACACGGCGTCATAGGTTTGACGCGCTCAATGGCCGTTGAGCTTGGGCGAACGGGCGTGACGGCGAACTGTGTCTGCCCAGGCCCCATCGTAACGGGGATGACCGAGGGGATTCCGGAAGCCCAACGAGAGAAGTTCGCGCGCCGCCGAGTTCCTATGCGGCGCTATGGAATCCCGGAGGAGGTGGCCCACGCCACGCTCAGTCTTGCGCTTCCTGCGTCATCCTTCCTCAATGGAGTGACGCTGCCGGTCGATGGTGGTATGACGATTCAGAACACGTGAGGGAATGCCAGTTAGGCAAACGCTTCTGAAACGGTCTTCGCCTCGGCATCAGACTTTGAGTGTCGGTTGGCGAGTACCGACGAGAGAGGGATTGATTTGAGCGATTCGGCGGATCAGAAGCGTCCGAGAATTTTGGTCACCGGGGGGGCCGGTTTCATTGGCTCGCACACGGTCGTTGACCTTGTAGAGAATGGCTACGAGCCCATTCTCGTGGATGATTTTTCAAATTCCGATCGAGGCGTGATTGAAGGGCTTGCGGCGATTTGTGGCCGCGCACTCCCTTGCTACGAAATTGGTTGTCGAGACAAGGCCGGGCTTGAAGGTGTCTTCGAAGCGGCGGGTCCGATTCAGGGCGTGATCCACTTCGCTGCCTCAAAGGCCGTCGGAGAGTCTAAGGAAAAGCCGCTGCTCTATTGGGGGAATAACATCGCCTCACTCATTACCTTGCTCGAGGTGATGGAAGATTTCGGTGTGCAGGATCTGGTGTTCTCATCGTCCTGCACTGTCTACGGTCAGCCCAATGCGCTGCCGGTGACGGAGGCGACGCCGATCGCTGAGCCGGCTTCGGTTTACGGAGCGACGAAGCAGATCGGGGAGATGATCCTGCGCGACTGTGTTGCTTCCGGCGCAAATCATCGGGTGACCCTGCTCCGATATTTTAATCCTATTGGCGCCCATCCTTCGGCGCTGATCGGAGAGCTTCCGCTTGGCGATCCCCAGAATCTCGCGCCGATCATTTTACAAAGTGCGGCAGGGATGCGCGGGCCGATTCAGATTTACGGGGACGATTGGGCGACGCCCGACGGGACCTGTATTCGCGATTACATCCACGTACTAGACCTAGCTGCGGCCCACGTGAAGAGTCTCGATTGGATGGCATCCCAGGGCGACGACTCACTCCTCGAAATATTCAATGTCGGGACTGGGCGCGGCACCTCTGTTGTGGAGGCGATTGATGCTTTTGAGCGGGCGACGGGTGAGTCCGTCGAGCGTGAGATCGGACCTCGCCGTGAAGGCGATATCGAACAAATCTACGCGTCTTGTGAAAAGGTCGAACGTGTTCTCGGCTGGAAAGCCGAGCGCACGATCGATGATGCTATGCGTGACGCTTGGGCTTGGCAGGGACGGCTCAGAAATCGCTAGATGCTAGGAGAGGCGCACCGGCTGCGATCGGCGAGGGCGTGCTGCGTCGCGGCTCTGTTTGACTGCTCGGGATGGGGCTCGACGATCGAAGACTACTTTCGTGCGTCGTCGAGGAGAAGCGCCGCGAGGTATTCGCCGTACTCGTTCTTTGCCATGGCGGAAGCGCGCTCTCGAAGACGCTCATCGTCTATCCAACCGTTTCGCCAGCCGATTTCCTCAGGGCATGAAATGCGTAGCCCTTGGCGCTCCTGAACGGCCTGAATGAAGTTGGCCGCCTGTAGCAGCGCTTCGTGCGTCCCTGTATCGAGCCATGCTACGCCGCGGCCGAGAAGCTCGACCTGGAGTTGATCTCGCTCGAGGTAGGCGAGATTTACATCTGTGATCTCGAGCTCGCCGCGAGGGGAGGGGGTTAAATTACGTGTGATGTCCACGACTTGTTCATCGTAGAAATAGAGACCCGTGACCGCGTAGTTTGATCGGGGGTGCTCAGGCTTTTCTTCAATCGACATGATACGGCCTTCAGAATCGAAGTCGATCACGCCATAACGTTCTGGGTCGGTCACGTGATAGCCGATGACCGTGGCGCCGCTTTCTATGGTTGCGGCCCGCCTGATCGCATCGGGGAAGCCGTGGCCGTAGAAAATATTGTCGCCGAGGGCGAGGGCAACGGGGTCGCCATCGATCCAGTCTGCGGCGATCAGGAAGGCTTGAGCGATGCCTTCGGGTTTGTCCTGCACCCGGTATTGAATGCGCACTCCGAAATCCGATCCGTCACCGAGCATCCGCTCGAAGATCGGGATGTCGTGAGGCGTCGAGATCAGCAGGATGTCTCGGATGCCCGCGAGCATGAGCGAAGACAGAGGGTAATAGACCATCGGCTTGTCATAGACAGGCAAGAGCTGCTTGGAAACGCCGCTAGTTGCCGGGAGCAGTCGAGTGCCGGATCCGCCTGCGAGTAAAATACCCTTCATGATCGTTCTCCCGTGTTGTCGGTAGCGGCTTCATCGGTTTCGGCGGCGCCCTTAGTTGCGGCGGTCAGCCCTTGTCGGCTTCTCGTGTCGCCCTCGTCCTGAATCGCCTTGCGCCAATCTTCGTGTTCGAGATACCAACCGACGGTTTCGGTCAGCGCGTCTTCGAAGGTATGTGCCGGTTGCCAATCGAGGGCGCGCAAAGATTTAGATGCATCGATGGCATAACGCCGATCATGCCCGGGGCGGTCCTCGACATAGCTCTTAAGCTCAGCGTAGCGATCGATGCCCTGTCGCTTGAGAGCGTCATTCTCGGAAGCGGGTCGTAAATGTTCAAGCGCATTGCAGATGCCTTCTACGACTTGAAGGTTCGAGCGCTCGCTATTGCCGCCGAACGCGTATTGCTCGCCTGGCTCACCAGCTTCGAGTGCGCGGGCGATGCCTGAACAATGGTCCTCGACGTAGATCCAGTCGCGGATGTTGCCGCCGTCGCCATAGATAGGGAGCGGTTTGCCCTCGAGAGCATTGAGTACCATTAGCGGAATCAGCTTTTCGGGGAATTGCAGCGGCCCGTAGTTATTCGAGCAATTCGTCGTGATGGTTGGCAATCCGTAGGTGCGATTATAAGCGCGCACGAGCAGGTCGGCGCCAGCCTTGGAAGCGGAGTAGGGTGAGTTAGGCGCGTAAGGCGTCTCTTCGGTGAAGAAACCATCCGGTCCGAGCGTGCCGTAGACCTCATCGGTCGAGATATGCAGGAAGCGGAAGGCCTCGCGCTCTTCTTCCGGCAGCTCAGCGAAGCGATTACGCGCTGCCTCGAGCAATTCAAAGGTGCCGACAATATTCGTGTCGATGAAGGCGCGGGGGCCATCGATTGAGCGGTCGACGTGGCTTTCAGCGGCGAAGTTGAGAACGGCGCTAGGGGGGTGCTTTTCGAAGCACTCGCGGACGTCAGCCGTGGAAGCAATGTCGCCTCGAAAAAATTCGAAGCGCTCTGGGGTTGGGAGAGCACGCAGGTTTTCGAGACTGCCCGCATAAGTGAGCTTGTCGAGCACGACGACGTGCACTTCGGGGCGATGCTCGAGGGCCCAGCGTACGAAATTCGCACCGATAAAGCCGGCTCCGCCTGTCACAAGCCAGGTTTGGGATGTCATGAATCGCACTCCAGATGGCCGGGGGAAGCGATTAGCACCCGCAAAAGTCCGGCCTGGTCGCCCCTTGGTTGACTGAAATTGAGGGGGGCGTTTCCTCCCTCGGCGCCTCGTCGTGGAGCTTGAGTCTCGTCTTCGAGCAACCGAAGAGTGTGAGCAGGGTAACCATTATGTGAGTGCCATCTCGGATGCAATACCGGGCGGGGAAAGACAAATTTCACCCGGGGACGAAGATGAGGTGGGTAATTTAGGATCGGTTAAGAAAAATGATGGTTATCTACTTACCGTTCTTAATTCCTTGTGAGGGGTGGTTTTCAAGTGGCTGTATTTGTTGAAGAAAATAGATTTACTCGCGGTCGTTTCCGGTGATCTTCCGATTATATTCATCTAGCTTGCCGATACCCTTTTTTGTGTGCCCGACCACTCCCTATCGAGACGCGGACGTTTTTTTCAGGGCGGAGCAGCCCAGGATGAGAGCGCCCAAGTCCCGGAGCGTTTTCCCGGAACGAAGATCCGATACAGGTGCTCTGGTGCAAACAGAGGGGTTCAGTACAGCAGATGCTGCGTAATAACGGAAAGATCACCTCGGCATTACTGATGTCGCTAGACGTTGTGATGAGCACAGCCATCTGTTTTGGACTGCTCGTCCGGTCCAGCGTTTTGGGCCTGACCGATCCGTCTGAACAGGCAGGTGGCTCGATACTGCTGCTCGCCGTTACCTCGTGTCTGGTCTGGCCATTCACCTTCCATCGGCTCGACGTCTATTCCTCGGTACGCACACTCGGCATCTGGGATGTCATGCGGGGCCTGCTTGTTTCCGGATGTGTCGTCGCGACCGTTCTTGGCGCGGTCGCTTTTGCTGCCGACGTCCCGATCAGCAGTGAATTTCCCTTCGTGTGTGCCGCCGCCCAGGGCCTCGCGCTCGCCGGCACTCGCTTAATTCTCTACGGCGCTCTTCGAACCGCTCGTCGTGTCGGTAAGAATACTCGCAACATTCTGATCGTCGGCACGGGCCCGCGCGCCGCGCAGATCAAACGCAACATCGACTCCCATCCGCAGTGGGGCTTGAAGGTGGTCGGCTTCGTCGATGAAGTGGACTCAGCGGTCGATGCGAGTCTATTTAACTCCAAGCTCTTCGGGATTGGCGAGATGAACGAACTGCTGAGCAATATGGTAGTCGACCGCGTGTTGATTGCGGTTCCGCGCTCCATGCTCGGTTCAATTGCTCCCGTGCTCTCCGCATGCAGCAGCACGGGCGTTCCGCTGACGCTGCTTACGGATCTCTTCGGCGACTTCTTGCCTACGCCTCAGATCGGCAGCTTCGGCTCACGACCGTCTCTCGAGTTCGCTGCGGCCCAGCACGACTCGCTCATGCTGGGCGTGAAGCGCATAGTCGACATGATCGGTGCCGGCACCGCCCTCGTTGCGAGCGCTCCACTGATCGGACTTGCCGCGCTGGCGATTTGGCTCGAGGATGGCGGGCCGATCTTCTTCAAGCAGACGCGATGTGGCCTCTATGGTCGTCGCTTCTCTATGATCAAGCTGCGCACCATGTGCGTGAACGCCGAGGGTCGCAAAGCGGATTTGATCAAGCTGAACGAGATGGACGGCCCGGTATTCAAGTTGAAGCTCGATCCCCGTATTACGAAGGTCGGCGCTTTCCTGCGCCGCTACAGCCTTGATGAGCTGCCACAGTTCTGGAACGTCGTTTATGGCGAGATGAGTCTCGTCGGTCCTCGTCCGCCGGTGCCGGAAGAAGTTGTGGACTACGAGATCTCCGAGCGGAGACGACTTTCCATGCGCCCAGGTATTACCTGTATCTGGCAGGTCGGTGGCCGCAACGAGATCGGATTCTCCGAATGGGTCAAGCTCGATCTTCAATACATCGATTCCTGGTCTTTGGCCCTCGATATAAAGATCTTGGCGCAGACGCTGCCGGCTGTCGTGATGGCGCGCGGCGCGTCCTGAGAGGCAACTTGGTGGCTCCCGCTAGCTACTGATCCGTCCGGGAGTAGCGTGGGATCCACACCAGCGGGGAGACTCGCTCTACCCTCGTCGCATCGCGTTTGATGAGGCGTCTTGGGGCCCCGTTTGATCGAGATCGCAGTCGAATGCAGCCTTGGCGACTCGTATCATTTTCTTTCCCCACCCCCCATAGTTGGTCCACCCATACGGTATCTAACTGCACTTGGAACGATTGCCCCTCGCGTGACTCAAAATATTCGAGGGGTTGCTTCCGATAGGCCTGCTGGAGCGTTAGGCGACCGACTTCGAAGCGCCCCGCTCGTTATCTGAGCGCAAGGGGCATTTGATGAATTCGTTCGTACGTGTTCGTGTCGCGGAAATCGTCGCGCTTCCCGCTTCGGCGCCGACGAACTATGAGATTCCTACGTGGGAGACGCCCGTTGCGGGTAGCTTCGTAACGCTCGCCGTCGGATCTTGCTATGTCCGCGATTGTGATATCACCAGTCGACGCCAGCAAGGGCCACGGTGCCATCTCAGGGTTGCTTATTGGCCTCGTTCATTATCCTTTGAACTCCCTGAAAATTTTATCGAGGCGCGAGACTTCGGTCGGTAGGTGATGTCGCTCGCGCACAGCAATGGCGCCGGCTTTGCCCATCTTGATGAGCTCTTCGGTCGGCGTGTCGAGAATTTCGTGAATGGCCGTGTGGATCGCCTCGACGCTACCGGCCGGCACGAGCCAGCCGTTCTCACCGGGGACCACGAGTTCTGGGATGCCCGCGATATAGGTGCTTAGGACGGGCCGCTGCATGGCGAAGGCTTCCATGATGACGACGGGAAGGCCTTCGGCGAAGCTCGGAAGGATCATGGTCCGACAGGATTCGAGGCGTCGAGCAACTTCGTTCCCGTCGATCCAGCCCGTGATCTCCACGTGAGACTCGAGGTCGTACTCTTTGATGCGTTCTTCGATTTCTGGTCGCATCTCGCCGTCGCCGGCAAGCACTAGCTTCATATCTCCGCCGTCTTCTATAACGCGACGGACGGCATCAATAAGAAGCAGTTGCCCCTTTTGGGCGGATAGTCGACCAACGCAGACCAGAGTGCGGCTCAGTGGGGCAACCGGTGTGGCTTTGTCGAGAAGTGATTCTTCGATCGCGCAGTGGACGACGCGTATCTTGTGCCAGTGGCCATGATGGACCCAGCGTCGCAGCTGAGCGCCACAGTAGTCGGTGATCGCGATGACGAATTCAGACTCTTCGATTTTGGCGCCAAGAGCGAAGCCAATGGCGGAGTCAAGTTCTGCGGGGCCATGAATCGTCATGCTGAAGGTCGGTCCGCCTAATGCCTTGACTAGGCGAGCAACGGCGGCGGCATTGGTCCCGAAATGAACATGGACGTGATCGACTTCTTTGTCGACGAGTCGCTTCGTGAGCGGCAACGCCTCAATGAAATAAGCGAAATTCACGAGCATGCCGCGATGGCTCACGCGACCCATCTGAAACGTCATCCATAATGCTCGCAAAAGACGGAGCGGATTGATTGCGAGGGCGGGCAACAGGTCATGCTTCAAATTCGCCAAGCAATAGTAGGTGTCTTCGACTTCGGCGATGTCGTCGGGATCGACGAGGGTGCTGTCGGGTTCGCGGATCGCGACACGCTCGATCTCGTAGCCGAGGCGCTCGAGCTCGAGGATCTCACGCCGGATGAATGTGTGACTGACTTCGGGATAGGTAGTCGTTAGATAGGCGAGACGCATGGGGCGATGTGAGTCTGTTGCATCGGTAGGTGAGGCACTCATCGATTCGGGGACGACGGGCTCTAGTAGCCGGAAAGCAAGGCGAGCAGCGCCTTGCGATCGACTTTGCCATTCGAATTCAAAGGGAATGAATCAACGTGGCGAACTTGGCGAGGCGCCATGTAGGACGGTAGACGTGTCTTGCCCAGCTTCTGGATCTCCCCGAGGTCGGCATCAGCGTTAGAGATGAAAACGACGATCGAATCTGCGCCTGCTGCAGTGACAGGCCAGCCAACGGCAATCGCGACTTCAGCTGCTGCTATGTCTCGCATAGCGGACTCAACTTCGCCTAGCTCGACGCGGTAACCTTGAATCTTGATCTGGTTGTCCAGGCGCCCGAGATAGACCATCGGTGATTTGCCTTGGCAGCGGCGTACACGGTCTCCTGTTCTGTAGAAGAGGCGATCTTCGCCGGGTGGGACGGTGTAGGCGGCGTCCGTGCGTTCAGCGTCACGCCAATAGCCGGGCGTCAATTGGAGACCGGTCATCAGGAGTTCGCCAGTTTCGCCTTCCGCCACGGGCTGCAAGTCTTCGTCGACGACGAGCACTTCCATGCCGGGGTAGGGGTCGCCGATCGGGACGAGGCCGAGTTCGCATTCGCCCGGGGATCGTTTGGTATCCCATCGATAGAGGGTGCAGGCAATCGTGAGTTCCGTCGGGCCGTAGAGATTTTCTGCGGTCGAGTTAGGCGCCGCCTCAACGAAGCGCTCTACGATCTCTGAGGGGAGGGCTTCTCCACAAAAGAGGCTCCAGCGAAGCGACGGGTAAGCACCGGGCTTGAGCATTCGGAGCTTGCTCATCATGACGGCAGTGGACGGGACGGAGAACCAAATCGTGATTCCCGAGTCCTGAATATATTTGGCAGGGAGCATCTTCTGCGCCTGGGTTGGAATACAAACCCGAGCTCCGCACTCCCATGCGAGAAAGAGATCAAATACGGAAAGGTCGAAGGTCAGCTCGAAGGTTTGTGAAAGGCGATCGTTGGGGGTCACCGCATAGCGTTCCGCCATAGCGTCGAGAAACGCGTTGACATTTCGATGGGCGACCATGACGCCCTTCGGAATGCCCGTGCTGCCGGAGGTGAAGAGCAGATAGGCGATGCCATTTGGATCGACGTCGGCTGGGGTCCATTCCTTCGCGGATTCGAGATCGTGTGTGCCTAGAACCTGGTGATTTGGGAGCGCCGCTTTGAGCTCGCTGACGTCGGTCCGCTCGGGAAAGATGATGAGGAGGGGTGTCTCGATGCCCGTGACGACTTCGACGATCTGCTTTTCAGCGTTCTCGTCGACCACGATCGCGCGGCATCCGGATCGCTCGAGCATGCTTCGAGTGCGATCGGTCGGAAAGGTCGGATTCAGAGGAACGTAGCCGTCACCACGAAACAGAATTCCGAGAATACCCGTCACGACAGCGGTCGAGCGCTGTCCGAAGACGGCGGTCAGCGCCGGTCGTTCGTCAGGGTTGGCATTAGCGCCCCGAGCGTCTTGCTGCTCAAGAGTGACGGCAATGGCCGCGGCACGCTGATACAGGTCGGCGTAGGAGAGAGACTCTCCGGCAACCTCGACGGCAACGGCATTGGGTGACTGATCGTGCGAAAGAAGGAAACCGGTTCGCAGGGAGCGTAACTCCCGGCGGTCTTCCGAAGCAGCGCTCTTTCTGTGATCGGAGGTCATTAGCCCTGGGGCTCACTCGCTGAAGGGGCGTCGGCAAAGAATGCTTCGATGAGCGTGTCTATGCAGTCGAAGACCTCGGGCTCTATTGCCTCGATGTCGACTTCTTCTTCGCGCACGCTTTCGATGAAGAGGATGAACTCCACGATATCCAAGGACGAGAGGAGACCCTCGTCGAGGATCGGTTGGTCATCGCCCGAGAGACGGTCGGCTTCCGCGCCTGCGCGGTCGAGAATCCACATTCGCAACTCGTCTCGAATCGATTTCTCGTCCATCAAAATTGGGGTCGCTCGTTCAGTAGTTCGGTTTCAAGGAAATAGTCGACCAGTTTCGACGAAGCTTCCGTTCGAAAGGCGACACAGGTTTCGTTTGCCAGCGCCATCTTTCTCAATTTGTATCCGTCGGAAATGCCGGCGTCCTTGTAGACCGCAGGGTTATAGAAATCGCCCCAGGAAGAGACGAGATAATTCACGAGCCAAGCTTGGAAGCGCGTGGTTTCTTCCTCAGTCCATGAGGCGCAGTGCTGCTCTGCGAGTTCCTGAAGAATTTTGCGACCGAAGGCCAAATGGCGAGCCTCGTCAACGTGATGGACTTTGTTGATCTTGGCCACCAAGGGGGCGATGGTGCGGTCACTCATCATCTTGAGATTATAGAAGTCGCCTAACTCTTCAACGATCAGGACTTTGCAGAAGAACGCAACGTCTTCTTCGCCTACCGCGTATTCGCGAGGGAACACAAGTTTTTTCTCGGGGTAGATCTTGCCTGCGTAGCGGTTGCAGAATTCCCCGAACATAATCATGTGCTTGTTTTCTTCATCTACGAAATGATGAAGATATTCGGTGATTGGACCGTCAGTATTCTTGCGATACATCCGGTTCATTAGGCCAGATATCAGAGGGCGCTCGCCGTAGAGAACGAAGCTGAAAAAATTGACGATCTCGTAGAAGCTGAGTCGCTTCTGCTCGGTTTCGCTAAGCGCATCAAAAGCTTCTGTACCGTAGATCGAGATCAGCTCGGGCGACATGTACCAGTCGGAATCGGGTTCGAGGCTTGCTGGCCAATCAAAAGCCGTGTGGGCGTCCCATGACTTTTGACGTGAGGCTTTCGTTAAACGGGGGGCTAGCTCGAGTGCACTGGTCATGTTGATCCTCTCCGGCGCTGCCTAGCTCGCCTGGTGAGAGGTGAGCGGAAGGTTTTTGTGGGGGGAGTGTTTCAAATCTCGGTTCGAGAAAGTACAAATGCTCTCGCCGAAACCGAGTCCCTATTGCGAGTCAGGAGAATTGGACCATCCCCCAAGGAGCCACTTGCTTCATATCCTCATCGGGCCGCCCGTAGGGCGCCTTGAGCGGTTTTTGCGGTCAAAGAGAGGTTCGCGGAAAGGATCATGAGACCGCGACAGTAGGCTGAATCGCGCTCCCAGCGGAAGTGCAAGATGGATGCAGGGCATGTGAAGGGAGAGAAATGGACTGTGGTCTGCGCTCAGAAACCGCTGGGACCGTGTCCATCCATGTTCGTGAGGTGCAGGCCCATCGCTGTGTCTTCGAAAGGTTCAAGCACAGCCTGAAATTGGGGTGCGACGGCGAAGCAGCGTCGACCTTCGAGGATCACATAGCCGTCATTCGCGAAAGCCTTCACCCAATCCGGATGGGCTTGGTTCGACCCGATTAAATCGACACCCTGCGATTTTAGGTGCTGCGTCGCCGCGGCAATGACATCCCCGGCATCGTCTGGTAACGCGAGGCAATCCGCCACGCAGCCGACGCGTAGATCGCCGAAGCGAGGATCTTTAGAGAGCTGATTATCGGTGACAACCGCCCAGCCGATGTCCTGACCGTCACGTCGAACGCGCAAGCGAATTCCAGTCGGCCAGCGCCCGTCTTCCGGAACCAGGTCGTTCATCGTCGCTGAATCGCGCAGAGCGAGCGCCTTGTATTCGTCGCGGCAGCGCTCCCAAAGGGAATCTGCCCATTCGCCAAAGCTAGGAACAACCTCGACCTCGACCTTGCGCGCACGCCTTCCGCGGAGTCCGAGGGTGAGGTGGAGCACTTTGAGGCCGACCCATCCCACGCCCGAGAATGCGAGTAGATCGAGGGCGATCCGGTTTCGTGGAGACTGGCGTAGATAGGTATTCCGGCGCAGGAAACGGAAAGGATGCTGCACTCGGAGGCAGAAGGGCGTGTCGTGAACGAGCCACTTTAGCGAATAGATCATCTGAAGAAGTCGCGATTCCCGCCCTCCGTGGCCCCAGCTGTAGAGCACCGGGTAGCGCTTGAGCATTTCTCTGAGCAGGCGCATCCCAAGCATCGCAAAACGTGAATCGAGTAGGCCTTCAGAAACGGGGCCCTGCCAGTCGGCAACGACGAGATCTTTCCCTCGGATTCGCCATTCATGCAGCTTGTGGGCGTAGGCGCCGCGGACCTCCCCTTCGTCGTCGATGGCAAGGTAATGCTCGCGCCAGGTCTTCTTGCCTTCCCGATCCGGCAGCCAATCGTCGCGACTGCTCTCGTACCAGCCCCAGCCCGTGTCGCCTTCAAGCATTCTTTCATTGAACGCAGCGACGTTGGACTCTTTGTTGGCTTCGTAGGGAACTACCTTGATGGCCATGGGTTGCGGATGCTCTTGGTCAGGGGGTCGAGGTAGGGCTCAGGATGGAAAATGGCTCGAGAAGCCTCCTGAAAGGTGTCGGGAGACCAGGGGGCATCCTTTCGCACAAACTCGCTGTAGTGCCATGGTAGGCGCGGATTGAGATGGTAGGCCGAGTATACGCAATAATTCAAAAGTTCCGTTCGGACCTCGCCGATGAGTCCCTCTGGATAGCCTTGTGCCCAAGCACTTGATTGTGCGGAAGGCTTGGGGCCCGGCCGGTAAAATGGGCGGGAAACTTTAATCCTATTCGCGGGGTCACGGAATTGACCAAGCTAGGGAGTCCCGATCTAGTAATGCGCGAAACGATCGTGTTCTTTCGAGACGACGATGTCGGTGAACTCACCGATGCGATGCGGTTTCATTTCGACGTGCTTCTCAAGCACGAGATTCCTTGTGCCTATCAGGTCGTGCCTAATTACCTCGATCACGAATGCGCGGGTGAAATCCGGCGTTTATTCGACCTGCATCCCGGTCTTGTCCACTTCAATCAGCACGGGCTCTATCACGAACAGGAACTTGCAGGCGCGCGCGTTCATAGCGAGTTCGCCGGTGGCCGTTCGTATGCGGATCAACTTCGGGATATCAAGACCGGCCGCGATCTGCTTGCCGATCGACTAGGAAGCGCATTCGAGGCCGATGTATTTACGCCTCCGTGCCACAAATATGACCGAGAAACTCTGCGCGCCTTGGGAACACTCGGCTTCAAGACATTATCCGCTGGCATTCGGATCGATCGCGCTTCGCGGCTCTTCTACGACGTAGGTCGACTCTTCGGTCGCGTCGAGCTTTATGGCCGGCGGGTTTCCTATCACCAGCGCTTTACCCCGGAGCGGAGGGTCGCAGAGGTATCTGTCGTGATTGATGTGCATCAGCAGCGTGACGCATCGAATAAACGCGTGGACAAAAGCGCCGACCATCTCTGGCAGGAGTTCAGCGCGGCGCGCGAAGTGCTGCCGGCGGTTGGAGTTATGACGCACCACAATAGGATTGACTCGGCGGAGCATCGCGAGGCCTTCTCAGTTTTTACCGAGCGATTGGCGAAGGACCCCGGAGTTCGC
Organism: Deltaproteobacteria bacterium UBA4427; assembly: GCA_002390675.1. Classification (GTDB taxonomy): domain Bacteria; phylum Myxococcota_A; class UBA9160; order UBA9160; family UBA4427; genus UBA4427. The sequence goes on from DGPZ01000110.1 coordinate 17,045, forward strand.
TTCGCAAGCCTTCGAGATCTGGCGCCGACCGTGATTAAAATATGACGGCACTCGATTCGCAGCTTGGCGTAGTCGCCATCGGTCGCAACGAGGGAGAAAGTCTTCGCGCGTGTCTTGAATCCGCAAGTCGCGATGTCACATCACTCGTGTATGTCGATTCGGGATCGACAGACGGAAGCGTCGAAGTAGCTACGAGCTTTGGGGCATTCGTAGTCGAGCTCGATCCTGGCGTTCCGTTTACTGCCGCCCGTGCACGCAATGCTGGACTCGAGCGACTCGTGAAAGAGACGCCTTCGCTTCGTTATGTTCAGTTCGTAGACGGTGATTGCGAGTTTGAGGAAGGCTGGATGGACGCCGCGATGCATGAACTTCAAGCGAATAGCTGGGCCGTCGTCTGCGGGCGTCGCCGCGAGCGCCACCCCGATGTCTCTGTCTATAATCTGCTTTGCGACATGGAGTGGGATACCTCGACAGGGTCCGTTGCGGCCTGTGGTGGTGACGCGATCATACGCATCGACCCATTGCTTGCGGTCGGCGGCTATTGCGACGACTTGATCGCGGGAGAAGAGCCCGAACTTTGCGTCCGATTGGCGGAGCAGGGCGGTCGCATTCTCCGTATGGATGTGCCGATGACGATTCATGACGCGAAGATGTTTCACGTCTCGCAGTGGTGGCAGCGCTCGAAGCGCGCCGGCCACGCGGTCGCGGAGGCGGCGGACAGACATCCCGGATTTGCAGACGGCGCGAGTGAACGGGCGGTGCTGAGCGCTTGGATCTGGGCCCTCGCCTTACCTTTGCTTTCGCTCATGCTTGCGACCCAGGCATCGGCAGCATTTCTTCTTCTACTCTCGCTTTATCCTTTGCAGGCGATCCGGATCGGTCGGCGGTCTCCACGGCCAAATTTCTCTCGCCGCGACAATATGATCTACGGAATTTCCTGCGTTGCGAGCAAGTTTCCGCAGTGGCAGGGGGCGATGCGTTTTGCGTTAGGCCGCTTTACTGGGCGACGTAGTCGCTTAATAGAATACAAGGGAACGTCCTGAAGGTGGACACGACGAATAGCTCTTTTGACGCAAGCCTATTGAGGCAAGGAAAGGTCGATTCATGTGTGGGATCGTAGGCATTCGCCGATTGGATGGGCGTGAGGTCGATCCGGCACTGCTGCGGCGCATGACGGATCAGCTCGTCCATCGCGGTCCGGACGATCAGGGCTATTGGCACGAGTCCGGTATCGGGTTCGGTCATAGGCGACTCTCGATCATCGATCTCGAAGGATCCCGGCAGCCTATGCAAGCCGGCCCTCACACCATTTGTTTCAACGGCGAGATCTTCAACTATCAAGAACTTCGAAAGTCGCTCCAATCTGGCGGATATCAGTTTCAAACAAATGGTGATACCGAAGTCTTGTTGGCGCTTTATAAGAGCGAAGGCCTAGAAGGCGTACGGAAAACCAATGGGCAATTCGCCTATGCGATTTGGGACGCCACCAAAGATGAATTGATCCTGCATAGGGACCGACTCGGAGTGTCTCCGCTCTACTACTACTGGGATGGCCAGGTCTTCCTCTTCGCCTCGGAAATTAAGGCGCTACTTCCCGCCATCGAAGGCGGCGGGCAGGTCGACGAGGGAAGCCTCAAGGAGTACCTCGCATATCGTTCCGTGCCTGCGCCTTACACGTTATTTGATGGCATAAGGAAACTTGAAGCGGGCTGTCGCCTGCGCCTGGATAAGAGTGGAGCGGTTCGAATCGAGCCGTGGTGGTCTCTTCCTACGGCCGCCGCGGATGAAAGCATTTCCGCGTCGGAGGCAGTTCAAGGAGTGGAAACGTCGCTCCGTGACGCGGTTTCGAGACGTCTCGTGGCGGATGTTCCCGTAGGTACTTACCTGAGTGGCGGCGTCGATAGCAGTTTGATCACGGCGATGACTTCGCAGTTGATGGGCGGCGGTCGCGTCGAAACCTTTTCTGCCGGTTTCGGGGATCCTCGCTACGACGAGCTTCCGTATGCGCGTGAAGTGAGCAAGGCGTTAGGCACGGCTCATCACGAGCTAATCATTGAGCCTGGGAATTTTCAAGACCTCTGGTCGAAGCTCACCTGGCATCGTGATGCACCAATCTCCGAACCCGCGGATATCGCGATTTACCAACTCGCTTCTCAAGCGAGCAGCCATGTGAAAGTATTGCTCTCCGGCGAGGGCGCCGACGAACTCTTCGCGGGCTATCCCAAATACGCGTGGGCTGAGCGCGTTAAGGTAGTGGACCTTTTACCGGCGGGTTTGCGTGAAGCTGGCTTCAAGGCACTTGAGCGCATGATCCCGCGACGCGCTGCGAAGGCGCGGATTGCACTTCGGGCGATGGCAGCGCGAAATGAGTCGGACCGCTTCCAAGCTTGGTTCGCACCCTTCACCTCCTACGAGCGGGACGCGCTCATCGACGGAGAAGAACGCGCGCAGCACCGTGCGATTACCGCCCGTGCCCAGGGCGACACGATTCAGCGCATGCTCTACAACGACTGCCATGCATGGCTCACCGACAATTTGCTTGAACGCGGCGATCGGATGGCAATGGCGGCATCCGTTGAATCGAGGCCGCCCTTCCTTGATCACGAATTGGTAGAGCTCGCTGCACGTTTGCCTTCGAATGTGAAGCTGCGGGGCGGCGCGACCAAATGGGTCGTAAAGGAGGTTGCGAGGAGACACCTCCCGGCGAGCATCGTTGATCGGCGCAAAGTTGGCTTCCGAGTGCCCCTCGATTCGTGGTTTCGCGGAGAGCTGCGTAATATGGCAGGGGACATGCTTCTTGGGCACAACTCCTTCGTGGCGAGTCGGATGAATCGCGACGTGATTGAACGCATGCTAAAGGATCATCAAAGCGAGCGACGCGACGAGGAAATCCGAATCTGGACGCTCCTCTGCCTAGAAGTTTGGCACGAGGTCTTCTTTCGCGGCGGCGCACCCAGCGCATAACTACTAGGTATCTCCACGGGTATCTATCGAGCACCTTACGCCACCTCGCACCCGACATCTCAGCTGATGCTGCGCCCATGCCTTTTTGATCAATCCCGCTGGGCCGCTGAGATCCCGCGGCATTACCTATCCCGCGGCTCGCCTCGCGCCTGTTCGTTACGGAGGTGGGCGGCGAGAGAAGCGCTTCGATTTTCGGGTACTTCCCTTTCGGGTCCGCCTTGAGATCCGGTTGCTCCGCGCCTGTTGCTGCTGCTTTCAATTCTTCCAGCGGCTCGCATCTTAGCTCGGGCCGCAGCTGTCTTGGATTGTGTTTCGCCCTTTACTAGGCCACAAATCGTCCCGCCCAGGAAGGTCAAATAGGGGTCAATCGTCGAATTAGGCAGCAGGTCGAACGTACGAATGGCAACGATCCAAACGAGCGCGCAAAGGACCTGACGTGAGGTGGTGTTTGAAATCTTTCCCAAGCGCTTATAGGCGTAGAACACTGGGAAGAGCAGAAATAAAAAGAGCATCATGAAGCGGAAGATGCCACCAACGCCAAACTGGATCAGCCATAAGCCGTCAACGATCGAGGTTAATTGGCCGGTGACGGGATCAAAAATCATAGAGCGTCCGCCATGACCCCAACCGAAAAAATAACGTTCCGCCGTTCGATCTATGATTTGGTCTTCACTCCCTATTCTAGCCTTGAACGATCGAGCAGATCTGAGACCGACGAATTCTTGTGCGACTTCCGCAACGGTTTCAATGGGAATCATATCGAGGGAGCGTAGGAAGGGGTAAGTTAGGATGGTCACGGACAAACAGATGGCGGCGAATAGTTGAGCTTTAGGGCGGACGGCGTAGAGCACCGGAATGATGGCGGAAGCATAGAGCCATACGCCGACTGATTTACACAGACCGACAATGACTGTCATGCCCCCGACTATCGGTGCTGGCGGAATCATGCGAAATGGCATGTGCTTGATCTTCGACAGCGCGACCCATGCGACCGTCACGTAGAACATGAATGACGAAAGCGTTAGGCCATGATTCATCAGCACCACGGGTCGGTAGCCGCCGAATTTCATGTTTTGGGAGAATGTCGAGTGTGCCGGCGCAGCCCCGTAGATTTTTGCGTGCAAGACAGGTCCCGCGTAGAGCTCCCACATGATTAGCGGGACGTAGATCAGGCCGGCAAGGGCGAGCACGACGAGAACATCGATCGCATCGGACGTGGATCGGATCAGCATTCGGCCTAGTAGAAAGGGCAAGCCCCAGAGTACTGCCAAGTGTAATGTGTCGTTAATGATGTCTGTTGGACGCATCCCGCGCAGAATGTTGGTGCCGAAAATCTGCGCGTCAGTGTTCGTGATATTCGTTATTACAGCGCCAAAGCACATGGCGATCACAAGCGCTTCGCCTCCGCTGCCTGGGCGGGCTGCGACTAATCGTTTGGGATAGCGAACGGCGACCATAAGGAAGCTCGCATAAAGCGGAACCGTATATTGATCTAGATCCGGGAGAATCGGCAGATGGATAGCACGCAACGATGGCAGGACGGCCACGCCGCCGACGAGTGATACCATGGCGGCTATGTGCGGACGAAATGATATAAAGAGTAGGATCGTGATCGGAAACCACGCGATGAGGGCGATCTCGATCATTCGGCCCCCCCCGAGCGATGTTCATGGTCGCGGGTCTTCATCTGCTAGCCAGGGCCTGAGAGCTTTGATCGCAGCTCGCGGATTTTAGTTCGGCCACGAACCATCGCCTGCTCTGCGGGTATCACTAAGTAACGCCGAAGCCGTTCGTTAGGCCGTGCGCGAAAGATCGTGTTGTGATGCGTACCACTCCAATTGGGCGGGGCATCTTTAGTATAGTAGTAGGCGGCAAAAGAGTGCCGTGGCGTCGCGGCCTCTTCAACCACAGGCCTGACGCCGTGGAAGCTGGTTTCGCTGGTTTCGAAGAGAACGCATCGGTTCAGGCTGGGATTCACTCGCTGATGACATGTACGGACTTTTTCATCCCAGAACTCGATCTGTCCGCCCCATTTCGGATCCCACGTCGGATTGAGGTAGATCAGGATGTTGAGTCGCCTGTGGACTTTCATGTCCTCGTTGAAGTTGAAATCGATATGTACATCGAGCCGTCCACCCGATCCTGTGACATGCATTCCGCCGCCCGAAAGCTCGGGGTCGGGCAGTAAACCAGAAATGCCCGTGATGAATTCGAGATCAGAAAGGAACTTGTCCGAGGCCAGAGCATCATTGAGTCGAGTGATTGGACTCGGGAATTTGTGGCTATCAGAGATCTGTATCTTACGTCGCTCTCGCAGGAAGTTGAATTCTAAGCCCTGTTTTTGAGCCTGCTCAAAGGTTGGAAAAGCGCCAGCGGCTTTCAGCGCGAACTCAGGTTCGAGGAATTCGTCGATGATGATATGCGGATACGGCGCCGCCGATTCGAACTCGGCCTTGAGGCGTTCGCGGTTGAGAGGACGAATCGGGGAGGGCGATGCATCGCGTAAAACAGTTCGTTCGTTCATCGTTCAGCTCTCCGCGAAGTCGCGCAGTCGAGTGAGAAGAGAATCCTGCGC
>DGPZ01000039.1 GCA_002390675.1 Deltaproteobacteria bacterium UBA4427
GCTCGATGAATCTTCGGAGGACGCACCTGCCGCGAGCGGTGCCTAGATAGGAGCGCGTTTATGCCTTTTGCTTCACTCCGAGGACTCGATTTCTATTATGAACAAGCCGGTTCAGGACCTCGCTTGCTCTTTGTTAATGGAACGGGTGGTGATCTGCGCCAACAGCCGAGATTTATAGATGGTCCTCTCGCGCAGGCTTTCGACATTGTGGCCCACGATCAAAGAGGGCTCGGGCAGAGCGCAAAGCCGGATATTCCGTATACGATGGCGGACTATGCAGACGACGCGGCGGCACTTCTTGATCATGTGGGCTGGGAGCGGGCTCACGTGTTAGGCGTTTCGTTTGGGGGCATGGTCGCTCAGGAGTTCGCTTTGCGGCATCCCGAGCGAGTTGACAGGCTCGTACTTGCTTGCACGTCGAGCGGAGGAAAAGGGAATGCATCCTACCCTTTGCATGAACTCGCTCAGCCCGGGACTGAGGATTACCTGACCAAAATAGTTGCCATCGGAGATACTCGGTGGGAAGAAAGAAAAGGCGGCGCCGGAGACTCGTTCTTCGGGAAGATCATCGAGTTTATGAAGGATCGACAAGGCATCCCTGGTGATGATGAAGATCCCGAGATTAAGGCTCGTGGTGGGCGGCTCCAGCTCGAAGCGCGGATCGGCCACGATACATGGGACCGTCTGGCGCAGATCGAAGCGCGTACGCTCCTTTTAGGTGGGCGGTACGATGGAATCGCGCCGCCGGTCAATATGGAAAATCTCGAATCGCGAATTCCGAATGCGACGCTCGAGTTCTTCGAAGGGGGGCACGGATTCTTGCTTGAAGACCGAAAGGCCTATTCGCGAATCATTGAGTTTCTAGGTGCCGGCTAAGCGGACTCCTCGCTCAAGCCAGGGGGTCGCCGAGCCAGACCTCGAAGGAAGTCTCAAAACTATCTTCCCCGGATGTGAGAAAGACGAGGCCGTCGCTCAGGGTGACAGACCAGTGCAGCTGTCGATCAGTGACTCCGGCAAGCGCCGCGAGGAAATCCTCGTCGACTCGAGCAACGGATAGGTTTGACGGTGCATCGAGTGTCTCTATTTGCGCCGTGCGCCATCGGTCGAGGCCTTCGCCAAACGCGAAGAGCGTCGCGCGTCCGGAGTGACGGGCGGCTTTGATCAGGCGCTTGCCATCGGGTTGTCCGACCTCAATCCAATGGGCGGCTCGCCCATCGCCTTCACGAAGCCATAAGGCCGGCTCGTCCGTTGCGGAGACCCCACGCCCGAACTCAAGGCCCGGTTCGTAGAGCAACGCATACGCGAGGACGCGGACAAGCGTGCGTTCATGGGTCTCGGAGGGATGGCGAGCGACCGTAATCGTACGCTCCTCATAGACGTTTCGATCGACGAGGGAGAGACTGAGTTGGGCTTTGTAGATGGTTGCACCGCGAGCCATGGCGCGAGCCTCGCTCAGGGGGGCGAGTCAGGTCAAGCGATTAACGGTCGGTCGAGCCCTTCGAGGCCCGTAGGAAGCGCCCGCCGGGCTTGATAGGCTTCCGCCATCCAATCACCGAGGGGATCGACAATGGCGCAGACCGAAATGGGAATGAGCGGGCACACGAAAGATTTAAAGGCTGAGCCCATCGCGAGCAGACGTCGAGGTCGGTGGGTCGGCGCTGTGCTGGCGGTGGTGTTCGCGTCCACGCCTTTTGCTCCCGCCGTCGCAGACGCCGAGACGACTTCGCTGGAGATCGCCGAGCGTCTCGCGGGAGCGATTCGTTTTGAGACCGTGAGCTACGAAGATAGAGCGGATTTTCGTGGGGAACCCTTTGACGCTCTCGAAGGCTATTTGCGCGCGACCTATCCACGGGTCTTTCGCGAGTTGCGTCTCGAGAAGGTGAACGGGTACACGCTGCTATTTGAATGGAAGGGGAGCGACGAGACTCTCGCGCCGGGCCTCTTCATGTCTCATACCGATGTCGTGCCAGTCTCCGAGGCTGCGGCGGAAGCTTGGACAGAGCATCCCTACGGCGGAGCGATCAAGGACGGATACGTCTGGGGCCGAGGGACGCTCGACGTAAAGACGGGTGTGATCCTTTGGCTTGAAGCAGTTGAAGCGCTGCTCGAAGAAGGCGTTCAGCCGACTCGCACGATCTATCTATCCTTTGGTCATGACGAAGAGATTGGCGGGAGCGAAGGGGCCAAGGCGGTGGCCGCACTCTTCGCGGAACGCGGCATTCATCTCGGCTTTCTTTTCGACGAAGGCGGCATGATCTTCAAAGATTTCCCGCTCGTGCCCGGCAAGATCGTGGCCACCGTGGTGACTGCAGAGAAGGCGCACTTCACGGTTGTTCTTAAGGCCCGCGGCGTGAGCGGTCATTCTTCGATGCCGCCCAAGCACACGGCCATCGGGAAGCTCTCTCGCGCGATCACGCGAGTCGAGAATAATCCAATGCCTGCGCGAATCTCGCTTCCTGTCCGCGAGATGATGGAAGCGGCCGCACCCTATCTGCCCTTCGCACAGCGCTTCGCCATGACTAATCTTTGGCTGATGGGAGGCACCGTAAAGCGGAGCTTCCTAAAGAACGATCTGAACGCCGCGTTAGTTCGCACGACCTTTGCTGCAACGCTGATTGAAGGCGGCGTCAAAGAGAACGTGATTCCGGAACTTGCGAAGGCGACGATTAATGTGCGCATTCTGCCGGGAGATACGCCGAAGGAGGTTCTTGGGCATCTTTCGAAGGTGATCGACGATCCGGAAATCGAAATCATTGGCGACAACTGGGGCGAGGCGGCTCCTCCGGCTTCCGCGGATGGCGACGCCTATCAGCTTGCGAAGGCGGCAGTTCTCGACGAGATCCCCGAAGCGGTGGTGATTCCTAGCCTAGTTCCTGGAGCGACGGACACGCGGCATTTCGTGGGTATCGCCGATGAGATCCTGCGCTTTGTTCCGATGCATGTTGGAATGGAGCAAGTCGGTGGAGCGCATGGGCGCGATGAACGGATTGCTGTGGAGCCACTGGCTCGGTCGCGAGCGATTGCGATTGGGATGGTACGTCGGGCGGTCTCGGGGGATTAGGCTGGACGGTCGCTAGGCGTCGATTCTGAACGAGCGGGATACTCGGAAAAAGCGACTCCAGTCGCTTCTAAGCCTAGAGCGCGTTTAACGTGAAAGGTCGCCCGCGATCGTCTTGCGCAGCACTCCTTCGATCTCCGCTTCCGAGCAGGGCTTCGGATTCGTTCCGAGTGATGGATCCTGTGAAGCCATGCGGACAAGGGATGGGATTTGTTCTTCTGAGACGACACCTTCGAGGGTTGCCGGGAGTCCTAGTCGCGCGCAGAGGTCTACGGTCCATTCGAGAACCGAGTCGAACGCCGATCGTGAGGTCGATCCCGAGGCTCTCAGCCCAATTGCCTCCGCTACCCGTGGCATACGGTCTTCGATGACCGGGCGGTTGTGCACCATCACGTAGGGTTGAAAGATGGCATTCGCGGTTCCGTGATGAAGCCCAGTGACTCCGCCTAGGGGATGAGAGAGAGCGTGAATTAGGCCCAAGCCCTTTTGGAACGCGGTGGCTCCCATGGAGGCGGCCATTAAGAGGTGAGTCCTTGCATCGATTCTTGAACCGTCATCGAAAGCGGCTAGGAGGTTCTCCGCAATCAGACGAAGTCCTTCGAGGGCGATCCCGTCAGCCATAGGGTGGTAGCCGGGCGCGCAGTAGGCCTCGAAGCAATGCGCCAGGGCGTCCATTCCGGTGGCTGCGGTGAGGTGGGGCGGCAAGCCGATGGTAAGTTCGGGGTCGGCGATGACGACATCGGGCTGCATCTGGGGGTGGAAAATGATCTTCTTGTTGTGATCTCTTGGATCGACGATGACCGCGGCGCGTCCGACTTCCGATCCCGTGCCTGCGGTTGTGGGAATTGCGATCGTCGTCAGGATCTTGCCGCCGTCTGCCGCTTGCCAATTGTCGCCCAGATCTTCGTACTCGAGGATTTCGCCGGGGTTGTCAGCAAGCAGCGCAATGCATTTCCCCGCGTCCATGGCTGAGCCTCCGCCGAGGGCGACGAGGCCGTCGGCGCGATGGCCCCGTGCCGCGAGTAGTCCTGCCGAAACATGCTCGGAGGACGGATTCGCATCGATCTCAGAAAAAACCTCGACCGCGAGCCCCGCATGATTCAGCGCATCCCTGATGCCAGCGAACCACGGCAAAGCGAGAATGCCGGGGTCGGTGACGACGATGGGGCGTTCGATACCGCGTGCTTCGCAAACCGCCGCGAGTTCAGCGACTCGGCCCGCACCAATCCGGTAGTCATTCGGATAGTTGAATTGGCCCGAGGGCGAAGGCTGGGCATTAGGCGAATCCGCGCTCATAAATTTTCCCGATCGCTCAGATGATTTCGAAATAGCGGGCGAGGTCCCAATCCGAGACGGTCTTCCTGAACTCGCGATCTTCCCATTCTCTCGTTGCTGCGAAGTGCTCGACGAATGCGTCGCCGAAAGTCTCACGCGCGAGAGCCGAGCCGCGCAAGGCAGTCGCCGCCTCAATTAAAGAACTAGGCAGTGACATCGACTGGGCCCGTGGGTCTTCGTAGGCATTCCCCTCGATTGGATCATCGAGCTCAAGCTTTTCTTCGATTCCACGTAGCCCCGACGCCAAGGCGGCTGCTTGGGCGAGGTAGGGATTAGCGTCCGCGGGAGCGATTCGATATTCGCAGCGTTGGCCGCCGGCGCCTCCGGGGATCGCGCGAATGGCGGTCGTTCGGTTTTCGATGCCCCAGCTTGAAGTCGTGGGAGCCCACATTCCTGGGACGAGGCGGCGGTAGCTGTTGATCGTTGAGCAGACCATGGAGAGGAGTTCGGGCAGGTACTTCACCTGGCCAGCAATAAAGTGTCGCATCGTTTGGCTGATGCCGTCCGGATCTTTCTCATCAAAGAATGCGTTACGGCCTGCTTCGAGATCGGCGAGGGATATATGCAGGTGGCCGCTTTGCCCGGGGTAGTCGTTACTCCATTTGGCCATGAACGTCGCCATCAAGTCGCCTTGCTGTGCGAAGACCTTGGTGAATGTCTTGAAGATCGCTGCGCGGTCTGCGGCGTCGAGCCCCCGCGCATAACGAATCGCAGCTTCGACGACCCCCGGCCCCGTTTCCGTATGAAGGCTTTCTATTGAGCAGTTAAATGCCTCCATGGCTTCGAGGAGGTCGTGGTAAAAATCCGCATGGACCGAGTTTCGCAACACGGAGTAGCCGAACATACCCGGGGTCACGGTCTGAAGATCCCGGTAGCCCTTTTCGCGAATGCTATGCGGCGTTTCGTCGAAGAGAAAAAACTCGTATTCGAAGGCCGCGTCGACCCCGAAGCCCATGGACTCCGCCTTTTCGATCGTGCGCGCAAGAACCGTACGAGGGCAGACGTCCGCATGCTTGCCGATGAAGCTGCCGATCAAAAGGAGCGTGTCTTCTTCAAAGGGGATGCTTCGGAGTGACGCTAGGTCGAGACGCACGTCGGCATCTCGGTATCCGGTATGCCAGCCCGAGATTTCAACGCGCTCGTAGAGTTCGTCGTGAAGATCCCAGCCGAGCACGACATCACAAAAGCCGAGCCCGTTGTCGACGGCGCTGGAGAGCTTTTTGCGATCGACATACTTCCCGCGCAGAACGCCATCGATATCGAAGACGCCGATCTTGAAGAAGCGGATCCCTTCGGCTTCGATCCATGCGTCGAGCTCGGCTGACGAACTGACCCCAGCCGGGCCGCGGCGCGAGTTTCCGGAATTTCTTTTGGTCACGATGGGTCCTCCGCTTTCGCTTCTATTAGGAGTGCTGGCGGGGAGATGCTAGCCGTGATCCGGCGAGATCCCGCGGCCTAAACATGGCCCTATGTAACCAATTAGGCCGACTGCTCGCGCAGGTGATAGCTCTTGGGACGCGTGACCGAGCCGAAGCCCAGGCTCGAAAGCGAGCAGCCGAAGCCGGAATCTTTTACGCCGGTCCAGGCGAGGGCGGGATCGAGGTAGTCGCATCGGTTCGCGAAAACGGTCCCGGCCTCGACGTCCTCAGCAATTCGGCTCGCGCGATCAAAATCCCCGCTCCAAATGGAAGCCGTCAGTCCGAACTCGGAGTCGTTCATCAGCGAGATGCCCTCGCTCTCATTCGAGATGCGCATGATTCCGATGGCCGGGCCAAAGGTTTCCTCGTGCATCAGCGCCATGGAATGGTCGACGTTTGTGAGCACTTGCGGTGCGAGATAACAATCGGATCGATCCGGGACATCGAAATCCGCGTCGCCTACGAGCTGCTTCGCACCTCCGGCGCAGGCCGCCGCCACTTGGTTTCGCACGAAGGCTGCGCTTTTCGCGTCGACAAGCGGCCCGAGGGTCGTTCCCTCTGCGAGCGGATCGCCAATGACGTATTGCTTCGTGAGCGCAACATACGCGTCAACGAAATCATCGAAAACTTTGCTCGCGACGTAGATTCGCTCGATTCCACAGCAGCTCTGTCCCGCGTTGTAGAACGCACCGTCGACGAGGTTCTCCGCAGCGAAGGCGACGTCTGCGTCTTCGAGAACAAGCGCCGGATCTTTGCCGCCCAGCTCCATGCCGGCGTGAATAAAGTTTTCTTGGGCGAGGGCGCGGTAGATCTCGTGGCCGCCGCGTACGGAGCCAGTAAACGAGACATAGCCGAGCGCGCGCGAGCCGATCAGCTGCGCCGTTGTGGCGTGACTCATGGGCATCGCTTGGACGAGGCCTTCCGGTGCGCCTGCCGCCAGAAAGGCACGTTCGAATTGATCCGCGACGAGGGCCGTTTGTGAGGCGTGCTTGACAAGCACGCTATTGCCGGCGAGGACGGCGGGCACGATGACGTTGACCGCTATCGCTAGGGGGTAATTCCAGGCTGCTATGTCGAGGACTACGCCGACGGGTTCATGTCTGATGAAGCGTCGGAAGCCTGCTTTCTTGGGAAGAATTTCGTCGGCCAGGGATGCTTCGGCGATGTCGCATAGATATTCGACCCGCTCGACCATGGTGCCTTTAAACTCACCCTGCGCTTGGCCTAAAGGCTTGCCCATCATGCGGGTAATCTCTTCAGCGTTCTCCGCGCCGCGACTCTCATAGGCGGCGAGCATGGCGCGGCAAAGGGCAATACGATCTGCGATGGGGACATCTCGCCAAGCTCTTTGCGTTGCGGCGGCGAGGCTAAGGCGCCGACCGACTTCTTCGTCGTCGAGCAAGTCGAAATGATAGGCGGGGCGTCCGTCGATGGGGCTGATGATCTCGGGCATTGGATCCTCTGCACGGGGCAAAAATGTTAGGTCTCTCGTCAAAACTCGAAACTATCAGTTGATCAATGAAAGCTAGAAACCGTTCTTTCGGAGCTCGGGGAGCTTACTGTGATCGACGGGTGCGAGGGTGCGGTAGTTCTCAGCGAGACAGACGGCAGTATCGAGAACGTTTCGTTCGAAGATACGGCCTAGAAAGAGCCTGTCTAAAAGGCGACCGAAAGGGCCGCCAGGCAGTACGTAGGTCATGGCGGTGTGGATTTGGCAGGCGCCTGGCTTCTGTCCCTCGCGGAACTCGTAACGGAAATGCGCTTCCTTGAAGGGCTTCGCAGGACCGTCGCCCTTATGCAGCCGGATCGTGATGCCCTGGCCTTCGTCCCAAGCAACGACAGTTTCGTTCATGTCGCCGAACTGCTTGTGGCTCACTATGCGGCTCGCTCCAACGCCTTCCGTTTTCTCGGTCGTAATCACAGTATCGGTCAGGCCGGGGACGTAGTCGCGGGCAAGCGTGAGGTCGCGGAAGCGTTCCCAGGCTTCTTCGATTGGCATAGGGACAGGTGCTGCAGCTCGGACTGTTGTTGCCATTGGGACACCTCGGGTGAGACTTTTCAGGGAGTGTGGGAGAGTTGGACTTCGTAAGAGGAGGGCATCGATGCGGAGGACAAGCCGATTCTCGCTCGACGCGGATTATCGCGAGTCCTGAAGGGCGCGCCAACAACAGGAGCCGCTAGAATGCGCGAACCAACATCCGACAGACCAGATGTTGGCCCTGAATCGATCGATCGGAGAAAACCATGAAAGCCATCGTCTGCAAGGAATTCGGACCGCCGGAGAAGCTCGTGCTCGAAGACATCGAGGAGCCCAAGGCAGGCGAAGGGCAGGTTGTCATAGAGTCGCAGGCTTCGACCGTGACTTTCCCGGATGCGCTGATGGTGGAGGACAAATATCAGTTCAAGGCGGAGCTTCCCTACGTGCCCGGCGGCGAGGCCGCAGGGGTCATCGCGGAGGTTGGGCCGGGCGTCGAAGGGTTCGCAGTGGGCGACCGCGTGATTGGGGCAAGTGGTCTGATCGGCGGATTCCAAGAAAAAGTCGTCGCTTCCGCGAAGGCGACGCGCAAGCTCTCAAATAACGTTGGCTTCGCCGAATCGACGGGGCTGCTCTACGCCTACGGCACCGGCTATTACGGCCTGAAATTTCGAGGTGACCTCAAACCCGGCGAGACGTTGCTGGTGTTGGGCGCCGCGGGCAACGTGGGACTCGCAGCGGTGGAACTTGGCAAGCTAATGGGCGCGCGCGTCATCGCAGCAGCCTCGAGTCGAGAAAAGCTTTCGGTCTGCCTCGATCGCGGTGCGGACGAAACGATCAACTATTCAGAGGAAGACCTTAAGGCTCGCGCTAAGGAGCTGACTGGCGGCAAAGGCGTCGACGTCATTTATGACTGTGTTGGCGGCGACTACGCGGAATCGGCACTCCGCGCGATTGCCTGGGAAGGTCGGTTCCTCGTGATTGGCTTTACGGCCGGTATCCCGAAGCTCCCGCTGAACCTGACTCTGCTCAAGAGCTGTCAGGTGATAGGCGTCTTTTACGGTGCCATGATCGCGAAGCAGCCGGAGTTGATCGCGGAGATCACGAAGGATCTTTATGAGTTCATGGACGGAGGAAAGCTCAAGCCCCACGTCTCCGCACGCTATGCGCTCGCGGAGGCGCCCCAAGCGCTGCGCGACTTGCTCGACCGAAAGGTCACGGGCAAGGTCGTGATTGAAGCGAACCGTTAACTAATACCGCAGTACCGGTTCTAGTGTCTTCCAAACGCGTTCGGCTATGAGTGCGTGTCCCTCGGCAGTCGGGTGGATCCCGTCGGCTTGATTGAGATGCCGTCGCGCAGCTACGTCTTCCAATAGGAAGGGGATCAGCGCTGCGTCGTGGCTGCTCGCGAGGGCTGGGTAGACGGCATCGAATCGGGTGCCGTATTCCAGCCCAAGGTTCGGCGCCGCGCGCATGCCTGCAACGACGAGTCCTACGCCAGGATGCGTTTCAATGGTCTGCTCAAGAATCGTTTCGAGATTCGTGCGGAGCTGCTCGACGTCCTGGCCGCGGAGCATGTCATTCGCGCCGAGTTCGAGCACGAGAACCGAGACTGGGAGTCGCAATAGCCAAGCGAGGCGCCGTAATCCGCCGGCCGAAGTGTCGCCGCTCACGCCCGCGTTAATCACTCTATAGTCCAGCTCAGCCTCATCGATCCGGTCCTGAATGAGCGCCGGATAGGCCTGACTCTCCTCGAGTCCATAGCCTGCCGTAATGCTCGTGCCCAGAAATACGATCACGGGCGCGTCACGCTCCGCCCGAGCCGAGGAAGCCGCGCCGCGTGGCGAATCGTCGGTTTCGCTCGTTGCTCCGGGTCCGCTGAGTGCTGAACCACGTCCGGACTCATTCTCCGGGCCGGCTCCACTGTCCGTGCCTCCGCACGCGGCTGCGAAAAGCAAGGCCAAGACCATCGAGATGCACAGCAACAGCCGCTCGACGCCCGTCCGTCGCCATTTTGTGGCGCGGATGAATCCGGGAGACCCGCAATCGCGGAATGCGCCGGGACTGCCGGGGGGATAGTGTATGGGCCGCGTCGCCCGCGCCCCCCTGTTCTGAATCGGATTTCGCATCGCGTATGATCGTCGCTCGCAATCTCACGCAACGCTACTCCCGAGCCGGTGCTTCCGGTTCGGATGACACACTCACCGTCCTCGACGGCGTCGACCTAGACGTCGCGTCGGGCGAAGTCGTCGTCATTTTGGGCCCATCGGGTAGCGGGAAGACGACGCTCCTCGGGCTGCTCGCCGGACTCGACCGGCCGACGAGCGGAGAGATCGAGCTCGCCGGGGCTTCGCTTTCGACCCTCGACGAAGATGCTCGCGCAGCGCTGCGGGCGGATCGAATCGGCTTCATCTTTCAGAGCTTCCATCTCATCCCGACACTGACCGCTCTCGAGAATGTGATCGTGCCCCTCGAACTTCTCGGCCCGGACCGCGCGCCGAAGGCCGCAGAGGCCGAGGCCAAAGCGCGTGAACTGCTGACGTCGGTTGGGCTCCGGAGCCGCCTCGATCACTATCCCGCTCAGCTATCGGGTGGCGAGCAACAAAGAGTCGGAATCGCCCGCGCCTTTGCAAATAAACCCGCAGTGCTCTTTGCGGACGAACCGACGGGGAATCTCGATCGGGCAACAGGAGAGGAGATCACGAATCTGCTCTTCGATCTCAATGAACAGCACGGCACGACCTTGGTCATCGTCACCCACGATCTAGAACTCAGCCGCCGCGCCCATCGCATCATTCATCTTGCCGCCGGGCGAGTCGATCACATCGAAGTGATCCCTAAGTCGCCGGGGGCATCCTTAGGTACTTCTTCGAGTGCTTCTTCTAGCACTTTTTCTTCCGAACCCGCGCGTTAGGCGAGTCTAGATATCGTGAAGACGCGTTTCGTGACCGGCATGATTAGGCGAGAGCTTCGAGCCGCCGCTCGGCGATTTGGTTTCTACGGAAGCTGCATGGCGATCGGGATCGCAGTTGTCGTCTGCCTCCATTCTTTGCGCGAAGCCGTTGACGCCTCCGTGAACCTTCGCTCGCGGGAGCTGTTGGGTGCCGATCTGCGACTCAGCAGCCGGGATCTCGCGGGGCCCGAGGTCCGCGTTGCGCTCGAGAGCATCGAAGCTGCTGCGCTTCAGCCTCCGACACGAGTGACGCGACTCGGGTCGATGGCTCTGGCGGAGCGCTCGGAGCGCAGTCGCCTCGTCGATTTGCTGGCGATCGATGGCCCTTACCCGATCTACGGCGAGATCTGGACTCGGCCTTCCCATCAATGGTCGGAATTTGGATCTGTACCCGGGCGGGTCTACGTCGATTCGACTCTGCTGATCCAGCTCGATGTCGAACCGGGGGATCATCTTCGGATCGGCAGCGAACGATTCGTGATTCATGCGGCAGTGACGAAGGCCCCCGGAGCCGTCGGGATGCAGACTCAGATGGCACCGCGCGTGTTCATGACGAAGGCGGATCTCGATCGCACAGGGCTCGTTGTCGAAGGCAGCTTGGTTTCCCACCTCTCGTATTGGAAGTTGCCGCAAGACGTCGCGGACCCGTGGATCAAAGAACACGAGTTGCTTCTCGATGATTCGCGTGTTCGTTCACAAACGGTGATTGGCTATCAGGAAGACATGTCGGAGCAATTCGGCACGCTGACTCGGTATACGGGACTCGTCGGGCTGGCGGCGCTTTTGCTAGGGAGCATTGGGGTCGCGGCGGGCGTGCGTGTCTTCGTGCGAGAGAAGCTCGACGGCGTTGCGATGCTGCGATCGATTGGGGCGAGTCCGAGCGATGTGATCGCGATCTACACGGGACTTGCGATTTGCTTGGGAATCGCAGCCGGGCTGTTAGGGATCCTATTATGCCTGCCCCTTGTGGCGGGCTTGCCGAGTCTTCTCGGCGACTTGCTCCCGGTCGAAGTATCGATCGGCGTCGGCCCTACTGCGATTCTGACGGGGCTCGGGCTGAGTATTTGGGCGACGCTACTTTGTGCGATGGGCCCGGTACTCGATCTCGCACGGGTGGCGCCCTTGCGTGCGCTTCGCCGGGATTTTGGAACCGATGATGGGGAGCAATCCCTTGGGTCAATCTGGGCCATCGTCGCGGTCGGCCTAAGCCTTTTGCTGGCTTCGGTCTGGCAGGCGGGGAACTGGCAAGTTGGCGTCTCCTTCGCATTAGGCCTGGCGGCGACGGTAGGGGTGCTGGCACTGTCTGCGATGGGCTTGATCCGGTTGCTACGAAATCACCCGCCCCGACGTTTCGCGTATTGGGCGCGACAGGGCGTGGCGAATCTCTTTAGGCCACGCAATCACACGCTCCCCACCACGATCGCAATCGGCTTCGCGCTCTTCGTCGTCGCGACGGTGCATACGGTTCAGCGAAACGTGCTCGATCAAATGGCTGTGGATGCGCGGCCCGATCGACCGAATTTTGTGCTCTTCGATGTGCAGAGGGATCAGGTTGCTGGCGTCGAGGCGCTTCTCGAACAACACGGGGCTGGGGTAACGGATAGAGCTCCTCTGATTTCAGCCAGACTGTCGGGTGTGCACGGTATTGCGCGTAGTGAATTCTTGGCGGACGAAGGGCTATCGCGGGAACTACGCTGGGCGCTCCAAAGGGAATACCGACTGACCTACTCCGACGTACTTCGTGAGAGCGAAGAGATCATCGCGGGTGCCTGGTGGGAGCCGGATTCAGTCTCGGCAGACGCGGAACGCTTCCCGGTGTCGCTCGAACGTGATCTTGCGAAGTCGTTGTCCGTCGGCGTCGGGGATGCCGTGACGTTTCGGATCCAAGGCGTCGACGTCGAGACGGAAGTGGCGAGCATTCGACAAGTCGATTGGGGCCGCATGGCGACGAATTTCTTTGTTGTGTTTCCGCCTGCGGGTTTGGAAGACGCACCTCAAAGTACAGTGCTCCTCGCGCATCTCGCGGAAGAAGAGGCGAGGTCGGCGATGCAGCGAGATCTTGTAGGGCGCTTTCCGAATGTCTCGGCGCTTGATGCGACTCTGATTCTCAGGTCTCTGGATACGATGCTCGGACAGATTAGCATCGCGGTTCAGCTGCTTTCGCTCTTCACCCTCGGTACAGGGATCGCGATTCTGATCGCGGCGGGTGTGGCGGCCAGGAGCGAGCGCGTTCGAGAGGCTGTGCTCTTGCGAGTGCTCGGCGCGTCACGCCCGACCCTACGACGCATTGTTGTGACGGAGGCGATTGTTCTCGCTGGACTTGCTGCTCTCGTAGGCGCGACGCTTTCGGGTTTCGCGTCGTGGGCGGTGGTGGTTCTGGTCTTCGAGCTTCCTTTTGCTCCGCCTCTGCTTGACGTGGCTGGCTTGGCGCTTGCGACCTTCTTGATCACGGCGGTTTTCGGCGGCCTTGGCGGCGCGTCAGCGGCAAACGAGTCGCCCCAAGCAGCGCTACGCCGCGAAGCCGCCTGAAGTCGTCAAAGCCAGCGAGGAAGACGGTGTCGCCTAATCCTGCCCCGATTGGGCGACTTGAGGATCGTCATACGGGTCGCTGACAAGCACGCCTACAGCTTGATAGACTCGCGAGACGGACCGCCATCTTGGTATGGGTCCCGGGGAGCCGTATTGGCTAGCAGAATCTCAGAATGGATCGCCGAAGCGGGGAGACGGCGCGTCTTTCGAACGACAGGCGTCTATATCGTCGCCGTTTGGGGCATCTCTTCCGGCGGTGTCGACATAGCCAGCGTGCTTGGAATTCCTGAATCCGCCGTTCGAATGTTGATCTACGCAGCGCTTGGCTTCCTCCCGATCGTGGCCTTCCTGGCTTGGCGATTCGATATCGGCCTGACCGGTGTTGTGCGGGATCCCCAGGACTTACAGGAGCAAGACAGAGTTGAGGCGGAGCTCGCCGATATGGCGACGATCATGAGCGGCGACATGGGTACCGGAGCCGTGGTCGTTCGCTGGGAAGACACGACCGGTGAAAATGCGTCGCTCTTTTTGGACGAGTTTTATATCGGTCGCGGCGCCGATTGCCGAGTTCGTTACTACGACCCCCTTGTGTCGCGCCGACACGCGAGAGTTTTTCACGATGAAAGCGTTTGGTACGTCGAAGATCTAGGGAGTCGGAACGGTACAGCGGTGGATGGACGAACCGTTGAGCGCGAGCCGCTCGGGGAATCGACTGAGATTCGTGTGAGCGAGGGCGGGCCTTTTCTTTGGATTGAGCGAGTGATGCCTGGGGAGGCGACGCGCAACGCGCTGTCGATTTATCCGCCGGGCCAGCCTACTGCGCATATCCGGTCGAAGCCATGACGTTGGGACATCCATTTGCTCGAGAATAACAATAGTCGCTATTCGTCCGACGCTAGTCTCTTGAGCCAAATGGAATACGCGCTCAGGAAGATCGGGCCAGTTTTTTATTCTCTACTCATTCTATTCACCGTCGAAAGCGAAACTCCGTGAGTGAAATTCTAATTACCGGCACTGGTCTTTTTACCCCGCCCGACTCGATCACAAACGAGGAACTCGTTGAGAGCCTTAGTCGTGCGAACGTGAAATGGAATGCTGAACACAAGGATGAGATCGAGAGCGGTGCCGTCGAAGAGCGGGACATGCCCTCGGTCAAGTTCATCCTGAAGGCTTCAGGCATAGGCCATCGCTACGTCATGGAAAAAACCGGGATGCTTGACCCTGATCGCCTCGCGCCGAACCTGCCTACACGGGGTGAAGACGAAATTGGGATTCAGGCCGAGATGTGCCTTCCCGCGGCGCAGGAAGCCCTGGCTCAGGCAGGCAGGACCGGCGCCGATGTGGATGCAGTGATCGTTGGCGCCTCGAATCTGCAACGCGCCTATCCCGCGGTTGCGATTGAGGTTCAGCAGGCGCTCGGTGCGGGCGGATTCGCCTATGACATGAACGTTGCCTGCTCGTCGGCAACATTTGCACTTCAGAATGCCGTCGATGCGGTTCGTTCTGGAAGTGCAAAATGCGCACTCGTGCTCTGCCCGGAGATTACCTCGGGGCACAACAACTTTGAACTCCGAGAATTTCATTTCATCTTCGGAGATGCTTGTACCGCAGTCGTCGTGGAGTCATCGGATACTGCGAACGCCGGCGAAGCTTGGAGCGTCCTCGGGACGAAGTTGGTCACGAAATTTTCGAATAATATCCGCAATGATTTCGGTTTCCTGAATCGAAGCGAAGATTCCGAACGCGAACCGCACGAGCTGATGTTTCGCCAGAACGGACGGCAGGTCTTTCGAGATGTCTGCCCGATGGTTGCCGCTCACATCAAAGAGCACGTTGAGGAGACCGGTGAAAAGTTAGACAGTATGAAACGATTCTGGCTGCATCAGGCGAATCTCGGTATGAATAAGCTGATCTCGAAGACGCTGTTAGGCCGGGATCCCGAGCCCGAGGAGGCACCGGTGATTCTCGACGAGTACGCGAATACGAGTTCCGCCGGATCGGTGATTGCATTTCATAAGCACCGTGACGGTCTCGTCGCGGGCGATGTCGGAGTGCTCTGCTCCTTTGGAGCCGGCTACTCCGTAGGCAGTCTCGTGCTTCGTAAGTCGCGGGACTGAATCGCTACCGCGCCTCTAAGGCCGAAGGCGAAGATAAGCGCCGAGAAGGCAGGCCAGTAGGAAAGATCTGCGACGATACGCTCTAGGTAGATGGCGAGGTAGACGACGGCGAGAGTGAGCTGGCCGAAGCCGTGAAGACGGTGCCATGCGCGTCTGCCGATCTTTTTGACTGCAGCATCATTGGATGTCGAGGCCATCGCAAACATCATCACGAACCCGAGGCCACCCCCGATCGTACTGAGATCAAAACCTGCGGTTTCTGGCTCGAGGCGGTCCATCGAAGGCTGATCGGTGCGGAAGTGGCAGAAGGCATGAGTGCTCCCAGGGCCCGGACAATTGGGGGTGCGTGGGACTGGGGTTCGCCCCGGGGCCCATTTTATACAACCAGTAGGATTCGGTATGTTTTGTCCGCCATGGAACCCGCTCTCTGCCCCCCGAGACGCCCCCGCAAACCCAGTGAAAACCGGGACAAGCTGGGTACCTCAATCAACCCAGATCATGCTCGACGTGTCTTTCGTGAGAGCCTCGAAGTATTACTCGATGGATTGGAGCGAGGATGAATCGCGCCGACTTCGAGGGTATCGAAGGCCGATGGTCCGGGTGGGCTTTGTCTGCAGCCACCATGCTCGGCGTACTCGTGAGTATCGGAATGCCTGGCGCGTCCTTCGCGGCCGAAGATCAACTGCGATTTCGCAGCGATGGTCGCCTCGATCGGTCCCTTTCGATCGGGGCTCTTCACGAGGCCTGCCCATCCCAGCAGGTCGAAGTCGACGACCCGTACCATGAAAAGCGAATGCGTTATGCGGCGTGGCCCCTCGGCTGCGTGCTGGATGCGGGCTTTGCGGAGCGTGGAGGGGCCGAAGGCCTTCGAGGAAATGGGTTGTTATTGCGAGCCTTGGATGGGTATACGCGTCCAGTCGGAGGGGAGGATCTCCTAATTCCCGGCGGCTTCGTCGCGTATGGAGAACCTGAACGACTCGCGGATCCCGCGAGTAATTCGTGGTTCAGTCCGATCGATCGACGTAAAACCGATCCGGCTCCCTTCTACTTAGTGTGGACCGGCGCGGCGCAGAGCGACCCGCATGCGACTGCTTGGCCCTATCAATTGGCAGAGATCGAAGTCGCTCCATTTGAGCAAGCCTTCCCAAAGACGCAGCCGACGGACCTCGTTGGGAGTGACGCGGGCTGGGGGGGCTACGCGCTCTTCCAAAAGAGCTGTGCGAGTTGCCACGCGATCAATGGGGAAGGGGGCAAAGTGGGACCCGACCTAAACGTGCCTCGTAGTATCGTCGAATATCGCCCGATCCCGGAGATCAGAGCCTATATCCGCAACCCCGAGGCGACGCGCTACACCAGCATGCCCGCGCATCCAGGGTTATCCGAGGACGACCTAGATGCGCTGATCGCCTACTTTTCTGCGATGAGCCAGCGCAAGCAGGATCCACGAAAGCAGGACGAGCCGTGAGCATAGATCGACCAGGGCTCGATATTCGCAAAGCAACGCTACGCCTAGGCGAGCTACGCCTTGCGAACGCGCGGGGCTCCTTCGATGTGCACTTCTTTCGCGATCTCGCGAATGAAACGAGCGCTATGGCGATCTCGACAGGCACACTCGAGCTAGGGGAGCCGCTCCTCGCTCGCGTGCATTCGTCCTGCGTGACGAGTGAATGTTTGATGGGCTGCGACTGCGACTGCGCAGAGCAGCTCGAAGGCGCGCTTGGTACGATGGCCGAAGCCGGCCGAGGTATTGTCTTCTATCTGCTTCAAGAAGGACGAGGGGCGGGACTCACGGCGAAGGCGCGAGATAGGATGATCGTGCAAGCCAGTGAGAATCGCGTGAACACATTTGAGGCGTATAGTTCGATGGGGCTTCCTGCGGACTTGCGGAGCTATGGCATCGTAGCGCCGATGAGTCGGATGTTAGGCATTCATGCACCGATTCGGCTGTTGACTAATAACCCGGTGAAGGCCGCTGCGGTCGGCGAGGCGCTGCAAGGCGAGAAAATTGAACTCGCGGGTTTGGAGTCGATTCACGGGCCGAGTTCAGAGTTTAATCGCGACTACTTGAGCGCCAAGCAAGACTCAGGACACGATCTCGCGATTGCTGATCGTCATGCAGGAGCGCTGCCTCCCCTTCCTGTACGTGTCTTCGAACCATTCGCGTTGCCGGGAAATGCGCGCCGCGTCGTGACCGCTTCGTATTTCCTCCCCGTCGCACTTCCTGCAGATGTGACGGAGGAAGAGGGTACGACTTGGTTTCGCATGAGCGTGGTTTATGATCGCGACTCGGAACGTGAGTCGGTTTTGCTGTCTCTCGGCGACGGCACGACGGATGAGCCGCTGCCCATGGAGAATACAGTCACGATGGGATTGCTGGACAGGCTCCCTTTTCTGCAAGGAGCACTCGGCGGAGAGGCACGCGAGTCGAGAGCCCAAGGACGCCCTGCACTCGAGCGGGCGCTGCTTGCGATTCGCAAGCGCGGACTCGGTGCGGTTCAGATCGATTTCGATGAGCGTGACCGGAGTGAGTGAGGGTGACAGCTCTGCGGCCTCTACTGCGGAGGCAGCAGGCAGGGAATCCGCGGCACGCGGTCGCGAGTTAGTTGCCTCGCGAATGGCGGCTGCATCTTTGGTGGTACAGAGCATCCCCCATGAGATGTCAGTACTGAAGGCACTTCGCGACCGACTTCCCAGAATGCTGGTGGCGACCGGTATCGGCACCTCGGAGGGGCATGCGCGTCACCTCGCTGAAGTCGCGACGCGATTCTGCGGGCAGCCGGCGCGTTTTGTTTCGACGGGTGCATTAGCCGCCGCGCCTCCGCCCGGAGCCGACCGAGACTGGCTAATCGTCTTCTCCCAGGGCCTCAGTGCAAACGCGCGCTTCGCTTTGTCCCATGCCGAAGCTTGGCGCGGAGTCATTTTGGTGACGGGCCTGGGCATGGAAGCTGGCGAAGAAGTGCCGGCAGAAAAGGCGGGCTGGCTCGATGCGCTCGATCGCAGGGGCGTGGTTCGAGTCGATCTAGGCGCCGGCACAGAATACGGTGTACTGCTTCGAGTGATCGGTGCGCGGGCAGGGTACGCGGTGTCTTGGAGTCTGCTGCGCACCTTGGCTTCGATGCGTCTTGAATCTGTGCCGGCTCTCACATTTGAAACGGAAGCGCTGCGCGGCGCACAAGAAAACGCGGAAACGCGCGCGGACACGATCTTCGGGCCGGACGAAAGCGTCTCTTCCTTCTTTTCCTCTGACCGGACGCTGGTCTTAGTTTCTGAAGGCGGTGCGCTGGAGTTCGTGGACCAGCTTTCACTCAAGCTGGCGGAAGGCTTGTTGCGACCACGTCCCCGAGCCGTGGACGTACTCGAATTCGCACATGGACCTTTGCAGAGCATTGCGAAGGAACCGGCTTCGATCCTGTACATAAGAGCAGCTTTGCCTAGCGCTCAGGCGAGTGACATTTCTGCGGGGCGCAAAGGTCGAGACCAAGAAGAAGAGAGCTGGCTTAGGCGTTTCCGTTCGACTTTGGACCCGTCGCGGCATCGGCTGCGTGTCGTCGATGCATCTTTGCCTTGGCCTATCGCGGCGATCGAGCTCGAAGCGATCTTCGATGTTTTCGTATTACGTGCGATCACCGAGGTCGAAACGAACCTCGTGAACTGGCCCGGGCAAGACCGCGAGGCCGCGCTCTATGAAGCAAGTCCCGACTTACCGGTCAAAAATACCGATTTATTTTTGAATCCTCCTGCCGCCTATTCCCTCGCCGCATCCTCGGTTGCATGGGAGTCGCGCACCTGGCCGGAGGCTGAGGCGCGGGTTGCGGCGGGTTGCCGAACCGCGCTCCTGGGCCTCGGATCGATCGAGCAGCATGGACGACACCTTCCCCTCGGCACGGATCGATGGATCGCGGAAGCGCTGTTGCAGTCGCTCGAAGAGAAGCTTGGGGATGCGGTTGCGCTCCCTGCCGTCCCGGTGGGATGTGCCAGCGAGCATCTGGATTTCGCAGGGACCCTACATATAGAACCTGCGACGCTCGAGGCATTGCTCGTGGATTTGCTGCGGTCGCTTTCCCATCATGGTTTTGAGCGGGCGTTTCTTTTTACCGCGCACGGTGGGAATCTCGACGCCTTGGCGGAAATGGGGCCCCGACTCTGCGAGTCGGTTCTTCCGCTCAGGCTTCGAATCGAGACGGACCTCCGGGTTGGGGCAATGCAGTCGGAGGTCGTCGAGGCAGAGGCACTTTC
Organism: Deltaproteobacteria bacterium UBA4427; assembly: GCA_002390675.1. GTDB lineage: Bacteria > Myxococcota_A > UBA9160 > UBA9160 > UBA4427 > UBA4427. The sequence continues at coordinate 19,622 of DGPZ01000039.1, forward strand.
GGCACTTGCGGCGGGGCCACACGCAGGCGAATACGAAACCAGTCTAGTGGCCCATCTACGGCCAGGGTCAATCCGCGAAGAGCACCTTGTGCCGGGACGCATGGTCGAGCCTGGTGAGGCGCAGGGTATTTTCTACCCGAGCCTGCGACCGAATACCGAATCTGGAGTGCTAGGCGACCCTTCCGCCGCGAATAGCGAACGCGGGCAGCGATACCTTTCAGCCTGGGTCGATCTTCTGGTCTCCGGTTACCTTGCCGCGTTCCCCGAAACGCCGGCTTCGACCGAGAAAAATCCGCGGTAGGCGAAAGGCACCCAGAACGCGTAGTAAAGCTGGTTAGGCACCATGCGGATCGCCCAGCCCAGGTCGAGGTCGGCAACCGCAATGAAGACGTCGGCAATGAGCCAAAGTGCGTAGTAGGCGGCGCTGTAGCCGAAGATGGACCGAATGTACGTGGTCTTCGTGTCCGCTAGCGGATCCCCCTCGAGAGTTCGCGGAAGCCATTGCCTGGACAGCGTTACGCATAACACGAAGAACCCACTCTCGTAGATCATCCAGAGCGCTTGGCTATGCAGATCGTCTATGAGGAAGTTAAGCGTGCCGTAGATCAGGCCCGTCGCGACGGGGACGACGAGCGTTGTTCCTCCGGCCCAGCCGAGGTTCTGGCGCCATGTACGTTCGGGGCGAGCAACGCCAATCGTGAGTAGCAGGACGCGGAGGTCACCAAGCAGCACAAAGAAGAACAAGATCAGGGTCGCTGCGAAGGTCCCGGAAATAGCCTGACTATTGGCGAGGGGCCCGGTACAGAGCGGGTCGAGCATGGTGGCGACGGCGAAGAAAAGCGTCAGCTGCGAGACGAATCTTGCGGCTTCTGGCACGCGTGCTCGGCTGATATCTGCTGGGGCAGCAGCGCGCCACGCAAGGAAAGCCAGGGGTACGAGCCACAGCGCATAAAGGGACTGGAGATCGCTGTAGTATGCGGCATGCCAAGAAAAACTGGAATCCACTATTAGTCCGTTCGTTTTTTGTCGGCGCGGCCGAATCTAAAGATATGTTCGAGAGCGTCGAATAATCGGAGTCGGTCGAGGGCCGGGTTCAGCCATCCCGAGGTGACGCAGTAGGAGCGGTCGTGGCTTCTGTGATGCCGCGCGTGCGCGCGGGGGGTGAGCACGAGCCGTCGGCGCTGAAGCCATCGCGCGATCTTGGGCGGCTCGGCGGAATGGGCCCAGCCATGGAGTTGGTTTGTTGCGACGAGAGCGAGAGTCAGGCTGGTGATCGTAACGAAGAGGAGCCGAGCGGCGAAACTAGCACCAGCCGGAACAAAGAAGAGTAAAGCGACCAGGGGTAACGTTGCGAGAGCGTTATTTCCGGAGACCTCGAAAAAGTCGTGCCGCGAGATGCTCTGTGGGTCGACGTGATGTTCTCGGAAGGGTGCGATCAAGAGCGGGCCGATCCAGGGGGTGTTGCTTTCAAAGAATCGATCGGCAAACCAATGTGCAGCGCCAGCGATGAAATCAGCCAAGACGTATCCGGCGAGGGGGCCGATTCCGAAGAGCAGCAGGTACTCAAGGCTTGGGGTCGCGCGGACGAATTCAGGAATGCGCGAGATCACGGCGAGGAGCCAAAGGAGAACGAAGCTCCAAACCGATAGGCGGTCGAGTCGTCTCGTAAATGCGCGGCCCGTGACCGTGTCCCGCAATGCAGGGCCATCAGCTTTCGCGTCGCCGATTAGGGTCGATTCTGTGCGCTCCGCCCGGGTATCCGGTCGGGACGCTGTGGATGATGGGATGGCTCGGGCCTGCACTCTGATCGGGTCCTCGATGAGATCCCCATGAGTGTGCCACGGAACCCGTGACCACCAAAGTCTCGGCCCTGGAGCCCGAAACGAGATCGGGGGACCGCTTTACGCGGTCCCTCGAGTCATTCCCTATGACCTGCGCCGTGGGCGAACGGCGGTCACGACCCTCAGTGCTTAGTCCCTTGCTATCGGAACGAACGATTCTGAATCAGGTTCCGATGAAGTCGCAGACCCTTATCCGTGGTATCTGACTGCCGGTGCGCGGAATCGTGATTGCGATGCTTGTCGTGACCGCGCTTCGAATCCCGCTTCCGATTCTGCTTGTTGCGCTTTTCAGGTCGCTTGTGGGCGTGCTTGCGATCATGCTTCTTCCGATCGTTCCAACCCTTGCGGTGACTCCGGTCCCGGCGGTTCCAGTCATGGTCTCGGCGGTCTCGGGCATTGTGATTATCGGTCCGCGAGTGACGTCGCGTGTGGCGACGATCGTGACGCGCGTCTCGCAGGATACGATCGCCTCGGCGGTCGAGTCGTCTCTCTATGCGGTCGCCCTTACGGTCGAGTTCATAGGCAAGGTCATAATTGCCCGTTGCCGCGGCAAATAGAGCGAATACGTCGAGGTGGGCATCGATCCTCCGACCACGCCGATCGAGTCGCCGATCGTAGTCGCGGGCATCTCGGACGGCTTCTCGCGCCTCTGCGAGGCGGGCGTCATCTCGGCGGTGATTGCGGTGTCGGTCGCCGGCTTCTGCAGCGCTCGCGATCACGAGCCCCGCGATCAAGAGTCCACTCGTGACGATCAGTCGATGATTGAAGAGCTTTTTCCGTTCCATCGGATGCGTTCCTCCGTCCACAGCACCATCGCTGTGGGTTCGGAGAGTAAGGCCCTAGGCGACCGCAATACGTTCCGACCCACGGGGGGACTGGACGTTTTGTTGCAGGGGCGTTTTGCGGACAGTTCAACGAACGCTCGTCAGCGCGCCGCCGCCGAGTCAGTACCCGGAATGATTCCCGAGGGCATTCGTAATTGACCCTAAAAATCGTGAAAACCGGGAAGTGGCGGAGAGAAGCGGGTCTGCTGGCCTGGTGCCATCGGAGTACCGATTAGAGGCCCCGTGATTGTGAGGGCGCTTGTTATAGCGCTAAGCCCCTGCCCGGCAGTAATTTGTGCGGCTCAGGCAGGGCCGAGAGCGGGACCAATCACGAGAGTGCCGTTGTGACCGCCGAAGCCGAAAGAGTTCGAGAGCGCCGGCGCCGGCGTCCATGCACGGGCTTGCTGTTGAACGACATCGATCAAAGGGAGCTCGGGATCATACGACTCGAGTCCGTCGGTCGGCGGAATTAAGCCGTGTTGCATGGAGAGCAATACGGCGATCGCTTCAAGCGCACCCGCGGCCCCGAGCGAATGCCCGGTGACGCCCTTGATCGATGTCACGATCGGACCCGGCGAGGCGAAGAGCTGAGCGATGCCCTGGGCTTCCGCCGCATCATTGAGGGGAGTACTAGTTCCGTGCGCGTTGATATGTGCGATTGCATCTGGTGTTAGGCCGGCATCGTCGATGGCGGCTTGCATACACCGAACCGCGCCGCGCCCCTCTGGAGCGGGCGCTGTGATGTGGTGTGCATCGGCGAGGCTGGCGGATCCTAAGATTTCGCCGAGGATATTTGCGCCCCTCGCCTCCGCGAGACTCCACTCCTCGAGCATCAAGAGGCCCGCGCCTTCAGAGATCACGAACCCGTCGCGACCTGCGTCGAAGGGGCGTGAGACGCCGGCGGGGGACATCGCTTTCATATTGCCGAAGCCCGCCAGCGCGATACCTGACATACCGGCTTCGCTGCCGCCTGCGATCACGGCGTCACAAAGTCCCCATTGGATCCACCGCGCCGCGGTGCCGATCGCGTGGGTGCCGGTCGCGCAGGCGGTCGAGATTGTTTCGCACGGGCCTTGAAAGCCGTGTCGCATCGACACTGCTGCGGCGCCGGCGTTGGCCATCATCATAGGCACGGTAAAGGGCGAGACGCGTCGCGCGCCCTTGCTCTCGAGCACGATCGTTTGGGCTTCGTGGGTGATGACGCCACCGATTCCGGTTCCGACGAGGACGCCTATGCGTTCGGGATCGGCTGTGAGCTCTCCTGCCTGTGCCACGGCTTGTAGAGAGGCTGCCACGGCGAATTGCTCGAAGCGGTCCGCTCGGCGAATTGCTTTCGGGTCGTCGTAGTAGTCCTTCGGATCAAAGTCGTGGACGCCCCGCTCTTCGGTGGGTTGGGGAGCGAGGAGTCCCTGCCAGTAGGCCTCGGTTCCGATGCCCACAGGAGAGACGACGCCGACTCCGGTGATCGCGACGCGACGTTTCTCGGTCATGCTTAAATCCTGCTTGAAGAAGCCCTGAACTACGGGGCGGGGAAAACGAGGGAACTAACGAAGGAGCCAACGAATGAAGTAGAAGCGCTGATTACGACGCTCACTATTCGCCCGCTCAGCGATCGATACTAAGAATGGGTTAGGCCTGCCAGCGAATGAGTGCGGTGCCCCAGGTCATTCCTGCACCGAAGCCGGCGAGCAATACAAGATCGCCATCCTCGAGGCGTCCCTGCTCAATCGCATCGACGAGTGCGAGTGGAATCGAGGCGCTGGAGGTGTTGCCTGTGCGATGCATCACGAGTGCGGCTTTCTCACGATCGATCCCGAGGCGGTCACAGGCGGATTGGATGATTCGGATATTTGCCTGGTGCGGAACCAGGAGTTTTACTTCTTCGGGTCGGACCTTCGCCTGCTCCAGGGTGCGCTTTGCGGAGTCGACCATGACGCGAACAGCGCGTTTGAATACTTCGCGCCCGTCCATCTTGATATAGCCGCCATGGTCCGCCTGAAGGATATGGCGCGCCTCGGCATCGAGTCCGAGGTCCCATGCAAGCAGTTGTCCCTCGTCTGGGACCGATTCGACGACGATCGCACCGCCGCCATCGCCGAATAGCACGGCGGTATTGCGGTCGGTCCAGTCGGTGATGCGGGAGAGGGTTTCCGCGCCGACGACGAGAATTCTCTTAGGACCGGTGCTGAGCAGGGCGTTGGCTGTGACGAGTGCGTAGACAAAGCCCGAGCACGCCGCATTGAGGTCGAAAGCGCCTCCGCTGAGTTGTAGCTCGTGATGAACTTGGGCCGAAGTCGCGGGAACTTGCTGATCCGGTGTCGTCGTTGCCAGGATCATGAGGTCGATAGAGGCGGGGTCGACACCGGCCTTTCCGATGGCCGCACGACCCGCGCCGACCGCGAGGTCGGTCGTGGAGTCACCTATCCGGCGCTCGCGAATGCCACTTCGTTCGACAATCCACTCGTCACTCGTTTCGAGGGTTTTCTCGAGGTCGGCATTTGTTACGACCTTGTCGGGTAGGGCCGTGCCCCAACCCAAAATACGCATTCCCATTGGCGATCCGTCTCCGAGATCCAGATCAAAAGTGCGTACAGGTGACAAGCAGCTGGACCGTCAGGCGCCTTTTTACCACAATCCAAACCCCACGTGCAGGAGTCCTTCGGTGATTCTGTCAGTCCTGTAGGGAACTGGCGTCTGACGTGTCCGGGTGGCTGGACGTCGGTCTGGTCATAACCCCATGACGAGCAGCGCTACCAGAGCGAAATTGGACTGCGTCCTCGAGTACGTGCATGGCGCTCTCGGTCTCCGCGACGTCTACGACGCATCCGTCCCTGGAGGGACACGCGTCGCTTGTCGAGGGTATCAGGGTCTCCCTTCTTCTCCTTCCGCTTGATCTTGCGGTATTCGACGAAGGCATCGAAGGCTTCGATTTCATGCTTCAAATCCTGGACGACGAGCTCAACCATGATGGCGTCATCGAGGTAGCCAAGGCCAGGGACGCGGTCGGGGATCAGGTCATCCGGATCCGCGAAATATGCGAGGGCATTGAGGACGCGCTTACGATCCGCACCTTCGAGGCGCCAATCCTTGTCCTCCACCATATCGATGAGGTTGCCGAGCTGCGCGATCCGGGTGCGGACGAATTCCGGTGCCTGGGTCTCCTTCACCTCGATGAGCAGGGCTCGGGCTTCTTTGAGGACTACATCCTCATTTTCGGCGCTCTGTCCTTTGCGGACTTTCTGGAGAACCTGTCGAAAATAACGGAGGTCTTTGTCGCTGAGCTCGAAGGAGATCTTCATCATGGCGCCTAGTTTAACCAAAAAAATCAAAGTCGCGCGCTGGAAAAACCGCAGGAATCCGGGCCTGCGGACCGCTCAGAGCTGAGCGCGCCCTCGACCAGCTGCTCGCGCGGCCTGGTTCAACCGGCCGGGTACCTCCGCGTGCAGGGGCGGCGGTTGCCCAAGATCGCGAACGATAGACAACAATTCTCGAACGACGTATGGCGGGCCGATATTGGCCCTATCCGTGAAGTGGTTGAGGCCGACCCAAGTCATTTCAGTTTCCCCAGCGGCCGCGGCGGCGCGAACGCGGTGGTAGTAGTTCTCGCGAGTTCGGTGGCGCGTGAGGACCTGGTCGTAGAGATCGACGGCTTCGCGGGCTTGTTTCTTCGTTCCTATCTGGATTCGCCACAGTCCACGCATTGAGATGGCGCTTCCGTAGAGCATGTCGTCGGGGCCGATCTCAGCAAGCGACGAATCGATCTTCATGATTTCGTCCCACTTTTGGTCGATGCGGAGCTTCACGGCCCGGAGTACGGCTTGTTCTCGCTCCGTAAAGGGAATGTCGTCGGGTAGCTTCGCAAAAAAGTCGCGCGAGTAGCAGCGAATCAGGCCAGCTCGTGCCGCAGCGTTCTGTGGATCGAGTTCGAAAGCTTTGGCGAAGAATGTACGTGCCCGGGGAATCTGGCGTGTGTCAGCGGCCAGCCAGCCACGGGTGGCGTGCATCGCCGCGCCACCGAGTTGGGAAGCGAGTCTTGTCGCTCGTTCTCGTTGGCCATTCCATGCCATTCGTCGTAGTAGCGCCTCGACTTCGAAGCCTTCGAGTCGCGTATCGTCGAGCGGCTCAAGAGACGTGAATTTTGCCTCGATTGCTTTGCTGAGGGGCACTGCGCCGGGCCCGCGAGGCAGGCGGGTCGTTGCTAGGCGGTTGTGGTCATCCGTGTTGATCGGCTTGCCCTCGCCAAAAGCGCGTACGCCTTCGTCGTCGAGAGCGAGACTAGCGAGGAGATCTTCGGTGCGGTGCACACCAGCCCGGCCGAAGTCTTGGGGCGAGGCAGCGAGCGCGATGGGTCCGGATTTCGCGAGATCGATCGGCTGATCAGATGCGACGAAGACAAGAGCGGCCGGAACGGGCCGGAAGACTTGGACGTGGGGGAATACGTCGGTCATTGCGGCGGATAGGCTGCCGAAGAGATCCGTGTCGACGAAGCCCCGACCGATCCACTGAATAAAGATGCCACCGGGATTGAGTTTATCGTCCACGAGCTCGAAGAACTCACGCGTGTAGAGATGCGAGGCGCCGGAAGTCCAGGGGTGGGACGGCTGCGAGACAATCGCGTCGTAGGTCTTATCGGTCAGATGCATCGCGCCGCGGGCATCTCCGAGGCGGAGCGTGACCCGGGGATCGGCGAAGGGATCGATCGTCCGAGGCATCAGCTTATTGGCGACTACGACCTCGGCTTCGAGTTCGATCACATCGATGGAGCGGACGGTTTTCGCAGTGGCTTCGAGGGTCTTGGCTCCGCCTAGGCCGATGATCAGCATTTCTTTGGTATCGGGTCTGGCGGCGGTCGGAAGGAGCGAAAGCCAGGCCGTCTCGTTGAAGCGGAGATCGGGTATATATTTGCGCGATACGCCCGATTCGGGGAGACCGTTCGTCAGGAGACGCCAGCCGAGGAAATCCTCTAGGACCGTCACTGTCGCGGAGCGACCGACACCCAAGTAGTAGAGCTCGCCGGCCATTCGAGTACCGGAGATGGCGGAATGCATGAGTAGGCTAGTCGGCTGCGGGACGCCCACTACGATCGCAGCGAGCAGGCCGACGGCTGCAAGGCCGGCGACCGCGGTCCGGCGAGGTGTTGCGAGCATGGCTGCGGTGACGGCGAGGGTCAGGCTTGTGAGGATGCCGACCAAGGCGGTGTTCTCGAGACCGAGGGCCGGCAATAGGAAGAATCCTGCGACGATTGCGCCAATGATAGAGCCCACAGTATTCCAAGCGTAGACACGTCCGCTGACTCCGGCGGCCTCGTCGGCGTCTCGGGCGAGGAGCCTGACGCCGAAGGGGAATGTTGCGCCAATGCATAATGTGACTGGTAAGAGCATTATGCCTGCGGCGGCGGCTCCGGCCGCGGGCGCTGCGGGGCTCGCGCCAACGGCATGGGCGATGTCGGGCAATCGTTCGACGCTGCGAAAAGCGAGATAGCCGAATGCGCCGGCGCCGAGTTGCGCAAGCGCGAACCCGCGGGCGGCCGATTGCCGGGTGGATGCAAAGCGAGAGGCGAGGGCGCTGCCGAGGGCGATGCCTAACAAGAAGCTGGAGAGCATGGAGGCGAAGGCTGCCGTGCTTCCACCTAACACCTGGCCGAGCATCCGCGTCCAGAGAACTTCGTAGATGAAGGAAACGACTCCGGAGATAGTCATTGCCGGGAGGATCCAGTGAAAGCTGGTGTTGCGCACGTGAGCGTTGTTTTCGTCGGCGGGCATGCCGGCAATCCCTCGGGCGAGGGCTGCTGCTGCGAGAAAGACGACGGCGTTGCCAGCGATGCCTACGTAGACCGTTTGTCGGAGGCCGATTGCGGGCAAGAGATAGAAAGCTGCAATCAGAGTTCCGGCGATCGCGCCGAAGGTGTTCACTGCGTAGAGGACGCCAATGCGGGGGCCGACTTGGGCGTCTTCTGAAACCGCATAACGTGCCAGGAGCGGAAGGGTTGCCCCCATGAGTGCCGTGCACGGGAAGAGGACTATGAACGAACCCAAGAGATGGAAAAGCGCAGTCGAAAGGGCCATCGTTTCAGGCGGTGCGTCGAGTCCGCCAGCCACTTCAATATAGGCGGTTTGGACGGCGCGGATCATGAACGGAACGCAGAGAGCGCCGACGGCGATGCCGAGCTCCATTAGGCCATAGGCCAGGACCGGGCGTTTGAGCCGACCGACCACACGCGAAGCGATCGCGGCCCCGCCGGCGAGCCCCCCCATGTAAGCCGCGAGCACCGCGACTACGGCGAGTTCGGAAGTTCCGAAGAGGAACGCGAATTCGCGGGTCCATGCCGTTTGGTAAAGCAAAGCGGCAAACCCGGAGACGAAGAAACAGACGAGTAGGAGTACAAATCGCAGATCCATGATGACTCGTCGGCATCCTCCGCCGGTAAGCCAAGCCCAGAATGAGTGGACTTCACATGACGGCATGAACGTGGGGACGGATTTGTAGCGCGTAGCGCATCAATTCGCCGAGTTCCGGTAGGGAATTGCCGACCGGATGCGGTGGGTTGCGCGTGGTCTGCGAGTCGCCGGAGGCGAGCCGGTCGCCTAGGACTCGAGCGCTACCAGTTGCATCGTGCGCGGACCGTGGGCTCCGAGCACCAGGGACTGCTCGATGTCCGCCGTCTTGGAGGGACCCGAAAGGAACCACCCAAAACGCGTCTCGGCGAGCGCGATTCGTTCATAGGCATGATGGAGTGTCGCTACCAGTGACGAAGCAGGCACTAAAACAATCAGGTGTTCCGCGAGCAGCGCTGCAGTGCGCTCGAGCGCGGAGGCTGGGACATGCCAAACCGCACCGTTCTCCGCGACCGCGAAATCGGCATACAGGACGGTCACCTCGAGTGGTTCAAGATCCCGCATGGCCTTGGCGGTCGCGCCCACACCGCGTGATGTGAGGGTGCTTAGATGTGCTGTTGGGGAAAGTTGTGATGCAGGCGGAGTAGGCGATGACTCCGGTACATTCTTTGCGACATAGACATGAGTGAGCTCGGCGAATTCGCAAGGCCACTTCACCGAATCAATCCATGCGCCGGAATGCGAGTGCACTAGCCGGCCGCCATTCTGCGCAAGCCGCTCCTCGAGGACCGACCATGGATTCGCCGGCATCTCGGGCCGACTCTCAGGGCGCGCCGGTTCCACCGGTGGTGCTGGGTGCCGCGTAAGAGCTGCCAAAATTTGGTCACGAGCGCTCATCGCGGTCCCTTCGTGGCCTGACGCGCCCGCGCCCGCATCTGTTCGCGAAAGCTTCTTGCAGGAATGGGCGGAAGGGTGCGCGCTTCAGTCCAGGGCGATGTTAGGCGATCGAGCCATGCAGTCGGTAGGCGCCGCGCGACCCTTCGTCCGGCCTTCGTGAGGATTTCGTATGCGCGCGGGTGCGCAAAGAGTCGGCCCGCGAGTCCGAAGGCAACTCGGCGGCGCGTCGGATGGTGTCCACCCTCTGCGAGATGCGCACGCCATGTCAGGAGCTGGTGGTGGAGCGGGACGCGGACAGGGCAGACGTTGGTGCACGATCCGCAAAGGGTGCATGCGTGGGGAAGTTCGGCGTGGGCCTTGGGGTCGCGACTCGGTTCGAGGACCGACCCGATCGGCCCAGGAATCGTTGTGCCGTAGCTATGTCCGCCGCTGCGTCGGTAGACCGGGCAGGTGTTGAGGCAAGCGCCACAGCGGATGCAGGCGAGGGCGTCCCGAAAGGAAGGCTGGGCGAGGAGGTCGCTGCGGCCGTTGTCTACGATGACGATATGCATTGCCGGGGCGGGGCTACCTATGTCTTCCGCTTCGCGCGGTCCACGGAAATGAGAGGTATAGGCAGAGATGGGCTGCCCAGTGGCCGATCGAGCAAGCAGCCGAAGGAAGGGCGCGAGATCGCTGGGAGCAGGGATGATCTTCTCAAGGCCTACGCAGGCGATGTGGAGGGAGGGGAGGGCAGTACCAAGATCTGCGTTGCCCTCGTTCGTGACGACGACGAAAGAACCTGTTTCGGCGACGGCGAAGTTGACGCCCGTGATACCCGCTTCGGCCGCGATGAATCTTTTGCGCAGGTCTTTTCGAGCAAGGGCCGTCAGGGCGTCGGGGTCATCGAGCCCTACCGGGGCACCCATTTCCTTTTCAAAGAGTTTCCCGACTTCGGAGCGCTTCAAGTGAATCGCGGGCATCACTATGTGGCTGGGGGGTTCGTTCCGGAGCTGCACGATTCGTTCGCCTAGATCGGTGTCGATGATCTCGATCCCGCGCGCTTCGAGAAATGGATTGAGCCCGCATTCTTCGGTGAGCATCGATTTGCTCTTCACGACGCGTCGAAAGCCCCGTTCCTCAAGTAAATCCAAGACGATCTGGTTGTGCTCCTCCGCATCGCGCGCCCAATGCACCACGGCTCCAGCTTCGGTGGCTGCCGTCTCGAATTGGCGCCAGAGATCGGGGAGCCGGGATAGAGCGTCGCGCTTGATCGTGGCCGCCTCGTCCCGGAGCGCCTCCCAATCAGGGACGGTATCTGCGGCATCGTCTCGCTTCGCGCGGACGAACCAGAGTGATTCGTCGTGCCATTTTGTTCGACTTTCGTCGCGAACGAATTCGCGTGCGCGGTCTACGTGACCCATCAGCGGGGCTCGGCCGAGGCGCGGAGATCATGGCCGAGAGCACTGGCGGCAAGGATTTCGGCGATGTGAAAAATCTCGAAGGGCAGGGTTCGTCTTCGGGACAGGCCTTCCAGGTGGAGCAGGCACGAGACGTCCGTTGATGTGACGATCTCTGCCCCACCGCGCCCGTGATCCTCGAGCCGATCGAGGCCCATGCGTGTCGAGACAGCCGCCTCTTCGACCGAGAAGGTCCCACCGAAACCACAGCATTCATCTCGGCGATCGAGGGAAGTTATTTCGAGCTCGGGGATCCGGCTGAGTAATTCCCGGGCGGGGTCGATTCTGGTTGCGGCTCGCGTTTCCGTCGGCGTGCCCAGCCCCAGCTCGCGCAGGCCGTGGCAGCTTGCGTGGAGGCCGACACGATGTGGAAAAGGGCGCGATAGCGGAGGGCATGCGGACTCTTTCGTAATGAATTCGCATAGTTCGAAGGTTTTGGCGGCGACCGACGCCGCGGCTGGGGCAGCGACTAGAGATTCCAAATGTCGCCGCAGTGTCGCGGCGCAGCTGCCGGAGGGCGTGACGATCGCGTCCACATGCTGGAAGGCGTCAACGAAGCGTGCCCCGAGGGCCGCGGCGCGCTTGGTTTCGCCTGCGGTCAGGAAGGGCTGGCCGCAGCAGATCACTTCCTCCTGAAAATCGACTTCGAACCCGGCGGCCGTCAAAAAATCGAGGGTGGCGAGGCCTATTTGAGGGCGTAGCTGGTCGACGTAGCAGGGGACAAAGAGCGCGACGCGCATATGCACTCCGGAGAATTGTGGCTGTACGGCCAATCGCCGCGGGATCGCTGCGATGGAGCAGATGATAAGCGGAAGCGAGAAATCTCGGAAGGGCGGACCGCGCATGTGTAGGATTGCAGCGCCCAGGTCAATCGCGGGGTCTTCGCCGCAGGGCGACCCGGAGTCCTTCGGGGGCGCGCGCTCGGCTTCAGATTACGAGACTCCCAAGAGCGACTCGAATACCGGCGCCAATCGTGCCCCCGCGCCGGCAAGAGTTCCACCGAAACCTAAAAAATCGCTTGGAAAACTCGATCACCTGCGAAAGAATAACGTCGCGCCCAAGAACACTCCCCAGTTTAGTCCCTATCTAAAGGCCACCTACTCGGCTGATGCGGATGAGCGAGAGGAGTTTCTACCCAAGATGTCCGAATCGAGTTCAGTGTCCCTCCTCAATCCTCTGCTTTAGCGGCAGCGGACATGTGAGGAAAGACCGCTGAGTTGTAAATGAATTGGACTCTTCGGCCGGAATCGTTCCGCGGCGCAAAGCCTGCGGAGGATAACGTTTCGATTCCACTCGCTCGATTGCTCGAGCCGCCTCGTCAGATTGATACGATCAGCGATAGAGCAGGACGGATCTTCGTCTCTCGAGCGGCATCTGTATGTTTGAGACGATGCGACGCGAATTCGCTGTCGAGGGCTGATTGATCAGATAATTAAGTGGGGCGCGAAATGAAGTTATCCATACTAGTGTCCAACCCCCTAGCGCTTCGGTAATCCGAAGGGGCGGGGCTAAGAGGTATTCCCTCGATCGAATCGATCGAGCGATTAGGAAGACGATCAAGATCGATGGGCGAACGGCATTCGCACCTAACAACCGGTTTTGATCGAAGATCAACTACATAGTCAGTCGAATCTGGTCCGGTGGGGACCGAGGAGAATTTGCATGATGAGCTTTAGGGCGAAGACGATCGGGATCGTCAATGCCACTCACTGGGCCGTAGCGACGGTTTCCGCTTTTGCGATGACGGCGCTTTGCGTATCGACCGCTTCTGCACAGCAGCTCGATCCTCCGATCGATGCGCGTGTATCTGCGAACGAGGCCGGTGCCGAGTCACAGAGGCGTGTCGAAGAGATCGCGTCTGCGACCGACAGCCTGATCGCTGAGTTTCGGCTGACGAACAAGAAGATCGAATCGCTTCAGATCTTCAATCGATCACTCTCCGAGGTCATCGTTTCTCAGAACGAAGAGCTCACAAGTCTCCAGAGCCAGATCGATGGCGTCGAGGAAGTCGGCCGCGCCGTGACGCCGCTGATGCTGAAGATGATCGAAGCACTCGACCAGTTCGTGAAGTTTGACGTTCCGTTTCTGGTCGAAGAGCGCGCGAATCGCGTCGCTGGTCTTCGCGTGCTGATGCGCCAATCAGATGTTGCTGAGCCCGAGCGCTACCGCCGCATTCTCGAGGCGTACCAGATCGAAGGCGACTACGGCCGCACGATCGACGCGCAGCCCGGCACCCTTGAGAATGCCGGCCAAAAAGTTCCAGTCGACTTTCTCCGCATCGGGCGCATCGGCCTGATGTACAGGACCCGTGACTTGGAAGAGTATGGCGTCTGGAATCAGAATGATCGCGAGTGGAACCTGCTCGAGAAGGGCGACTATGCAAACTGGATCGACGAAGGTTTGCGTGTTGCCAAGAAGCAGGCTGCTCCGCAGCTGATCCGCGTCCCGCTGCCCATGGCGACCGCCGGAGGAAACGGCTGATGCGATTCGCGAACCAAGCGATTTCCGTAAACCCCTGTGGATTCACAGAAGGCAAGCGAATGACGATTAGAACTTTGAAGAACCTCGTTGCATCGGCCGCGCTCGTCGCGCTGCTGCCGCTGATTTCGATCGCGCAGGAGGCGGCGGAAGAGCCGCCGGCGATGGTCATCGCCGTACCCCAGGCGACTTCCGCGGATGATCTCCTCGAGAAGGTCCGTGCTGGCTTCAATGTCGAGAAACGAGAAGATGCGGCCCGTGAAAAGCGCTTCGTCGGTGCTCGTGATGATCAGCAGCAGATGCTCGCTGATGCCCGGGCCAAGGAAGCTCGCGAAGAGGCGCGCAGCCAGGCACTCGAGAAGACTTACCAAGAGAATGAAGTCACGATCCAGGAACTGGAGGCAGCCCTCGAACTGCGCATGGGCAACCTCGGTGAGCTCTTTGGTGTGACGCGGCAAATGGCTGGTGACACTCGCGGCAACGTCGAAGCCTCGATCACCACTTCGCAGTTCGGTCGTGAGCGCGTCGAGTTCCTTGAAAACCTAGGCAAGAGCAAGGAACTCCCGTCGATCGCGGAGCTCGAACGCCTCTGGGCGGAGATGCTCAACGAGATGAATGAGCAGGGCAAGATCGTCAGCTACGAGGCCGAGGTCTACACGGCTACCGGAATCAACAAGCAGACGGTCACCCGCGCAGGCGTATTCACCGTCGTCGCCGACGGCGCATACCTCCTCTGGGACTCGAACGAAGGCAAGCTCCAGACGCTTTCGCGCCAGCCCCCATCACGCTTCCTCGACACCGTCGGCGAATACGAAGCCGGCGGCGAAGGCCTTACGGGTCTTGCCGTCGACCCCTCGCGCGGCTCGCTCCTCGCGGTTCTTATCGAGAGTCGTGACCTGATCGAACGTCTGCCGGAAGGTGGCGCGGTTGGTTACACAGTCATCACGCTAGGCATCTTGGCGGGACTCCTGGGCATCTTCAAGATGGTTCAGCTCTTCATCGTTGGCCGAAAGGTCGCAGCCCAGAAGAAGAACAGCCGCCCCGATACGAGCAACCCGCTCGGTCGCATCTTGGCCGTCGCAGCGGACAACCCCGACGCGGACCGCGAACAGCTCGAGCTGATGCTCGACGAAGTAGTGCTGCGGGAATCGGGCAAGCTCGAGAGCTTCATCTGGCTCGTGCGAATCGTCTCGGTCGTAGCCCCGTTGATGGGTCTTCTTGGAACGGTTACCGGAATGATCCGGACCTTCCAGTCGATTACACTCTTCGGCGCCGGTGACCCGCGAATGATGGCTGGTGGTATTTCGGAAGCGCTCGTGACGACCATGCTTGGTCTGGTGACGGCCATTCCGCTGGTGCTGCTCCATGCTGCCCTTGCGAATAACACTAAGAAGATCGTCGACACCCTCGACGAGCAGAGCGCGGGCCTCATCGCCCAGCAGGAATAAGAGGTCTGACATATGAGTCAGATGATCCTGGACGTGCAGGCCTTCCTAGAAACAGGTGGTGGCGTACTCAACTTCATTGGCCTCATCACGATTGTGATGTGGACGCTGATGCTCGAGCGCTTCTACTACTTCTATAGGGTCTTCCCGGGTGTGGCTGAAGGGGTACAGCGGGACTGGCAGGCGCGGGACGATCACTCGTCCTGGGCAGCCCACCAGATCCGTCGTCTCCGAGTCTCCGAGATGCGCATGCAACTCGAAGATGGTCTCGCCTACATCCGAGTGCTGGTCGCGCTTTGTCCGCTGCTGGGTCTTCTCGGCACGGTGACGGGCATGATCGAGGTGTTCGACGTCATGGCAATCGCCGGTTCCGGTAACGCGAAAGCGATGGCCGGTGGCGTTTCGAAGGCGACGATCCCCACGATGGCGGGCATGGTTGCTGCGCTCTCCGGTCTGATCCTTTCCGCCCGACTAGAAAACTTCGCGGCGGACGAGGGTGAGCGACTCGCAGATCGACTCGAAATCGAGCACGGAGGTGAGGACTGATGCGAAGACGTAGATCTTCAGGAATGGACGACGAGGCAGAAGTCGACCTGACGCCGATGCTCGACGTCGTATTCATCATGCTCATCTTTTTCATCGTGACAGCCTCGTTCATCAAGGAAGTCGGGATCGATCTCAACAAGCCCGACGGTGGCGACGCCCCTAAGACGGTGGCCGAGAACGAGAACATTCTGATACAGATCACGAATGAAGGATTGATCTTCATCGATCGCCGCAACATCGATATTCGCGCCGTCCGCGCCAACATCGAACGGCTCCATGCTGAGCGGCCGAACGGTCAGGTCGTAGTGGCTCCTGGCGCGGCTTCTGCCAACGGCATCCTCGTCGAAGTGATGGATCAAGCGAGACTTGCCGGGGTTGAAGAAATCTCACTTGCTGCGGAGGTGAACTGATGCCTCTAGTACGTTTCCTAATTCCCATGTTGCTTGCCGGGTTCGTGACCTTCGGACTCTTCTACTTGATGCAGAGCCTGATCGGTGTCGAAGGCGAACTCGACGACAGTGACAAGATCAAGGTCGTCGACTTCGTGCGGGTGAAGCGCTCCGAAGACGTCAAGAAGAAGGAACGCGAGCCCCCGAAGAAGAAACAGATCGACGACACGCCTCCGCCGCCGGACTTCGCGATGGACCAGAACCAGAGCATGGATGGTGGTGGGATTGGCATTGGCGCCGGTGTGGATACCTCGATGGGCCTCGACACGGGTGGTGGATTCTCGATGGCCTCGGCAGATGGCGACGCCGTCCCGATGGTTCGAGTTCCGCCTCAATACCCGGAACGCGCGCTTCAGCGCGGCATAGAGGGTCGCGTGTTGATCGAGTTTACGATCAGCCGATCGGGGTCGGTTAAGAACCCCAAGGTTGTGGCGTACGAGCCGAGCACTATCTTCAATAAGGCCGCGATCAAGGCCGTGAAGCAGTGGAAATACAATCCGAAGATCGTGAACGGTAAAGCGGTAGAACAGCCCGGAGTTCAAATCGCGATTCCGTTCCGGCTTGGAAGCGAGAACACCTGATCAGGCGTGCACAGACGTGCGCCCGGTATGACCAGCAGCAGCTGCATCCTTGCAGAAGTTGCCTGACCTGAATTGACAGGATTGGATGATCTGATGGCCAATGCACTCCAACTCAAGCGTTTCACGTGTGCACTGCACGCGGCGCTCGTCGTGCTCGTTGCTTCCCTCGTGTTGCTTGGCGCAGTCGCTGAACCCGCGATGGCGCAGGCCAACAAATTCTCCTTTGGGACTCGCAATCAGAAGAAGATGGTGAAGGTCTACACCTTGCTTCAGCTCGAAGGAACTCCCGAAGAGCAGGCTGTTGCTCTCTTAGACGCCAAAGAAATTCTTGGGAACATCAACCTGAAGCGAGCCAGGCCCTACGGCCGAGCGCGAATTCTTCAGACTCTCGGCGGCCTAGCGATTCAGGACGGCGACAACGAGAAGGCGCTTCAATATCTCAAAGAGTGTGTCGCTGAAAATGCGCTCCAGCCTGTAGATCAGCACAAGACACTCTTTCAAGTGGGCCAGCTCCACACGATTCTCGAAGAATTCGATGAGGCCATTTTGGCTCTCGAAGAATGGTTCACACTCGTCGAGAGTCCTGCACCGTCTTCCTACTACGTCCTCGCGGTGACCTACTACCAAGCAGGTCGTGTAGAAGAAGCGCTAAAGCCGGCGCAACAGGCCGTCGATCTCTCCGTCGATACGCCTCTAGAGCGCTGGTACCGCCTGCTGCTCTCACTCAACCTTGAGGCGCAAAACTACGTCGCGGCCCTAGAGATTCTCGACGACATCATCCTCAACTACCCCAAGAAGGCGTATTGGGCCCAGCTGGCCGCGATCTACTCCGAACTGGATCAGATGCCGAAGAGCCTCGCGGCGCAGCAGCTCGCTAAGGGAGAGGGCTTCATCACCGAAGACCGAGATCTGACGCGGATTGCTCAGATGTTCATGGTTGAGGGGCTGCCACATCGCGGAGCCGAGGTCATGAAGATCGGTCTCGCAGACGGCAGCATCGAGCCGACCAAGCAGGCTTACCAGACATACTCGGACACATTGCTCCAGTCTCGCGAATGGGCGCTTGCCGCTGACCCGCTCGAGAAAGCTGCTGAGCTTAACAAGAACGGTTCCCTCTACGTACGGCTCGCTCAGGTTCACCTGCAGCTGGGCAACTGGGGTGACGCTCGCGGTTCGCTAGACAACGCCTTCGAGAAGGGCGAGCTCAACGACGAAGGCCAAGCGCACATCCTTTACGGAATCGCCGCCTTCAATGACAAGCAGTGGAACAGTGCGATTCGTGCGTTCACTCGCGCCGAACGATTCGACGGAACGCGTGAAACGGCTGGTAAGTGGAAGGCCTATGTCGGACGAGAGAAGGCCCGGCTTGGTGTCGAGTAGCCGCGGAGTAGGCGCGGAGTAGNNGCGGAGTAGCCGCCGAGTAGCCTTGGCCAATTATTGCAGGCCAAGTCCGCCCGCAGCTAAACATGTCTAGGACTCCTTTCTAGATCGAGAACTTCACCGAACGCTCAGCCCGAAAGGCGGGCGTTCGGTCGTTTGGGACATTGGGGTTTCAGTTAAGCGTAGGAATCCCACGCTTCCCGGGATTCTTCCATTCCGTCAGGACGGATTCGGCGGTAACGTTGGGGCGCCCTCTCGGGTCCGCATCCTGCGGACACCCCCCACGAGCCGAGACGAACGCGACGTCCCCGTCGCGCGTCAGCCAGGAATCCACGCAACATGTCCGATACGCCCTCGTCTGTGGTTGGGACCTCCGACCCGGAGCTTCTTGAACAGATCGAAAATACGATCCGCTTTCTTGCCGTCGACGCAGTCGAACGTGCGGGGATCGGGCACGTCGGCGCCGCGATGGCGTTGGCCGCATCGGCTTTCGAACTTTGGGACAACCATCTTCGCTTCGATCCGCAGGATCCCGAATGGGCTTTGCGCGACCGCTTCGTACTCTCCAACGGCCATGCGTCTATGCTGCAGTACTCGCTGCTTCATCTGTTTGGCTATGACCTGTCGCTCGAGGATATCTCGAAGTTCCGTCAGCTCGGTTCGCGCACGCCCGGTCATCCGGAGTATGGCGAGACGGCTGGTATTGAACTCACAACCGGTCCGTTAGGCCAGGGCTTCGCGCACGGCGTAGGCATGGCCCTCGCGGCCAAGATGGCCGGCTCGCAGTTCGGCGGCGACGGTGCGGATTCGGATGCCGACCGGCCGGGACAAAACTTCGTGTACGGAATTGTCGGTGACGGCTGCTTGATGGAAGGCGTTGCCTCAGAAGCCGCTTCCTTTGCTGGACACCATGCTCTCGGCAACCTGATTTTCATCTACGACGACAACTCGATCACGATCGACGGTGGCACGAACATCACCTTCGGCGAAGACGTCCCCAAGCGTTTTGAGGCCTACGGCTGGCATGTTGTCGACTCGGTCGACGGACAGGATCGCGCTGGCTTTTCGAAGGCGCTTGCTGAGGGTCGTGCCGAGACGGATCGTCCGACATTGATCGTCTTGAAGACGCTCATCGGTCGCGGTGCGCCTAATTTCGAAGGACGAAACAAGGCCCACGGTGGCCCGCTCGGGGAAGACGAGACGAAGCTCGCGAAGCAGGGCCTCGGTTGGTCGACAGACGGCGATCTCATCGTGCCCGACGCAGTGCGCGATTATTGCCAAGCTCGAGGCGCTGCCAAGACCTTGGCGAGAAAGTCGAGCGACGCAAAATTTGACGCCTGGCGTTCTGCGAATACGGAAGCTGCGACGAAGTGGGATGCTGCACGCGGACGCTCGCTGCCTTCGGACCTTATTGAAAAGCTCGTTGAGGATCTCGAGGGCGTGAAGAACGCCACACGCAACCACTCGAAGACCGTGCTTGAACGGCTCGCGACACTCGTCCCCTTCATGACGGGCGGCTCCGCAGATCTTGCTGGTTCCGCCGCACCGCCGATCATTAAGAGCGCGGGCATAGTCGGTCCAGGTGCGGGCGAGGGCGTTGATCCTTTCGCAGGACGAAATATTCACTTCGGCGTTCGCGAACATGCGATGGGCGCGATCGCGAACGGCATAGGCCTCGACGGCACGTTCCTGCCCTACTGCGGCACATTCATGATCTTTAGCGACTACATGCGCCCGTCGATCCGGCTCGCCGCATTGCAGAAGACCCCGACGCTCTTCGTGTTCACTCACGACTCGATCTTTGTCGGCGAAGACGGCCCCACGCATCAGCCAGTGGAGCAGCTAGACGGTCTTCGCGTAATGCCCGGAATCAACGTCTTCCGCCCCGCGGACGGCGTCGAAACCGCCATGGCCTACGCCTACTATCTCGAGCGGGCCGTTACGGCAGAGCCCAACAATCGGGCGCCGGTCCTTCTCTCGCTTACGCGACAAGCGTTGCCTGGCCTCGAGCGCCCGGCGAGTTTCCAGCCGAAGGATGTTTGGAAGGGTGGCTATATCGTCTCCGACCCGGCAGAGAAGGCGGATGTGGTTTTGCTTGCGACGGGCAGTGAAGTTTCGCTCGCGGTCGAAGCAGCGGCGGATTTGGCGGCGGACGGGATCAAAGCCCGCGTCGTTTCGATGCCATGTGTCGAACTGTTTCTTGAACAATCTGAAGCCGACCAGGACGCCGTTGTCCCGGACGATGGCACGCCGATCGTGGCCATCGAAGCCGGTCGAGCAGAGACCCTGCGCCGCTTTGTTGGCCGCCGGGGACTGGTCATCGGGATGGAGAGCTTCGGCGCCTCAGCGCCCTATAGCTCGCTTGCAGAGCACTTCGGATTCAATGCGAAGAACGTGGTGGCGAGAGTGAAGGCGCACGTTTAGGAACGCAGCGAGTTTCTGCTGAGTTCCGTTGGGTGGCACCCGTTCGCCTGCCCCAGTCCTTTTGCGGGGTTGGGGGCGGGACATGCGACGGCGGCTCCTCTCGACTGGTCTCGACGCGCGGGCGGTATGGCCGAGCTTTACCACCGAGGCAACCAGCCTTAACGCCCGCGCGATGGGCTGCGTACGCGGACACAGCACCGACCGACCCACCGCCGGGCACAGCCCTGCCGCGGGTCCAAACGACTAGTCTTCGATGACGATCGTTTCGATCGCGTCGCCGCCAGCGATTGCGTCAACGACATCTTGGCCTTCGATGACCTTTCCGAAGACGCCGTGCTTGCCGTCGAGCCACGGGGTTTCAACGTGGGTAATGAAGAACTGCGAGCCGTTGGTGTTCGGGCCTGCGTTGGCCATGGAGAGGATGCCGGGGGCATCGTGCTTGCCCGCGAGTGCCCCGGCTTCGTCATCGAACTTGTAGCCGGGACCGCCGGTGCCCGTACCCTGAGGACAGCCGCCCTGGATCATGAAGTCCGGGATCACGCGGTGCCAGGTCAGGCCGTTGTAGAAACCTTCGCCGACAAGCTTGATGAAGTTACCCGTGGTTTCGGGGGCAGCATCGGTGAAGAGTTCGACCTTGATGGCGCCCTTATTGGTGTTGAATGTGGCGGTGGACATCGGATCTCCGTTCTATTAATTCAGTTAGGTGGTGTAGAAAATATCACGTCTTCGCTCCGCCGCGTTTCAATCATTGTTCGGAGCAAAGAGCGCGGGGAAGGACTGGTCAAAGAGCACGTTCGGTTGCACTCTCCCTATGCTTTGCTGCATCGGGGTGCGGAGTGTAACGCGAACTGGGGAGATGGATGGACATGAAGCGCTACTTCGTGGACGAATTGAAGCTCGTGTATCAGGAACGGATTGCTTCCGCGGCCCGCGCCGAGGCGACTGCCGCGGAGGGTGCGGAGCAGATCCGCTCGGAATCGACTCGGAGTGAGGACGCCAAGGCTGCGGCCATGGAGGGGCGGCTCAGCTCGGGGCATCGTCGTCGGCGCAAGCAGGCGGTGGTCGAGATGGAGACGCTGCTCGAGTTCTCTGAAAAGGGCCTGCGGCGCTTTAAGCCGACAGACCGCGTGAACATTGGCGCGATGGTCGATGTGCGAATCGAGGACGAAGCGGGTGAGGAAGAGCGGACGCTTTTCTTTCTGCCTGTGGGCGCAGGAGAAGAACTAAGTGGCCCTGGTGGTGATGGCTTCGTGGTGGTGGTCACACCCAAATCCCCGGTGGGGTCAGCCCTTATGGGCGCGAGGGTAGAGGACTCCTTCGAAATCGTGATCGATGGTCGCGATCGAGAGTGGACCGTCGTGGATCTGGGCTAAAGCCCCGTGCGGCCACGAATTCTCTCGTGATGGGCCTTCCGGGACCGAGTAGGCTTTCGCTCGCCGAAGGCTCCCACTGGGGCGGCCTCGCGACCGAACGAGTGAGGAAAAGGAACACCCATGGCAGAGCAAAGCAGCCAAGCGTCCTCGCCACCCCAAGACTTCTCAGGCCGCCGCGCTTTTGTTACGGGCGCAGGCAGTGGGATCGGCCGCGCGATCGCGATCCGTCTCGCTGCGGGTGGGGCCTCGGTGGCAGTTGTTGATCTCAACGCCGATGCGGCAACCTCCGTAGTCGAGGAGATCGGCGAGCGCGCCTGCGCTTTGCACGCAGATGTTTCGGATGAATCGGCGGTGGCGAGCGTAATCGGCGAGGCGGCGAGGCGGCTTGGTGGCCTGGATGTGTTAGTCAATAACGCGGGCATCGTTTCGATTAAGCGCTTCGAGGAGATCAGTCTTGCGGACTGGGAGCGCACGTTTAGCGTGAACCTGCGCTCGATGTTTCTGACCTGTCAGGCAGCGCTCCCTCATCTCCGCGCATCCCGTGCGGGCGCAGTGGTTAACCTCGCTTCGGTCGCAGCGAGTCGATACACGGTTCCCCATGTGGATTATGCGGCATCGAAAGGTGGCGTGGTTTCGTTTACGCGAGATCTTGCGTTTGAGCTCGGCGGCGACGGAATTCGTGTGAATGCAGTGGCGCCGGGGCCGACGGCGACGGCGATGATGGCGAAAATTTCGGATGAACAGCTCGATGCTTCGGGAATGCGCTTTGTGTTAGGTCGAATCGGACGCCCTGAGGATGTCGCAGAAGCGGTCGCATTTCTCGCGTCCGAGCGCGCCTCGTATATCACAGGAGCAACTCTTCCCGTCACGGGAGGAGCGGAACTCGCAACTCGCCCGTTTCGCCCGCAAGACGAATGAGCGTGCGTCGAACACGGTCCTTACTCGCGGCCGATTCCATGTCTCGTAATATCTTGCCGTCGGAGTGCTTAGTATCCAGCGCCTATCAATAGGTGACTGAGGTCATCGATAGTCGTGAGACCGCGGCATCTTCGGCTTGCGCGGTTGTGGTTCCGATCCGGAAGACTGTTCTCCGTTCGTAGGCATTGCTGGGATAGGCCCGCGTGCTTCGCCTAGATCAAGAGGCTTGAGCTCGCGTGCACGCACGTGGATCACTCCGTCGACGCGTTGTAGCGGTCCTGCGATTTCGAGTAGAGAGGCTTGGTGGAGCGGCACGCGAAAGCGTGCCGCTTGATCCGGGGTGAGCACGGCGTTCGATAGGCCTGTCTCGTCTTCGAGAGTGACGAAGCAGAAGCCTTTGGCGGAGCCGGGCCTTTGTCGGACTATGGCGTGTCCTGCGATTCGGACATAGGCGCCGTCCGGGGTCTCTCGCAACTGTGTGGCAGAGAGAACGCCACGTGCTTCGAGGGTAGGGCGGAGATGCCCGATTAAATGATCTCCTGTTGTTAGGCCTGCGATTCGGTAATCCGCGAGGGTCTCTTCAATATCATCCATAGGGCGGAGGGGGGAATACGCTTCTTCGTAGGGATGTCGATCGTTAGGCTGAGAAGAGTTGTTCCTTGCTGGGTCGATTCCTGC
Organism: Deltaproteobacteria bacterium UBA4427; assembly: GCA_002390675.1. GTDB lineage: Bacteria > Myxococcota_A > UBA9160 > UBA9160 > UBA4427 > UBA4427. The sequence continues at coordinate 43,227 of DGPZ01000039.1, forward strand.
TGTTGAATGTCGGGCGACGCTTTGGCTCGATCTGGCAATCTCGCGGCCCGCGAAGAGCGAGTTCGGGTCGCGTTCAAGCGCGGCCACTTGCCAGAGCACATCTCGCCGGGCTCCTGATGCCCCGCGGAGCCGTGCGAGCGCGCCAAGTTCCGCGAGGGAGTCGAGTTCGTCACGGTTAGGCGCGACCCTCCGCACGAAATTGCCAAGGTCCTGAAAACCGTCTCGCTTGCGTTCCTCAACGATCCGAGCAGCGGTTTTGCGCGCGAGCTTGCCGACCGCATCGAGTCCGATCCGAACAGCAGGGGGCCCTTGTCGCCGATTCCCGTCAATCGAGCCAGCTTCGAGGTCAGCCTGTTCTCCGGAAAAGAGCACGTCGACCGGACGCACCTCGACCCCGTGTCTTTGCGCATCCTTCACGAGGCTCGCGGGACTGTAGAAGCCCATGGGTTGTGCTCGGAGGAGTCCGGCTAGGAACGCCGCGGGATGATGGCATTTGAGATAGGACGAGGCGTAGGCGATCAGTGCGAAAGAAGCTGAATGGGATTCGGGGAAACCGTAGAGCGCGAAAGACGAAATATGCAGCACGATCTGGTCTTCGGCTTCGCGGGTGAACCCCTTGCGCCGCATACCGGACCGCAAACGCTTCTCGATTTTGACCATTCGCTCCGTCGAACGCTTAAAACCCATCGCCCGCCTTAGCTCTTCGGCTTCGCCGCCGCTGAATCCTGCAGCGACCATGGCGATTCGTAGGAGCTGCTCCTGGAAAAGCGGGACGCCTAACGTTCTCTCGAGAATTGGACGGAGGGATTCGTGTGGGTAGACGACTGGTTCACGACCCGCCCGGCGATTCAGATAGGGATGGACCATCTGTCCCACGATTGGCCCCGGGCGAATGATCGCGATCTCGACCACAAGGTCGTAGAAGGTTTTTGGCTTGAGTCGGGGTAGCGTTGCCATCTGCGCGCGGCTTTCGATTTGGAAAACGCCGACGGTATCCGCGCGGCGCATCATGGCGTAGGTTTTGGGGTCGTCGGGGGGGAGCTTTGCTAGGTCGACCCGCTTGCCCTCGTGCTTTCGAATGAGCGGGATCGTCTCTTCGAGTGCAGCCAACATGCCCAGCCCGAGCAGGTCGATCTTGATGATGCCCATGTCTGCGCAGTCGTCTTTGTCCCACTGGACGATTCTGCGATCGGCCATGGTGGCGGGCTCGATGGGAACGACTTCGTCGAGTCGGCCGGC
>DGPZ01000188.1:0-16788 GCA_002390675.1 Deltaproteobacteria bacterium UBA4427
GAGGCCGTCGACGTCCTAGGCTAGGTAGGGTTTGCCCGTGGTATCGACGAATTCCGCGTGCGTAGGAAGCAGTGCGACTGACTGAAGCACTTCCGGGCGCTCCTGCCCGAGACCCGGTTTAGGAAACGAATCCAAAAAGGAGTCGTAGATGGGCTCCATGATCGCCGCTTGGTAGGCATCACCGAGTTCGGCCAGATCTCGATGTACTCGACGGGCACATTGAGATGGCCCTGAGTCCGTTGAAAAGCGGCATTTTGTCCAAGACTTGGAGAGGAATGCTAGGTCGCACTCTGTACTGAGCTCGCACGCTGACCGCGCGAGTGCCCGGTCTTTTGGGACGACATGACGCATAAGCGGTCAAATATCTGTAAAAAGTGGTGTTAAATATGTAGTGAGGAAGCACCAGTCCGAAAGATATCTTGTACCCCAAATCACGCGATCACCGCCGACTTGGCTCAAAAGTTTTGGCCATTTCCGCCTGGAGCCTCGCTGGTTGATCTTTCGATTGTGCTTCTAGTAGACGTAAAGGCGGTTTTAAGGGGATTAGGGCATTATCGGCTCGCTTTGATGGGCGGTGGATTACGCTGGCCGGCCTGTAACGAGGCCTAGACAAGACGTTCTCATTAGAACCCAAACAATTCTCATGACTTGCAAGATTTAGCGAAAAGCTTGCTAGAGTCCGCATCGCCATTTCGAGTCTGGTCTCGTATTCGTTTTTTAAGAAGACCTCGTTAGCTTTGGCTAGTGAGGTCGGTTTGCTTCGGGAGAAGTTCTACCTGAGGCAGCCTATACGAGGGCAGAGCAGGGACCATTAGAAGCAAGCAAGCAATGCATAGGCGTACGAATCTACTCTTGCATGACATGCCTGAGTAAAGCCAATCGGTGTTAGGTTTGTCGCAGTTTTTTCGTATGCTGTTTGTATGCAGAATGACAGAGGAGGCTCAAGTGAGCTTCGCTGGCAGAGATGCAACGTTCGAAATGTTTATCCGCCTGATAATTGGGCGGGATTTGAATAACGAAAGGGTTCTCGAGCAAAAGAGCTTGAGGATTGAAGGAGATTTAGAATGCGAGTAGTCGGTACGGTCAAGTGGTTCAACGACGAAAAGGGCTTCGGCTTCCTGACGCGAGATGATGGCGAGAAGGACGTTTTCTGCCATCACAGCGCGATCAACGGAGAAGGCTTCAAGAGCCTCGCCGAAGGTGCCCGCGTCGAGTTCGACGTAGTCGACGGACAAAAGGGACCTGCCGCGGAAAACCTCAACGTCCTCTAAGTCCGCGATATTGGGATCCTGTATCCCAGGATGACGTTTGTACGAACCGCTGACCTCGGTCGGCGTGAGTGCATGTTAGGTAAATGAAGAGCCTCGATGGTTATACCATCGGGGCTCTTTTACTTTGGAGCGCGGCGGATTGAGTTCTGCCGAGAGCGCCACGCTTCGCGGTTGGTGCTACGAGAAGCCACGAGATAGGACGTCGAATTTGTAGCTGTACCGTCTGGACGGTACAGTTTCGCCATGTCAGTAAATACTCGTGAGCGGATTCTGAATGCCGCCGAGGAGCGGCTTCTCGGCGGCGGCCCCGGTGGCTTCGTGCTGGACGCGATCGCCGCGGATGCAGGCGTGAGTAAAGGAGGCCTTCTCTATCACTTCGCCTCGAAGGAAGCGCTAGTCGCGGGACTTTGCGAGCGAATGCTGGCGGGATTCGATCTAGCGCTTGGGGATTCTCAGCCGGATGATGAGAGGGAAATTGGTGCGTTCACACGCGCCTATGTAGCCTCAACCGTGACGAATGAAGGCAAACCGGCGGATAATTCGGCACGGCTAATGGCGGGCATTCTCGCGACCCTCGGGCACGACTCCGCGCATCTCGATGAGGTTCGTCGGCATTTTTCACGCTGGCACCAGCGTCTCGCTGGGGATGGTCTCGACGAAACGACCGCGACGATCGTTCGTCTGGCAGCGGATGGCCTGTGGTTGTCCGCTTTGCTTGGGTTGCCGCAATTGGAAGGGGATCTCGGCGCGCGCACTGTGAAGGCGCTTCACGGGCTCACGCGATCGTGAGCGTGGGAGAAGACGCTCATTATGATGTTGTGATCGTAGGGGGTGGCTCAGCGGGCTGTGTCTTGGCGAACCGCTTAACCGAAGACCCCACGTGTCGCGTGCTCGTTTTAGAGGCTGGCCGACCGGATGCCTGGTGGGACCTCCCTGTTCAAATCCCTGCAGCGCTAATGATGCCGATAGGAAGTAGATTTTACGATTGGGGATACAGTTCGCTTCCTGAGCCCTACATGGGAGGTCGCGAAATTTATCATGCTCGCGGCAAGCTGTTAGGTGGTTCGAGCAGTATTAATGGCATGATCTTTCAGAGAGGAAATCCACTCGACTACGATGGTTGGGCGCAGGAGCCTGGACTCGAACACTGGCAGTACGAAGACTGTTTGCCCTATTTCAAGCGCATGGAGCGGGCACCGTCTGGCGAAGACGCGTTCCGAGGTAGGGAAGGGCCCCTTAGGCTGGAGCGCGGGCCGGCCCAAGGACCGCTATTTGAGCGGTTCTTCGCGGCGGCGCAAGAGGCGGGGTATTCGCTGACTGACGATGTGAATGGGGAATGCCAGGAGGGATTCGGCCGATTCGATCGCAATCTACATAGAGGCCTTCGTCAGAGCGCGTCTCGCTCCTACCTCCATCCGGTTTGGAATCGCCCGAATTTAACGGTGCAGAGCCGCAGTCATGCGACTCGCGTTCGCCTGCAAGGGACTCGCGCCGTCGGAGTCGAGTATGTGCACAAAGGGCGCGGGAAGTTTGTTGGCGCTGACGAGATCATCTGCAGCGGAGGCGCGATTAATTCACCGCAGCTCCTTCAGCTCTCGGGGATCGGGCCGGCCGATTTGCTCCGCGAGGTGGGCGTGGACGTCGTGCAGGATTTACCTGGCGTTGGCGCAAACCTTCAAGATCATCTCGAGGTCTATATCCAGCACGCGTGTACACAGCCCATTTCGATGGCGCCTAGCGTTCTTCGTCGATGGCGACCTTGGATCGGTTTGCAATGGTTGGCTGGCTATGGGCCCGGGATGAGCAATCATTTCGAAGCAGGGGGATTCGTTCGAAGCCGCCCCTCGGATCCCTATCCGAACCTAATGATTCACTTTCTCCCGTTAGCGATTCGCTATGACGGATCTAAGCCAACTCCGGGCCACGGATATCAACTGCATATCGGCCCCATGCTTTCGGATTCAAAAGGGAGCCTCCGCATCGCTTCGAGCGACCCCCTCGTTCCGCCGAAGATGCAGTTCAACTATTTATCCACTGAGCAGGATCGTCGAGAATGGATTGCGGCCGTCGAATGTGCGCGAGAAATTTTCTCACAGTCGTCCTTTACGGACATCGATGGGGGCGAACTGGCGCCCGGAAAGGGCGTCCGAACGGATCGCGAAATTCTTGAATGGGTCGGGCGAGAAGGCGAGACCGCGCTACATCCCTCGTGCACGTGTCGCATGGGGACGGGAAAAGACTCCGTCGTTGATCCAGTCAGTATGCGGGTCCACGGTGTCCAGGGTCTCCGCGTAGTTGATGCCTCGGTGATGCCGAAAATTACCAACGCGAATATCTACGCCCCTGTCATGATGATTGCAGAGCGCGCGGCCGACGCGATTAGGGGCCTAAACCCTTTGCCGGTTGCAAAAGAGTCTGAGGTGGCGCCCTAGCGAACTGTTTCGTGCACAGGCGCTCAATGATTTCAGCGTGTTCTCGGTGTCGACCGCCGCTTCGTTGTTCGCGGGCACCACCATACACTCGCTCCGCCGAGCAGCCGAGCAGCCGAGCGGGCTTCGCGACGGGGCTACTTCAAGTCTGCGAAGAAGAATGCAGCGACTTCATTCAGGATGTCCGCACGTTCCCACTGCAAGAAATGTCCTGACTCCGGCACATAGAGTGGGCCGACTCGGTCGCGAAACCCCAGCTCGCATTGCTTCGGAAAATCCTTAGACACGACTTGGTCTTCGGGGCCGTAGAGAATCAAGGTTTTAGTCTCGACCGGACCCATCTTAGGAATCTCGCTCATAGGACGCCCATATTGAAGCTGGTAAGGTGCCCAGCTGGCAGCGAGTCTCCGAATATCTTCGAAGGGCTCCACCATGAAGTCATAATCTGATTCTCCGAAGGTGTATTGAGCGGCCCAAAGCCTGTGTTCGTAGAAGTCCCTGACATAACGTCGGCAGCGCGCGGGCGTGTCGAGTTCGGCAATCAACTCCTTCGAGTCTCGACCCTGACGAATCCGGTAGTCACCCGTCGGCCCGTCCTCGAGCGGCATCATGGTGATGCCGCGCTCCGCATACCATTCGGGCCGCTCGGGGTCGATTGGCGCGGCCGTATTAAAGAAGATCATGCGGTCGAAGAAGTCCGTATACCGGTTTGCCATTTCACAGATTACGGCACCGCCTACGTCACCGGCGATCGCCCCGCATCGATCGTGCCCGAGGACGTCATGCACAAGGGTGTAGAGATCCTTGCTGTAGAGCACGAGATCATACGCGTCCGTGGCTGAGAGATCGGAATCGCCGTAGCCCCGTAGATCCGGCACGATCACCTCATACCCGGCGTCCACGAGCGGCGCAATATTGCGCCACCAGATCCGTTTGGTTTCGGGGTATCCGTGGACGAGCAAGAGGGGATAGCCGCCGACTCCTTCGCGGATAAAAGCGAGTTCGAGATCTCCGTCCACGCGGGCTTTGTGGATAGTGAAAGCATCTTTGTCGGGTGTCGCAGGCTGGGTCGGTCTGGGAAGCGGCATTTTGTCCTTTCGAGAGCGAAGGGCGATCATGCCACGCTCCGTTCAAATCTTCACTGCCTTATGGAATAGAGAGAGCGGGAAGCATTAGGACGCTCCGTGGTCCATGCTTCCCACACAACCACACGGACCCGTGACCTATCGAGGTCACGTCGGAGAATTTTGTGACGCAACTGAAGCAGTTCCTTCCGTTCCTCGCTGGCTGGGCGCTCCTGCTCGCGAGCGTGAACTTCGGGCAGATCGCTGCGATTAACGGGTTTCTGCAGGTGCTGCTTTTTGGTTTTGTCGTATGTATTCCGACCTGGCGAACCGAGCGAATGTCCTATGTCGATATTGGCTGGCCGTGGGGCCTAGTGGTGATCGGGATAGTCACTGCCATCATGGGGCAGGGAGACACTACAAGGACCGCATTAGTCGCTGGCGTTTACATCTTTATGGGCGGCCGAATGGGGATCTTCGCTCTGAAGCTTTGGCGGCTCGGCGCCTTGCGCCGAGAGCTACCACGCTATCAGTACCAGGTTATCCGCTGGGAACGCGCGGGCGAATCGAATCTGGCGATCGCGCGTCAGGCCGAGGTGTCCGCGCAGGGGTTAGCCAATGCATCCTTCCTCGCATTTCCGGCGATGATCATCGCTGCAAATCCTGCATCCTCGATTTCACACATCGAAGTCATTGGCTTTGCGATTGCCTGCATCGCTTTCCTTTTCGAGTCCCTCGCCGATGTTCAGAAGGTGCGGTTTATCATTCGTACGAAAGCTGCTGGGGAGCGCAATCGTGTCTGCAAGGATGGGCTTTGGCGGTATAGCCGACATCCAAATTATTTCGGTGAGTGGATGGTTTGGAACGGGCTAATCGTGATGGCTATTCCGTCGACTCTTCATCTATTTGATGCCGAAAATCCCCTGGTGGCAGGGCTTATGACGGCTGGTCTCTTTTTTGTGTCGCGAATCATGTACGTGACTTTGGTGCGGCACACGGGCGCGAAGCCCGCAGAGTTCTACTCCCTGCAAAAGAGGCCCGAATACGCGCAGTACCAAAAGGAGACAAATATCTTCTTTCCAGGGCCACCACGTATTTCGTGAACAGGAACGGGGGCGAGTACCGACCCGTTTTCGTCTCATTTTCAGGAATTTGTCGCTGACTGAAGGCGGGATCACTTATCAGCCTGCGGAGGCGCCGCGGTCTAGAGACTAATCGCCGCCTGTAAGTAGAAATAGTTGAGCTCGCCGGGGCGGTTGGAGTTCGGAGCGTTTTCTATGAATTCTCCTGTCAAAAGATGTGCATAGCCGGACTCGAGTCGGAGGTTACCCGGTAGGACGTCCCATCGAACGCGTATTTCAAATTGGGACCCGAGGTAGCTGCCTGATTTTCCGGTTATGTCGCGAACGCCGGATGACGCTGCCCATGTGTCACTTCGGTCTGCGAGCCAGAATGCTCGGAAGCCGAGTAACGTACTGATGCTTCGTGTAGGTTTAAGCTGCAGCCGTACGCCGGGAGTGTTTAGGTTGTTCCGTGCGAAGGGGCCGTAGATTCCAGCCGGTCCGAAGTCGAATCGACGCGCGCCGAAGAGAGTGCCGAATTGGTTATTGTCTCCGTCCGTGGGATCAGAGTCACCACTCGCGAAATCATACTCGGCGACGAGACGAGGCGACCAGGGGGCATCGAAGGTGTAACCGACCTCAAGGTGATGGAAGTGCGCGAGATGATCGAGGCGGGGGCCCCCTTTAGTCGTGCGCGACCGACCCACCTGAAAGGCGGTCTCGATCGTATAGTCGAGACTGTCTGACGCCGGCTTTCGGAAGACACGAAAGCCCGGGGTAAATAAGTCGCGTTTGCGGGTCACGCGGCTCGGCTCATCCTTCTCGTGCAGGCCGAAGAGGAATAGTTCGCCGCGGTCGACTTTCGTCAGGTTTGTGGCCGCGTATACGCCCCAAAACTGGAGGTCGAAATCTTCCTCGTCGTCCTGGATCTTGTTGTCCCGCAGCTGACCTAAACTTGTCGGTTGGCGCCGGACCGGAAGCGTCCAGAATACACGAAGCTCGGTTCCACTTTTGCTTTTCCAGTCGATATCAATACCGGTGAAGCTGTTGATCGTGTTGCGGTAGCGATTTCGGTTCATGAAGCGGCGACTGCCGATATCAATCGTGAGGCGACCCGCCTGTGCCGCAATTTCCCCCCCGAGCACGTTGTCATGCTTGAACTCAATGTAGGCGCGCAAGAGTTCGACGGCGTTGACGCTCCCCGTGGTGAGTGGTGTGTCGCCATTGATTTCGGCACGGGAATCCTGGACTTCCGCCCCGAGCCAGAGCCCCTCGTGGAGCTTGAGCCGCGTGTTGAGCAAAGTGCGCAGGACTAGAATTTCGCGATCGCCTTGCGTGCCCGCACGAAATTCATTGTCGAGAAACTCATATCGCGTTCGATGCTTAGCCGTGATCGAGAGCCAGTCGGGGAGGGCGCTATCGATCCGCCAGGGTTCCGGGGTGCCAGCGTCAGCCTTGCTCTCAGCAGAGACGCTGGCCGCATGAACGGAGATCGCGATGACGGCTAGAAACGAAAGCGCTTTGCGGATTTTCGGCGACACGAACAGAGTTCCTTCGGAACCTCGGCAGCAATGAATTTTGCGGCTCCAATTCCCGCGTGGGTATAACGGAAAATGGCTATGCCGAACACCATTCTCTCGAAATCTCACGAGGTCTCTTCATCGAGTTGAGTATGCCCAGAGCTAGATCGACGCACTATGATGAGGAACTACCCGCGCGTCCGTCGTGGCGCCTTTATCAGGAGCTTCCGTGCCCATCGAGACTTTCTCTGTATCCGTCCCTGAATCCGATCTCGACGATGTCGCGACGCGACTCGCGAACGTCAGGTGGCCTGATGAATTGCCTGGTACGAATTGGAGCTATGGCGCCGATCTCGCGACGGTGAAGGAGTGGGTGACGTATTGGCGCGAGACCTTCGATTGGCGGGCGGTCGAAGCGCGCTTCAACGCCTATGAGCAAGGCACTACCCAAGTCCAGGGAGAGCAGATTCATTTCGTTCATGCGCGCTCACCCGAGCCTAATGCGACGCCTCTCGTCATCACTCATGGCTGGCCGGGAAGTGTCGTTGAGTTTTTGGACGTGATCGAACCTCTGAGGAATCCAGCCGCATTCGGGGGAAACCCGGCGGATGCGTTTCATGTCGTTTGTCCGCATATCCCAGGCTACGGATTTTCTGGACCTACGCGGAATCCAGGCTTTCATTCACATTCTGCGGCGGCTGCGATCGATGATCTAATGATTGAACTGGGATATTTGCGTTATGTGGCCCAAGGTGGTGACTGGGGCGCGGTGATTACTCGCCGATTGGCGGAGGCTCACGCAGACCATTTGATCGGCGCCCATTTCAACATGCTCTTCGCTTTTCCCGAAGACATGACGGCGGGGGATGCATGGGAGGGCGTGACACCCAAAGAACTCGAGGCATTTACCTCCGCGACAAGCCGAATCACTGATGGCACAGGCTACAGTGATATCCAGGGTTCGAAGCCGCAAACCCTCGCCTACGGAATGCACGACTCTCCGGTCGCGCTACTTTCTTGGCAACTCGAGAAGTTTGAGGCATGGAGTCATGCAGGTCTCGATAAGGCGTATTCGAAAGACCAGGTCCTGGCGAACGTTGCGCTTTACTGGTTCACGAACACTGCGAACTCAGCGTCGCGCCTCTATTGTGAATCGAAGCGCGCCGGAACCTACGCGGCCGATCCATGGAGCGGGCAAGTTGAGATCCCAGTCGGGTATTGCAGCTATCCCGGCGAGCTAATGCAGACGCCGCGCGTTTGGGCCGACAAACGCTATTCGAATATCGTTCACTGGACCGAGTCGGACCGTGGCGGGCATTTCGCGGCGTTCGAGAATCCGGAATTCTTTGTGGAAGACTTGAGAGCTTTCGGGCGAACGCTCCGATCGGGCTAGTCGCGCGCTGCCTTCCAATAGTTAGTAGTTCGGCACGTTCGAGTCCGAATGGCGAAAATGCGGTTGGGGAGTTATTGCGTGACGTTGATGAAAAAAGCATGAGTGCGGCCAGCGGACTCGTTATTCACTTCTCGCGCTGCAACGCACCGGCACGAAATGCCGAATGGTCCCGTTGGTTTCGTGACGAGCACCTTTCGTCGATGGCGGAGGTGCAGGGCGTTCGGGCTGCGACGCATTGGGCACTGACCCAGCAACCCACGCCCGGGATGCCTTCGGTGGGATTCTCGCATGTGTCTCTCTACGAGTTGTCCGGACCAGTGAAAGCGGGCGCGGAGCGCCTAGCAGAGCATTATCTCGAGCTTCAGGAAGCGGGCCGGGTCGACAGAAATCACTGTCTCATGAATGTCGATGTCTTGGAAGCCCATGGCCGATGGGCAGAGAAACCCGAGCCTACAGAGGCATTGGTCGGTCATATTCTCGCCTATGTAATGTGCAATGACCCCCGGCGCGCCGCCGAGTGGGACCGCTGGAACGATGAAGTTCATATGCCGGATATGCTCAGCTCAGACGGTTTCGCGGGCGTGAGTCGATGGAGGCGCAGCCCGCAGGGCGCGTGGGGCACGCAATACTTAACACTCTATGACGTCGGTCCAATCGGAATAGACGAAGCGGTTACGCGTTCGGCTGCCATAATGCCGAAGCTGAAGAACGCGGGACGCAAACTCGATTGTCACGTCGGTGGGCTGACGGTCACGCTCGAACGGGCCTGAATATTGGGGAGTGATTACATGCGATCGTCGTTTTCGACAGGACGCCATTCGAGCCGAATTTTGTCGGTCATCCGAATAACCATCCTGGTGTTGCTGGGGCTATATCTCGTCGGTTGTGCGTGGGCGACGGCCGGTCGAGATCAGGATACGCCTGGCGGGTTCTCAGCGGCCGGTCTGGAGCGCGTTAGGGAGACAATGCAGGCAGCGGTTGATCGCGAAGACGTGGGCGGCGTCGTGACCTTGCTCTATCGGGACGGCGAAGTGGCTCAGGTGAATGCGATCGGCTTTCAGAATCCGGCCGCGGGAGTGCCAATGGCTCGGGACTCGATCTTCCGAATCGCGTCGATGACGAAACCGATCACAGCCGTTGCTACGTTGATCCTCGTCGACGAAGGTGTCTTCGCGCTCGATGATCCAGTCGATCGTTGGCTCCCCGAGCTGGCAGCACCCAAGGTACTGAGAGATCCAACCGCGCCGCTCGACACCGCCGTACCCGCGGCGCGCTCCATCCGGATCATAGACCTGCTTACACATCGCGCCGGCATCGCGACGCCACGAACGGCCCCGGGGCCCTTACGCGAAGCGCTTACGCGCGCGGATGCCAATAACGATGTGGGTTATGACCGCTGGATGAAATGGATCGGTGCGCTTCCTCTAGCCCACGAACCCGGCAGCACATACATCTATGGAAACTCCTTTGACGTGCTCGGCATCCTTGTTGAGCGGGCATCGGGGATGAAATATCCAGACTTCGTACGCCAACGAATTTTTGAGCCGCTAGGAATGACAGACACAGATTTCTGGATCCCACCTGCAAAGATTGATCGCTTCGCGAGTTTGCAATCCCTCGGACGCGTGCCGGCTTCCTGGATTCCGTCTGCGACGAAGATTCCAAACTATCCGGCCGGGGCCGGTGGGCTCTACTCGACCGTCGACGATTACCTTAAGTTCGCACGAATGCTGCTCGGCGCAGGGCAGTTGGGGAATGTGCGCATTTTAGAGCGCGAGACGGTCAGGGATATGACGACCGACTATTTGACCGAGGAGCAAAGGCTGGGCCGTCCTTTCGGTGGGCTGCACGATTTTTGGCGAGGCCAGGGATTTGGTTTAGGCGTAGCGATTAAGCTGAACGCGAGTGTGACGGCCTCAGAGCTCGGCGTGGCTTCAGCTGGGGCCTTTGGTTGGCCAGGGGTGTTTGGAACCTGGTGGGAAGCGGATCCGGCTAAAGACATGATCCTGGTTTTTATGGTGCCCGGCGGAGATGCCAAGCGCGCACGATGGGACTTCCAAGCGGCGGCCTACGCAGCGATGGCCGATTGAACTGATGACAGAGTGGCCTCGTCGACGCACTTTGCTGCTGCTGATTCTGAGAAGGTTCGGTTCTAGTCGTGGGGAATCTAGCCGTGAGGGAAATTGTGAGTGAAGAGGCTTTGCTGGAGATCGTTCATGAGGACGAAGAGTTTGTAGTCGTAAACAAGGTTAGCGGGATGCTCTCCGTTCCGGGACGTGGTCCTGAGAAGCGGGATTGCGTGGCGGAGCGGGTTCGCGAAATGTATCCCGGCTGTCCTGAGCAGCCTTCAGTACATAGGCTGGATATGGATACTTCGGGTCTGTTGGTCGTGGCGCGAAACACCGAAGCGCATAGAGCGCTGTCGATTCAGTTCCAGAAGCGGGAGACACGAAAACGCTATTTCGCGCTGCTTGACGGAGAAGTTGATACGGACAGCGGCATGATCGAACTCCCGTTTAGGCTCGATATCGACAACCGCCCCTACCAGATCTACGACCCTGTTCACGGCAAGGTGGGCATCACTCATTGGGAAAAGGTCTCCGTCGAAGCAGGCCTCACACGAGTCGCGTTTATTCCCATAACGGGCCGAACACACCAGCTCCGCGTGCACTCAGCCCACGAGCGCGGGCTTGGAGTGCCGATCGTTGGCGACCCTCTCTACGGTCGCGGCACCGGTCCTGCGCAGATGAAGCTTCACGCAGCCGAGTTAGGTTTTCAGCATCCACGCACTGGAGATGAGCTGAACTTTTCCTCGACCCCGCTCTTTTGAAAGTTTTGTTAGGCTTATTCGAAGCGAGGACTTTATACTGTGAGGCACCTTGATACGAGGCGCATCGCGGATGCCATGACCTTTAGCTAGTCCTCTCGTGGTTGAGAGAAAACTATTGCTTGGATAAGGAGACATACGTGGCACGAAGACTGAATAGATGGGTTGTTTCTTTTCTGCTGGTGGGCGTGCTGCAGAGCGCCACAGCAGGGGCGGAGAACTTGCCGTATTCGCGGCACGCCGTCGAAGGCTTTCCGATGGAGCTCTATTTCGGTGACACCCACGTGCACAGTTCGTTCAGCATGGACGCGAATGCTGTCGGCAATACGCGATTGTCACCCGGGGATGCTTATCGCTTTGCGAAAGGGGAGGCCGTCGTCGCGAATAGCGGAATGACGGCCAAGCTAGACCAGCCGATCGATTTCCTTGTTGTTTCCGACCACGCAGAATATATGGGCTTGTTGCCGGCGCTTCGCGACGCAGACGCTCGAATTCTTGCGGAGCCAGCGGGTGCGTCCCTCTATGAGCAGCTCACCGGAAGCGCCGAAGGCGGGATGCTCACGATCGGCCGCCTGATCGAGTCTCTCATGAAGAACGATCCCTTGATCGACAACGCCGAGTTTAAGCGGAGCATTTGGAACGAAATCACCAGCTTGGCTGATGCGGCCAACGAGCCGGGGCGGTTTACCGCACTCATAGGCTTTGAATGGACATCGATGCCCGGGGGTGACAATTTGCATCGTGTCGTGGTCTACGGAGACGATGCCGAACAAGCACGCCAGCTTATTCCAGTTTCGGCCTTCGATGGTCCAGAGCCGGAAGATCTATGGGATTTTATGGAGTCCTATGAACGAGAAGCGCAGGGGCAAATTCTCGCGATTCCGCATAACGCGAATGTGAGCAATGGTCGAATGTTTGCGGTCGAGGATTCTCGTGGGGCAGCTTTCGACTCTGATTATGCAAAGCGAAGGGCGCGGCTTGAGCCTCTGGTCGAAGTGACTCAGATTAAGGGCGACGCGGAAGCCCATCCATTGCTTTCGCCGGATGACGAATTCGCCGATTTCGAAACTTGGGATTTCGGCAATCTACATGTCCTGAATACTGTGCCTAAGGGGGCCGGCCAGATCGAATTCGAATACGCGCGATCGGCGCTCAAGAATGGCCTGAGGGAAGCGGCGCGAACGGGAACGAACCCTTTCAAGTTTGGAATGATTGGGAGCACTGACGCCCATACGTCGCTGGCGACCGCTGCCGAGGATGATTTTTGGGGTAAGACTGCGAATGTTGAACCGGGCCCACGTTCAAAGAACGCGAGTATCTCGCTCGGCGATACACCCGGCCGTGTGCTCTTCGATACCTGGGATTTTGTCGCTTCGGGCTACGCGGCCGTTTGGGCCACGGAGAATACGCGCGAGGCGATCTTCGCAGCAATGCAGCGTAAAGAGGTCTATGCGACAACAGGCTCCCGAATCGCGGTTCGTCTCTTCGGCGGATGGGGTTTCGATGCTGAGGATCTGGACCGTCCGGATGCTGTCCGGCACGGCTATCGGAACGGCGTTCCTATGGGCGGAGATCTGAAGAGCGGAGAAGGGAAGACGCCCGGATTCTTAGTAACTGCCATGAAGGATCCGCGGGGCGCTAATCTCGATCGAGTTCAAATCGTGAAGGGATGGCTTGAGGCGGACGGCACTCTGAAGGAAAAGGTCTATGACGTCGCGCTCTCGGATGGGCGACGCAAATACTTCGGGCGAGTTCGGCCAGTGGGCTCAACAGTCGATGTCGAGACAGGTTCGTATTCGAATAGCATCGGCGCTGCGAGCCTCGATGCCTACTGGCAAGATCCCGAATTCGACGCAACGGAAAGCGCATTCTACTACGCGCGCGTGATCGAAATTCCTACCCCTCGATGGAACGTTTACGACCGCGTTCGCTTGGGTGCGACAGTGCCGGAAGGAACGCCTGAGTCCGTACAAGACCGCGCGTATACATCGCCCATCTGGTACACGCCGTAGCTACACAGATCAATCTCACGAAGGCGTGAGGCCACCAACGAATTAAGCCAGACTCCACAAAACAACGCGCCGCCCTGGTTAACCAAGGCGGCGCGTGCGGATGCTAAGCTAGGAAATGTTAGGCCTCAGGGCCGCTAACGGCAGGTGATTCCCCATGGGTCTCTAGGAGCTCGACGAGGTAGCCGTCGGGGTCCTTCACGAAGGCTGCGATGACGGGCCAATGCTCAAGCTGCGCCGGTTCCATGACGGACTCCGCGCCCGCGTCGATGCATCGCTTGTAGAGGCCTTTGCAATCATCGGTCTGGAGATAGAGCTTCCAGAACGCGTTGCCGTGTTCGATCGGCCCGACGTGGTTGCGCTGCCATGCAAGCTGGATCCGGTTGCCATTTTCGCCGCCCAAGATCACTTCTCGGAACTCTTTCTCCTCGACGCGATGGGTAATCTTCAAGCAGAGCGTCTTTTCGTAAAACTCGACGCTTCTATCAAGATTACTAACGTTGATGCAGTACTGGTCGACGGACACCTTCATGGTATGGATTCCTTTCGAGTCGGATGAATGGCACTGTGTTGGCGTGGGCTTGACGGGTTACCTGGCACCTGGGTGTGTATGATGGACTAGACGTCCTGCCTCGGGTTTTGGAAGGTTTGCTTTTCGGGCCCGATCCGGGCTGCTAGAGGCGCGAGCTTCTCGGCATCTAGGTCGTAAAACTCGACTGCGTTGCCACCCAAGAGCGCTTCGATCTCGTGATCCGCTACGCCATGAAGTGAATCTAGCTGTTGGGTTCGTGTGATAGGCCAGCTGCCTTCCGGATGCGGGTAGTCGCTGCCCCACATCATGCTGTCGATCCCGATCTCATGTCGGAGATCGGCTTCGCGCTTGGACATGCACGAGGCGCCGATCTTCACGTTGGATCGGAAGGTCTCTGCCGGGGATTTGTCGAGGTGCCCGCGGAAATCTCCGAGCTTCTGCGACTCGCGCGTCTCCGCGTAGTGGAACTCGAGTCGCGCAACATAGTCGGGCACCCAGGCGGAAGTCCCTTCCGTGATCGCGACCTTAAGCTTCGGGAAGCGCGTAAATACACCGCCCCATAGCATGAAGGTGAGTGGGCGAGTCAGCCAGAGGTGCACTTCCATCAGGTAGGCGCCAACGGCACCGTTCGGAATAGATTTTCCCGACGGCGGAGGCATGGGCCCGAAGAATTGCTCCATAGGGGCCGGACCTGAATGGAAGTGTACCGGCATGGCGAGGTCCTGGCAGGCCGCCCAGAACGGATCGTATTTCGAAGTGTGATAGCCCTCGAAGCTGTCCCACATAGGGGGCAAGAGAACTCCGGAAAGTCCAGCGTCCCGCGCTTCCTGTGCTTTCTTGACTGCGAGGTCGATGTCCCAATAAACAGGAATGCAGGCGAGGCCGATTCGTCGCTCCGGCGCCGTCTGCACGAACTCCGCCATAAATCTGTTATGTGCGTCGCAACCCGCCCACATGAGTTCGCCGTTCGAGCCGTCGGGGCGCATGGTGAAGCCCGCACCGAAGGGCGGGGCGTTCATCTCAGTGACGCCATCCGGGAAGAGCACTTCAGCGGCAATGCCATCCGAGTCCAACACTCTGTCCCGTGCAGCGGGATCCCAAGCACCGGCGAGTTCTGCATCTCGCCCTCGTCGCCATTCTTCGTTGATTTCGCTGATAAGGAAGTAGTCACTCATCCGTTGAGTGGCCTCGACTTGAATTGGGAGTGCTGCGTCGAATGCATCTCGAAACTTTGGGTCTACGTAGGGGCGGTAGTCGGCTGCGTGCAGGCCGGCATGCCCATCGGAGGAGACAACGAGGTAGCGGTCCTGATTGGATTGGCTCATGGGTAAAGTTCCTTAGAGCAGTCTTTCGAATGCGATGGGCGGCTGGATAAATATCCACCGCGACGGATATTTTGGCCAAGATCCGGAGAGTCAGCAATCGGCGATTTGGCAATTCTCACGGGTGATCAGGGGCATGTATCTGCAGGAAAACTCCTCCGGCCTTCCTTCTCGTGCGGCGCTTCCACGGCTCATTCGCCCCGGGGGCCGGGTTCTGGGGCGAGAGTCGACCTAAAAGGTAATCTGCGGGAGTCAAATACGTGTGAGCGTCGGTCTGCGATTGAGCAGATGAGCAGAAGGACCATTTTGATGAGCGTTCGTATGAAAGCGTTCTGACAGGCGTAGCAACACTGCTTGTCGAGAAGCACTGAGTGGTGATTCAGGATCTCGAGCTGTGTACCCGGAGCCAGCTCAGTCTGAGCCCTCGAATAATCAATTCTGCGGCTGAGAGTGTATCGGGCGCGCACCGGTCGCCACGCTCAAGAGTAAATAGGTAGACTTGTTAGGCGGCTTTCAGGCGAATCGGCATCTTGCCGGGAGAGACCAGAATCGGATTACCAATGCCGAGCACGCTGTACGTAACCTCTCCGACCAACTCGATGTCCGAGGTTCGCTTCAGGAGTTCTTCGAAGAGCATCGTGATCTCGCGTCGTGCTAGATGAGCGCCGAGACAGAAATGAGGCCCCCCTCCGCCGAATGAAACATGTTCGTTCTTCTTGCGGTGAATATCGAATCGAAAGGGATCTTCGAAAGCTTCTTGATCGCGATTGGCCGAGGGGTACCAGAGCGTGACGCGGTCACCTTCCTTGATCGGAACGCCAGAGATTTCGGTATCTCGGGCCGCGACACGTTTGAAGTAGGCGACGGGTGAGGTCCACCGAATGATCTCTTCCGTCGCGCTCTTCATTAGGCTCGGGTCGGCACGGAGGGCTGCCATCTGCTCCGGCTCGGCAAGCAGTTGTTGCATGCCGCCAGAAATCGCGTTTCGAGTCGTTTCGCTGCCCGCAACAGTCAGCAGCATGAAGAAGGCATCGAGCTCGAGTTCGCCCAACGGACCGAGCTCATCTTCAACCTTCACGAGGGTCGAGAGAACATCGTCTGTCGGGTTTGCCCGCTTGCTCGCCGAGATTTTCTGGCCGTAGCCGAAGACTTGTGCGGCGAGTCCTTCTCGCTCCGACTCTGGAACGGGGTGTTCGGGATCGATGCAAAGCAGCATGTCGTTGAGCAATGTGAAGAGCCAGGCTCGATCTTCCTTGGGAATACCAAGGACATCCGCGATCATGTGCATCGGAAGCTGATAGGCGACGTCTTGAACGAACTCGACGTTCTCGCGTTCGATGGCTTCGTCGACGATTGAGAC
>DGPZ01000188.1:16905-18418 GCA_002390675.1 Deltaproteobacteria bacterium UBA4427
CCTTCGAATCCAAGGCCGGCGCCCGTGACTGATAGAAAGTCTTCCGGGTTGCGATTGACGTCTCGGATGTCCGCGTAACGTGACAAGACCCAAAAATCGCGGTCCCCTGTTTGGTCGAAGCCAGCCGTCGCCGGGTGTCGCCAGACGGGTGCCTCTTTCCGGAGTGTGTTGAAGACTTCGTGAGGAAATCCGTTTCTATAGAGCTCGGAGTTCGTCAGATCGATTTCATTGAGGTTCATATTGTTTTTATAGGTCTCTTATCTGGTCCGCTGCGGCGCCGAGGGACTTCGTGAATCGGATTTCGAAACGGTAGCGCGATTGATACGTCGGGCAGTGCCTTCGTTTTTTGCTTGGTGGTACAAAACCAGCGAGGCATTGGAGCTCACTAAGGCATTTGCGGATAGGGCCACTCCTATGAGTCGAAAATCGCGATGGCTCGCTTCTGCGTGGAGCGGCTCCTGCCACGAACGGCGACGTACGCAGCTGCGATCGCTGCGTGCGCCGGCACGCTGGTGTGAACTCCGGAGCCCTCCTTCGAATAGAAACGTCGGATGCCGGGGCCCCTAGTCGAGATCGGCGGACGAGTGGCGTTCCGGAACGCGTTCGTCTTCTGGACCCCATGCACGGTTCACTCTTTGTCCCCGCTTAACCGCGGGCCGCTCAGAAATTTCATCGGACCACCTAATGACGTTCTTATAGGAGGCGACGTCCAGGAACTCGCCAGCATCGTAGAGCAGCCCTTTGACGAGGCCGCCGTACCAGGGGTAAGTGGCCATGTCGGCGATCGTGTAATCGTTGCCGCCGAGGAATTGCCGATCCGCGAGGTTCTGGTCAAGAACATCGAGCTGCCGCTTCACTTCCATGGCGAAACGATCGATCGGGTACTGCCATTTCTCCGGTGCGTAGGCGTAGAAGTGACCGAAACCGCCCCCTAGATAGGGTGCACTGCCCATTTGCCAGAAGAGCCAAGACATACATTCGGCTCGGGCCGAGGGTTCCGTCGGAATGAATTCTCCGAATTTCTCAGCGAGATAGACAAGAATCGCGCCGGATTCGAATACTCGCGTCGGCGTCGGCGTGCCGTAGTCAACTAGCGCTGGGATTTTGGAGTTCGGGTTGGCTGCGACAAAGCCACTGCCAAACTGAGTTCCTTCTCCGATATTCACTAGGTAGGCATCGTACTCTGCCTCTTTCTTGCCGAGAGCGAGCAGTTCCTCGAGGAGGACTGTGACCTTGACGCCGTTAGGCGTGGCAAGAGAGTAGAGCTGGAGATCGTGTTCGCCGCGGGGCAGTTCTTTTTCGTGAGTCGCACCGGAGGTGGGCCGGTTGATGCTTGCGAAACGGCCGCCGCTTTCGGCGTCCCATTTCCAGACTTTCGGGGGGACATAAGGTGGGGCGTCAGACACGGTACGACCTTTCTGTAGTAGGTACACGCGCTTGAGTCTAAGGGCTTGCTGCTGATCATGCTGCGGGCCCCTCCTAAAAGTTGTCCGCGAGGCCTAGTTTCGTCGGT
>DGPZ01000174.1 GCA_002390675.1 Deltaproteobacteria bacterium UBA4427
TGCTTCGGCGCGCGCAAGCGGGAAAGAAAGATCCGGGCCAGCGCTTCAGTCAAACCGAACGCGTGTTCGTGGTGCTTCAGATCCTTACGGCTTGCGCCGTTGCGTTTGCCCATGGCTCGAACGACGTTGCAAATGCAATTGGCCCCTTGGCGGCAATCGTGGGCGCGGTAAATGAAGGCGCCACAGGCGTCGTTTCGAGCAAGTCGCCGGTGGAGCCCTGGATGCTCGCGATTGGTGGCATCGGCATTGCCGTGGGCCTGGCAACTTGGGGCTACAAAGTGATGGAAACCGTGGGCAAGAAGATCACGGAACTCACGCCGAGCCGAGGATTCGCCGCGGAGCTCGCAGCAGCGACCACGATCGTGATTGCGTCCCGAATGGGCATTCCTGTTTCGACGACACATACACTGGTCGGTGCCGTTCTGGGCGTTGGCCTCGCACGGGGCATCGGCGCCGTCGATCTCCGCGTCGTAGCGACGATCGTCGCATCATGGGTTTCGACGCTGCCACTGGCGGCCGGACTCGCGATCTTCTTTTACTACTTTTTCAAGGGCGTGCTCAGTTAGCGAGCCCCTCCGCGGCAAACCTGCATAAGGACGAAGCATCATGGCATGGATCGATAAGCTCGTAGGCCGATCTCCTGTAGGACCGATGCAGGAACACATGACCGCCGCAGTCGTATGCGCCCGGCAAATTGTCCCTTTGGTTGAGGCAATGATCGCTGGGGACAACGCAGCGATCGCGGCTCAGCGCATTGAAATCGACCGGCTCGAAAATGCGGCCGACGACATCAAACATGAGATCCGCAGCCATATGCCACGTCGGTTGATGATGGCTATGGAACGCCGGGACTTGCTGGATATTCTGGACTTCCAGGATTCGATCGCCGACGTCGCGCAGGATATTGCCGAGCTGGTCGACCAACGCCAAATGCATTTGACCGGCACGCTCACCGAACCGTTTCGGGCGCTCGCCGTTCGGAGCGTTGAAGCCTGTGAACAGGGCAAGAAAGTCATCGACGAGCTCGACGAGTTGATCGAGACCGGCTTTGGGGATCGTGAAGTGGCTCGTGTTGAGAGCATGATCTCTGAGCTTGGACGGATCGAGACGGAAACGGATGAGCTGCTGGATACTGCTTGTCGAAGTCTCTTTGCGATTGAGGATGAGCTTGGCGTTGCGAGCCTTTACTGGCACCAACTCTTGTTATGGGTCGCCGATCTCGCCGACTATGCGGAGCGTGTCGGCAATCGGCTCCGGCTTCTGGTCGCCAAATAGCCGCCAAGCCCAAATTACGCGCTTCAGCTTTCCGAGCGATTCGTAGTCGGACACGGATGACAGGGTTTCGCTCAGGCGTTCGCGAGTGCCGCGGCCACCAGTTCAGCATTCTTCGCGTCGCGCCTGGCGAGTTCTTCGATCTTGCCATGATCGACACCGAGCTCAGTAAGTAGTGCACGGGAGTCTTTGCCAAGGGTCGGGGCGGGCCGTTCTGGGAATTCTGCCGCGCTCGGCGAATGGCCACCGAACCTGATCGGCGGCTTCGCCAACCGCAGCGCGCCCATCGTGGGATGTTCCGTGTCAACAAGGCTGCCAAGATGTTGGACTTGCTCGTCCGAGTGGACCTCATCCAAGGCATTCGCGCGCGCCACGGGGATCCCGAACGCATCGAGGTTCGTGCAAATTTCGTCGGTCGTTATATCCGCCAAGATTGCTTCAACGGCTTCTACGAAGGCCGGCATGTTCTCGACACGATCGGCCAGGGTTTTGAAGCGACGATCGAGGTGCAGTTCTGAGCCTCGCCAAATTGAGAGAAGCTCGACTGCTGGATCCGCCACGAGGACGATCGAGACAAACCCGTCTTTGGCGCGAAAGACCGGAAACCAATCCGCGAGCTCCCGTGGACCTTCTGAGGTCCCTTCGCCTAATAAGGCATGGGACCACATGACATCGGGCCATTGATAGCTGAGAGCGGCTTCGATCATAGCGACCGGGACGTATTGTCCGAGGCCCGTACGAGCGCGTTCGAGCAGCGCTGCTGTTATGCCTTGTGCGGTCGTTAATGCTGTGACCTTATCGAAGACGATGGTGCGCATGTTCGTCGGTACATCGCCGCCCTGGGCGAAGGCAGTTCCAGTCGTGGCCTGAATCAGGGGGTCATAGACCCGTCGATTCTCGTAGGGCCCATCCTGGCCATAGCCCGAGATGGAAGCGAATACGAGTCGCGGATTGATCTGGCTGAGGCGTTCGTACCCGAAGCCGAGCCGATCGATGACGCCGGGGCGGTAATTTTCGAGAAGGACGTCCGCTGTTTCGACGAGTCGCAGAAAGATTTCGTTCTCGGGTTCTGACTTCAGGTCGAGGACGAGGGACTTTTTATTTCGGTTGAGTGTCGCGAAGAGCGCGCTCATTCCGCCCCGTGAGGGGCCCAAGTAGCGGGCCGAGTCACCGGTAATTGGCGGCTCGATCTTGATGACCTCCGCGCCCTGGTCGGCGAGCATCATCCCTGCCATTGGGCCGGAGACCGTCGTGGTGAGTTCGAGGACACGGTGCCCCGTGAGTGGACCGGGCAAATGAGGGGATCTCCTCTAGGCACGTCACAATGACGAATGTGGGAACCGATAGCCTACCAGTAAAGGAGACTAACGCTTTCACCCCGATTGGGGTTTTAAAGGGCAAGTCGTGGGCTGCGTCACTCATTGCTTGGCTTTGCGTCTGGCCCTTGCGCCGCTCGGGGTTTCGCCGATCCTTCCACCGACGGGATCCCGGGCGATGCGCCGCGAGTGCGCTCCGGTCATGCTTTACGTCCCAAGGACCAGAGCACCCATTGCGCTTCGGCATTCCCTAGGAATCTCGCTCGAATCGCTTCGGCGTCGCTCTTAAATTCTCAAGCATCGAAAGGCAGGCATGTCCGAGGTCATCCTCATCAATCTCACGGGTCCCGATCGTCCAGGGATCACCCGCGATCTGAGCACGATCCTCGCAAGCCACGACATTCGCGTGCTCGACATCGGACAGGCTGTCATCCATGACACGTTGACTCTCGGCATTCTGGTGGAGATGCCGCCCGAGGCGGAGTCGCATCCCGTTCTGAAGGACGTGCTCTTTAAGGCGCACGAGTGGGATTTACAGGCGCGCTTCACGCCCGTCCCCCTTGATGAATATGAGCGCTGGGTTGGAGAGCAGGGACAACCCCGACATATCATGACGCTGATCGGCAGCCGTTTGACGGCGCGCCATCTTGAAGGACTCGGCGATGTTGCGACGCGACACGGTCTGAATATCGACAATATCAGCCGTTTGTCCGGGCGTGTTTCTCTACGCACTCCGGGCGACGAACTGCGTTCCTGCGTTGAGCTGTCGCTGCGCGGTACGCCGGATGATTCGTCGGCCCTTCGTGGGGATCTGCTCGCTCTCGCTCAGGAACTTGATGTCGACATCGCATTTCAGGTGGATGATGTCTATCGACGTAATCGACGACTGGTGGCTTTCGATATGGATTCGACGCTGATACAGGCGGAAGTGATCGATGAGCTGGCTGAGGCTGCAGGTGTAGGCGAACGGGTTTCTGCGATCACCGAGGCCGCTATGAACGGCGAACTCGATTTCGAGCAGAGCCTAGTGCAACGCGTCGCTTTGCTCGAAGGGCTCGACGAAGGTGTGCTTTCCCAGATTGCAGAGCAACTTCCGATTATGCCCGGCGCCGAGCGCCTGATTCGAACGCTGCGTTCCCTCGGCTATCGCACGGCGATTCTCTCTGGTGGCTTCACGTATTTCGGGGAGCATCTGAAGGAACAGCTCGGAATCGACTACGTCTATGCCAACGAACTCGAGATCAAGAATGGCAAGTTGACCGGGCGTGTGGCGGGCCCTGTTGTCGACGGTGCGCGAAAAGCGGCGCTGCTGGGGGAACTCGCGGAGCGTGAAAACCTGCGACTAGAACAGACGATCGCGGTTGGTGATGGCGCGAATGATCTGCCAATGCTCGATTCGGCGGGGCTTGGAATCGCCTTTCATGCGAAGCCAAAAGTGCGTGCATCTGCCGAGCAAGTGATTTCGAATCTCGGTCTCGACGGAATTCTCTATCTGATTGGGATGAGCGACCGCGAAGTTCAGCAGGCTTGAACCCGAAGCAATCTTGGTCGCCCGGATGCGCGGGACGATTGAAACTGCGAGGATCCGCGTGATGCCGCAGGACCCACTTAAGACCGCGCCCGGACGCCCTGACTCGGGTTGGAGTCGCGCGACCGAATCACTACAGAACGAACAGTTCAAGCGCGTGTTTATCGGCAACATGGCCTTCTTCCTGGCGATGGGCGGCCAGGGAGTCGTGCGCCCATGGATCGCGTATCAGCTGACCGATAGTGCCTTGTCCTTGGGGATCGTATCAGCGGCGATGGCGATTCCGATGTTCTTCATTTCGCCTTTGGGTGGCGCATTGGCGGATCGCGTCGAACGGCGTGGCCTGATCATGACCGCGCAGACGCTGGCGATTCTAACCGAGTTGATCGTGTTGGGTCTTTTCGTATCGGACCGAATCGAGTTCTGGCATCTGGTCGTCGCGGCCGCTTCGCTCGGCTGTTCGTTCCCACTCATGATGCCGGCACGTTCAGCGATTGTTTATGCGCTTGTGGGCCGACGACACCTCGGCGCGGCTATGGGCCTCAATATGACCGGGATGAATGCGACTCGAGTGCTCGGACCCGCACTCGCAGGATTTCTGATTGCGGCCATCGGTGTGACAGGCGCTTACGTCGTGGATCTAGTGCTCTATGGCATCGCTCTCGCGTCGATGTTTACGGTCCAACGCTTGCCGCCGCCCGAGGCGGCACGACTTGAGCCGCTTCTGAGTAACATTACAGGCGGCTTCAAATACCTCCTTGAGGATCGCTTCGTTTCGATGCTGCTCTTGTTCGGGCTACTGCCGCAATTCTTAGTGATGCCCTTCATGACAATGATCCCAGTCTTCGCGGAAAAAGTATGGATGACCGGACCAGAGGGTGTTGGAATTCTGAGCGCCGCTGTTGGGATGGGTGCCGTGCTTGGCTCCTTCTACGTCGCTGGCCGCAGCCAAGATATGCCGCGCCTTCGGCTGATGATGTTAAGTGCCATCACGTTCAGTCTCTTTTTGGCGGCATTTGCTTGGAGTCCGTTTTTTTGGCCCGCAGTCGTCCTTTCGCTCTTTGCCAATGTGGGAGCGAGCATCTTCTCCACCCTGAATAACGTGGCTATCCAGCTGGTGATTCCTGACGAGGTTCGCGGACGGGTGTCGAGCTTCTTAATGATGTCGGTTTCGCTGCCCTTGCTGGGGTCGTTACCCATGGGGTGGATTGCGGACAAAATTGGGGCACCTGCCGCGGTGGGAGCGTCTTCGCTCTTAGCGGTCGTGGCCGTCCTGTTGTTTTACGTCCTGAGTCCTGCCCTCCGGAATCTGGACGAGCGCGTGAAGGCGAAGTCTGAATCCATTTGATCATGTACGCTTTGGCTTCATGGATGTGTTCGGCAGCTGTTGCCGAGGGCGCCCAAGCCGATCGTACGTCTGGGGAGAGAAGGCGCATGTTGATCACGATCTCGAGGCAATTCATGGCCGGCGCGCAGCCGGTGGCGAAAAGAATCGCGGGTGCTCTGGGATGGGAAGTCGTCGACGATGCTTTCGCCGAAGCGATCGCTGCAAAGTCGGGCTACAGCAAAGAAGATGTCCAGAGCCTCGAGGAGAGTGTTCCGACTTTCTTGGAGCGCTTTGCTCAAAGTTCCGCGCTCTCGTTCCCAGAGTTTTTGGTCTCGACGCCGACAGCGATGGACGAGCCTGATTCGGTCAAGCTGGCTCATATTAGTCGCGAATTCGTAGAGGAACTTAGCCGGCGCGACCGCGTCGTGATGGTGGGCCGGGCGGCAGCCGCGATTCTCGCGCGCGAAAAAGAAGCTCTACATATTAGGCTTGTCGCCTCACGGGACTATCGAATTGAATTGGCAGCAAAAGAACATGGACTTTCGAATGAGAAGGCCGCTGAGCTTCTCGACGAGCGAGACTCGAACCGCGCTAAGTACCACAAAGAACTATACGGCCGCGATTGGAATGATCCGCTTCACTACCACATGGTTTTGAATACCGAGCTTATAGGCATTGATGAAGCCGGCGATCTGATTGTGTCTCATGCGCGTGCCCTTGGATGGTAGTCCGGTCGCAGCTACCTCGGTAGAGCGCGCTCTTGGGACGTGCTAGTCGGGCGCGGGAACGAGTTGCGGAAGTATTTGGCTGATGGACCCGCGCAGCACAGTATCGGCGACCCCGTCCATCTCTGTCGGCTCGCCATTCAGGATCACAACCCGCGCCCCGGCTTCCTTTGCGATCGGAACCATCGCAGCGATCGGGTAAACTGCGAGCGTCGTACCGATCGCGAGAATGAGGTCGCATCGCTCGGCTGCTTCTTGCGCCCGAGCCAGGTCTCGCGAGACGAGTCCCTGTCCAAATGAAATCGTTGCAGATTTCAATATCCCGCCGCAGCTACGACACGACGGGTCATCTTCGCCTGCGATCACTCGTGCCAGAGCCCGTTCCACAGGAGCACGTTCTTCGCAGTCGAGGCATTGGACTTCTTGGATCGTGCCGTGGATTTCCACGACCCGCGCTGGGTCGGAGCCCGCACTTTGGTGGAGCCCGTCGACGTTCTGGGTCACAAGAGTGTCGAGATGCCCCGCACGCTCGAGATCGACGAGAGCGCGATGTCCGTCGTTAGGTTCGCGTTTGTTTTGCTGGGTTTCGAGACGCCACTTCCAGGAGCGCCTGCGCACGTCTGGGTCGGATACATAGGCATCTAGGGTCGCCATCTTCTCGGCGGTCGGGTCCTTCGTCCAGAGTCCCCTAGGTCCTCTGAAATCAGGGATGCCCGAGTCCGTGGAGATTCCAGCGCCGGTTAGGGCGGCGACGGAGCCTGCTTCTCGAATCCATTCACGCACGGTCTCGATCGAGGAGTATAAATCAACATTAGTCAAGGGACGACTCCTGCTATGCGTCGGCTTATGCGCCGTCTGCAATTAGAATCTTCGTGCGCACGATCATCGGCCCAGCCGGAGCATAGGGTTAACAACAGCCCGTCGCGCCGCTTCGCTTGTCGTGCCAGTGGCCAAGGTCCATAAATAGTTCTTGTGCTGCGGCGGCGGAAAGTGCGCGATCGGGATTGATGACCCATGGGCCATTTCGTACGACGCGCAGAATGGCACTTTCGTCTTCGGCTAAAACGATTTCACGGTCTCCATCAAATGCCATAAGTCCTGGTCCAGTCCAGCGAACTTCGCCCCCGAGTTCGACGCGGTCGACAGATTCGATGCCGACGTTCGCGTAGAGCCCAGGTGAGATTGGGCATCGGAGCGTCTTCCCTGTTTCCTCTGGGTTCGGCTCCGGGCGGCCCACAACTTCGACGGCGAAATTGTCTGGGGCATAACAGGGCATTAGGAGTCCCCCTACCGGGGAGAGTCCCACAGCAGAGGGCTCTGCGCGGGTCAAGAGAATGCGGGCGAGCTTCTCCGGGTCAGCCTGGAGCAGAGATCCCGGGTGGTCGTCCACCAACAGGGCCGCGTCGATCAATGCGATGCTTTCGCGACCATCTTCACACATGACCTCGACGATCTTGGAGCGTTCCGCTCCGTCTTCGAGTGCGAGGCGCCCGGAGGCTACGAGGCCGGCTGCCGCGCCCGCGATCGTGGCTTCGGTGTGAAAGGGAAAGACGTTATTGGTGCCCGTCGAAAGGGGTAGGAGGACGACGTCTCGCCACTCTTGAGTGATGGCGCGACTGGTACCGTCCCCACCCAGCGCAACGATTGCGCCGCAGCCCGCTTCTCTCATGGCACGTG
Organism: Deltaproteobacteria bacterium UBA4427; assembly: GCA_002390675.1. Taxonomy (GTDB): domain Bacteria; phylum Myxococcota_A; class UBA9160; order UBA9160; family UBA4427; genus UBA4427. Next base: position 7,846 of record DGPZ01000174.1, read on the forward strand.
CAGCCATTTGGCTGTCGATGCCGTGCCCGGTCAGGTCGGTTTCGACGAGTTCGCATTCGACGTCGATCGTGAGCGCTTCAGTAGCGGCTGCCGCTATCCGGAAGGAGTCACGTGAGAGCAGGATCTTCTTGATGCCTGCGGCGGCGGCGCCGACGACGATGCGTGTGACCTGATTGCGTTTGTCTTCGATCGTGGAGGTACCGGCGCGGGCGAAAAGCCTGCGCGCGTCGCGACCGGAGTGAGGATTGACGATGATTCCTAGAGTGCCCGCGGTTTGCATGGTCGGAAGGCTATCTCGCTCGTTGGGACCGCGCGAATGCTTCCGCCGAGTTCGCGCAGGGAAAAATTCTCACCGCGGGTGGGGCGGATTATGGGCACCGCGGGTTTACACCAGCGGAATGCGTCCAAGCGTTGTAGCCCGACCGGCAAGCACTCAAGGCCGCGCTTTTCCCACGCCGCTCCAAATTACAGGAAACTCGCCGGCGATCGGCAGACCGGCGCCGTGAATCGAATCGCGCTCAGGTTCAGGCAGAGCGAATCCTGCCAATTCGAGTAAATGGAGAGGGGGGCGGGGAAGAGTGCGATGGCTGGGTCTGATGGAATGCTCAGCCCGAGACTGAAAGATTGGCGCCGTTAGGCGCGCGGGCGAGGAGGTCCAGTGGCGATACGATCTGCCATGGTACGGACCATTCGGACGGCGACGGCAGGATTGCAAGTAACGAGTTGTTCAAGCTCTGCTTCGTTAAAGAGGCAGCACCAAGTCGTGCCGATCGCGACGAGAGAAGCTTCTCTCGTCGCGGCGGTCAGAGTCGAGATAGCTCCAAGGAAAGTCCCTTCGCGGGCCTCTTGCGCAACTTCTTTGTTGTTGACATCGACGGACACGGCACCGGAGAGCAGCAGGACCGTGTGCTGGGCCGTATCGCGAAGCGATGTGATGACTTCTCCATCTTCGAACTTCACGAAATAGCGGTCGAATCCGGGACCGCGACATATGGAGGCCCAGAGTGGGTCTACAAGGCCTTCTATGACACCTTTGATTTCCTCGAGGGTGATTTGGCTGCGGCGCGCGGAAGCGATCGTGGCTGTATCGAGTCCGAATCCGCTTGCGATCGCCCGAATTTGAGCGAGGACCTCGCCGGTGCCACCGGGACGCCTCGTGGGATCGATGTAGAGCATCCCCATCACGACTTCTTCTAGTGGAGGAGGGCAGTCGAGGGCGATATCAGACATGGCCTGGAGGCCGAAGACGTTCCCCTGTTCACGCGTCCTGAGGACATCGTGGCGTTTATTGAGGTCGATCCCGGTAAACAGGGCCCAGGCCGTCGCTCCGACGCCCCAAAGATCCGTACGCAGGTCGAAGTTCTGAACCTTGGCGGTTGCTTGCTCCGGCGCTCGGTAGCCCCGTGTCCCGAGTCCGATAGACAGCTGTCCTTGATGCAATAGACCCTTGGACATCCGCGAGGAGTGCGACACGCCGAAGTCCGTCAGGACATAGCCGCCGTTGCCGTCAAGAAGAACATTTGAGGGCTTAACATCCAAGTGGAGAACCGACGCGCGATGCGCTGCGCCGATGGCTTGCGTCAAGTCAGAAAGGAGTCGCCAGGTCTGTTCAGCGGAAAGACGACCAAGGAAGGGCCAAGCATCTGCCAGACTTCCGGCAGGGAAGTACTGGATCGCAGCAAAGCAGGTCTCTCCGTCGATGTTCCAATCGTATAATTTCGGAATCCGGTCGTGATTGACCGCGAGAAGTGCCGCCAATTCCCGCTTCAGTGAATTGCGTGCTTGGGGATCATCGGGGCGCGCCATCACCTTGAGGGCGACGAGCTTAGGCGGCGTGTTCGTGGCGCCGGGCGCAGCGGAATCGAGACATCGCGCCAGAAAAACAGAACCAAAGCCCCCCCGACCGAGCCGGCGCAGAACCTGGTATCGAAAGCGCGCCTGAAGTTCGTCGCCGGGCTGCGGTGCACGAAGGTCCGCCGCGTCACGCCCGCGAATTCCGCCGGCGGTGGCGGTGCAGTCGAGCGTCAGGTCTTCGCCGAAGCCTTCGTGTCCCAGCAGGACTGTTGGGGACACGGGGTTGGCGGAGGCTATTTCAGGGGGAGCGGCCAAGACTTCTCCGGCGGCCGAGCGCGTGGATACGCGAGGCCTTTCCGGATACTTATCGGAAGCGGCGAGGCCAAAGCGCAGCAGAACTTTGTTCGGGGTTCGTGCCTTTGGGTCTTATTGCGTGCTTAAGCTGCAAGTTGCGTCACGCCTGCGCGCGGGCTGCCACCTGCTCGTCTTCGAGGAACTCGGCTATGCCGCGTGGGATCGAGCGGAAGCAGATCGGCTGCATGATCAGATACATCATCCGATTGAAATTTTGGTGCTCCAGCATCTCGGGATCCGTCGTCAGGAATGCGTCGTATCCAAACCACATCGTAAATGCGACGAGCAAAACTGGGAGAAAGAGCGGATGGTGGATCGGGTTTGGCGGCGGTCCTCTTCTGTCCGGTCGTTTTGAATTGGATTCTGCTGCGCCGTCGCTGGATCGTTCACTCATAGGGCGTCATCATAGCGCGGCCCATGCGACGGTGGAATAACGCGTCGACGAGAGAAATCATCGATTGGCCCAAAAGACGAACTACATCACTCGGGAGGGATTCGAAAAGTTGCAGACGGAGCTCAAATGGCTGTGGACCGATGAGCGTCCGAAGGTCACAGAGGCAGTTTCCGTCGCCGCAGCCCTCGGTGATCGCTCTGAGAATGCCGACTACATCTACGGTAAGAAGCGCCTTCGTGAGATCGATCGTCGTATTCGGTTTCTCACCAAGCGGGTCGATGATCTCAATGTTGTGGAGACGGGACCGCGCAAAGAAGAAGACCGAATCTACTTCGGGGCCTGGGTGACGATCGAGGACGAGGAAGGCGAGCGTCAGCGATACCAGCTGGTTGGGCCTGATGAATTCGATGCACACAAAGGGCGGATCAGTGTGGATTCTCCCGTCGGGCGAGCGCTCATGGGCCGACGGCTGGGCGACGAAGTCGTTGTCCGCCGTCCGAAAGGCGAAACAGTCTATGAAGTCATCGCGATTACGTACGACGGTTAGAGCCGGTGCTAAGGCGAGTTCCCAAGACGCAATTCGCGCAGTGCCGAGCCGCCGCGCGACCGCAGCAATGAGGTAGGCTTGATTTCGTGATGAGCCCGCGCCGCGCAGCCGCAGATTCCGTAACGACGGCGTTCGAAGCGAATTCTGAGGAAGAGTCGCTTTGGATCTTTGGCTACGGCTCGCTGGTTTGGCGGCCCGCCTTCGACCATCTAGAGTCGCATCCCGCGTATATCAAAGGCTTTGCCCGTCGCTTCTGGCAAGGATCGATGGACCATCGCGGTCTCCCCGAACGACCTGGCCGAGTCGTAACACTCCTGCCGAACGCGTCAGTGCAGGAGATCGAAGGAGCCGATTTCGAGCCCGGTCCTTGTTGGGGGACCGCCTATCGAATTTTGCGCTCCGATCCCGATCGGGTTCTTGCGGGCCTCGATCATCGGGAGCGCGGCGGCTACGACCGCCTGGAGCTCGATTTGTATTTTCCAGAGGCCGCCGACGCGGATGCGTCCGTCTCTAATCAAGAGAAGGCCCCTCCGACACCCGGCCTCGTGTACGTAGCGAGCCCGGCAAACCGGGCCTATCTAGGTTTCGCGTCTGTCGATGCGATCGCGCATCAGATTGCAGGCGCTCGCGGTCCAAGCGGCGCGAATCCTGAATACGTCTTCGAACTAGCAAAAGGCCTGCGCAAAATGGGCGCTGTTGACCCCCACGTGTTTTCGATCGAGGAAGCATTAGCCGAACACTGTTCTTTGACTGGACAATCGCCGGAGCAGAAGCAAAAGCGCAGGCCCGGAGCATGATCAAGTATCGCTGACTCGGCCGGGCCAACCGGGCTTGGCTGGCTCAATCTGTGGCGGCTAGGGGAGCATCTTCGCCGCCATGCATCTCTCTGATTGGGTTTCAGAGGCCCTCGTCGCCGCTTGTTGCGCCGGCTGGTCGAGGATGCTGCTTGGGCTGTTGGTCCGAAGATCAAACTCCGAACAGCGCAAAAAGACGATTCAGCCCGCAAGCCCAACCGTCTATCTCTGCTTCACCCAAAACGCTTCTTGTTGTCCTCGAGCCCTTCGGGCTCGAAAATTAGAAGAGCGGTAGGTCGTCGCCGTCCGGCGCGTAGGCGGAGATCTCACAGCAAAGCGAGATCTGCTGCGCAGTCGGTCGCGCGAAGCGAACGGGCTTATCGGTCGAACCAGCGGCGCGGGAAGCGTCGCCGAAGGACGTTGCGGGTCGAGTGATTCTTTCTTCCATAGCAGCCATTTATAGCATTCTCCTGTCGGGGGATGCACGCCCCGCAGGAATTTTTATCGGCCATCCATTCAGCGCGCCGAAGCCCAAGATCGAAGGATCGGGTTAACGGAGCAGGACGTCGCAGACCTCTCGGACCTTTTTGACCAGGCCGCCGAGAGCGTTGTCCGGTTGGATTTGGCGTCGAATGGCGACCAGCACCCGCCGCTCAAGAGCATACCGCGTGAGCTTAGGTCTGGGCGCCGGGCGGCCAGCGAGGTCGATCTGATCGAGTTCCGCTGCGATTGCTTTTCGTGAGTGGCCCCAGGTCTCTAGGTCTTCGTCGGCGAGGCGAGCCAGAATCTCTTGGTAGAGCGTTACGCGTTCTGTGTTCCCCGTTGCTGCCTTTGCCCACTTTGAAAGGCTGTCGGTCGTGGGGCGGCTTTTCTGCGAAACTGTGGTCGGATCCCCGAGTCCACGCGTCGATTCGCCGCGAGCGCCGGGCGCTGAGCCGTAGTCAACCATTCCTGGGGCAAATTCAATATCCAGAAAAGCGCATATTTGACGAGCATTTTCCTCGGGTTCTTGAACCAAATTCTCGTATTGCACGCGATGGATATTGGATGAGGTCGTGCGAATGAATCGTGCGATCGCGGGCACGTACCGTTCGAGCAAAGGGTTGTGCTCGTGAGCGACTAGATCGTCGCCGTCGAAAAACGAATCGACGAAGGACGACCAAACTGCGATCGGGTGCCGTGTGAGGACGATGAATCGCGCATCCGGATAGAGCCGTGCCAGGAAGTCTAGAGAGAGTGCGTAAGCAGGCGTCTTATCGAGCAGCAGGCTCGCTTCGCCTGCGTTCTTGAAGAGCCCTGCGTAGATTGCGTCGCTGTAGGCACGCAGGGCGTCGAGGTACTCGGTCTCCCCGTCAGGCAATGCCGAGACGAGGGCGCGGGCAGCGGCGCGGGTGATGATTGGATCGTAGGGCGCGGTTTCGACTGAGTCGTAGTAGCCCAAATGCGCCATGGGCGTGATCAGGTGCGGCTCTTCGGGGGCGAAGATCTCGGGGTGCGCTCCGAGGATACGACTGAGAAGAGTCGATCCCGAGCGGGGCGATCCAATCAGATATACGAGTCGATCCTGCATGCACTCCATTCATTCGCGCGGCTCGCCGAGGGTTGGACGTCTTTCGGCGTATGGAGAAGCATACCTGAGTCAGAGGTCGTCGGCTGCGAACCCGAGGGTCTTGCTTATTCGCTGCGCTTGCAGGCGCAGGAGCGCGGTCCCGGGGCGATGCCCGGGCCATGACTTCATTCTCCGGAAATGACGGAACGCTGCTGATCGATAGATCTCTTATGCCCCCAAGGAGCGCGCTGCCGAGGTCAGTGGCATAGAGTCCGTCCGGAAGTTTAGTTCACACGCGAGGATTATATCGCGCTCCCAGCGGGTCGACCGGCGGTCCTTTTGGGTTCGCCGCTACTTGCAGAGAAGATGTCTGATCGCTGTATTCAGCACGTAGGGACCGTGCCTGCACGGCTTGTATTTATGTTGGGGTCCAATGGGACTTATAAACACTCCGCTCGGACTAAATCCTTTCCGTCCGCCTCCCGATAGACGATAGGTGTGTGTGAGCCCCTGTGGTTCTGTGACTCAATCCTCAAGAATGAGAGTTCAACCTCAAAGAGGCTCCCGGAACCACGGAGCAATCGATGAGCAGTCGGGGTTGCGTACCGCATCGCGCCTTAGGAGTGAGCCATTGAGTCGGACTGAATTGATGATTGTTGGCGTACTCGCGCTCATCTGGGTTCCCGGGTTCCTTGCGCTCTCCGATATATGGAGCACCGTCGATTACGCCTCTCACGGTTACCTCGTCCCCGTGGTCGCGCTTTGGGCCGCAACCGCTCATAGAGAGCGTTTGGCCGATCTGCCTTCCGAGCCGCTGCCGGGCGGGTTGCTGATTCTTGCTGGGGTAGGCGTCGGTTATGTCGCCGGCTTGTTATTTGGTCAGGCGACGATTCTCGGGTTGCTAGCGGTAGTCACTGTGGTGGCATGCGTATTGGCTTTGCGGGGGCCGGGTTGGGTGAAGGCGCTGCGGTTCCCGCTCGCCTATCTGCTCTTTATGGTTCCGCTTCCGATTTCGTGGGTAACTCCCGTGATCGTTAAGCTGCAACTCTTGGTGAGCACGATTGGCGTTCGCATTCTGCAAGGCGGTGGCGTCGCGGTCTTTCGTGAGGGCAATGTTCTGAGCTTGCCTGGTGACCAGTCTCTCTTTGTCGCAGAAGCTTGTAGTGGGATCACATCCTTGATCACATTGATCCCAATCGGCGTGTTCATTGCCTACTTCACGGAGGTCGTTCCGTGGCGTCGCGCTGTCCTCGTCGTTTCCGTGCTTCCGATCGCGCTGGCCGGGAACCTGATTCGCGTGATCCTTACGGTCGCGCTCGCAACCTCCGTCGACGTCGAATTCGCGACTAAAGGACCGCTTCACGAATGGGCCGGCGTCGCGACGTACGTGCTGGGTTGTTTGTGCTTGCTGGGGATCGGGGCAGCGCTTCGGCTCTTTATTCCTGAGCCGGAACTAGAAGCAGCTGCATGACCGCGTCCGTGCCCGTCGAAGAACGAATCCGTCGAGTGGCAATGCTGCTGGGTGTGGATGCGATTGGATTCGGTTCGGCAGAGCCGACGGAGCGAACAGCCTTTGTGAGGACATGGTGGGACCGCGGCTATGGAGGCAGCCTCGACTACGTAGGCAACCGCCTGGATGAGCGTGCGGACCTGCGCCGAGTTCTGCCCGGTGCAAAAACGGTCATAGCTGTCGGGCTGCTCTGTCCTGCACCGAGTCCCGCCGAATCTTCCAAGAAGTCCGGATCGCTTCCGGGGCCATCGCGAGGAGAGGTCGCACGATACGCCGGCGGCGATGACTATCACGACGTATTGCTAGAGCGTATTCGGGCAATCGAGGCCGCTCTGCCCGAGATGCTAGAAAAATCGGTTCGCACAAAAAGCTATGTCGATACGGGGCCCGTAACAGAACGGGCCGCAGCGGAGGCGGCCGGCCTGGGTTGGATCGGAAAGAACAGCATGCTGATCCATCCGGATCTCGGGTCTCACCTAATGCTCGGCGTGATTCTATGTGACGCGGAGCTGAGGCCGGATGTGCAGGTGACAGATCATTGCGGGACCTGCCGCGCGTGCCTTGATGTTTGCCCAACGCAGGCTTTTGCAGAACCGTATGTGCTCGACGCGACGAAATGCCTCTCGTATACGACGATCGAAACTAAGGGCGAGATCCCCGAGGAAGTCAGAGCTTTACAGGGCGAACATGTTTTCGGCTGCGACCTATGTCAGACCGTTTGTCCGTGGAATCGAAGCCGGCCAAAAGCTTGGCCTGCGGACCCGCTCGGTCTCCGAACTCGTTTGGCGAAGCGTGAAGAATGGGAACGACCGACGCTCACTTGGTTGCTTACCCTGGACGAGGAGACCTTTCGCACGGCGAGCCATAAGACGGCGATTCGCCGCGCAGGGCGGGTTGGTCTCATTCGTAATGCACTCGTCGCCGCTGGCAATTCCGGGGACAGAACGCTCTTGCCGGAGATCGCGCTTCACGAGGACGGAGACGACCCTCTGCTTGCGGAGCATGCGCGCTGGGCCCGCGTTCAGCTCGAAGGACTCGAAGCGGAAGGCGGTTATCGAGACAATTGAAAGAAGAGGGCGCTTGAGGCTCCTGCTGTGGAGCAAAACTAACGAGGCTTTCGGGCAAAGAGGCGTGCGGTCTGCGCCGCGCGCGGATCCTTCGATAGGCCCTCTTTGTAGCGCTCCGTTTCGAGCTTTGGAAACGACGTCGCGAGTTCCCCCGGCTGAAAGAGGAAGTCATCGCGGGACGGTCCCCAGCCGAGTGGACGCTGTGCAGTCGTAAAGGTTTCGTAGAGCAGCACCCCGCCAGGCGCGAGAAGTGATTCGATCCATGGGAATAGCGGGCGGTGCAGATATCGGAACACCAAGACCGCACCGAAACATGCCGTGCCTAGGTCGGGAGCTTCATCCCCTTCGAGGTCGAGCGTGCGGGTTTCGAGCAGGCCGGAGCTATCTACTTGGCTAGAGAGCTCCGCAAGCGATTCAGCGTTTCGATCGAGAGCGATCGTTTCTAACCCGAGCGCCGCTGCGGCGAGGCTATGTCGCCCGCGTCCGCAGGCGAGGTCAATAGTCGGACCTAAAGATTTCGTCCCCAGCAGCTCGTCTTGATGAGTCGTGAACCAATGGGAGGGGCGCCCGGGGCCGCGTTCGATGTCGTCTGCGTTTATGGAACTCACGAGCGTTGTCCGCTCTGTAAGACCCAGTCGTGCATCCGGCCGGGAAAGTCGGTCACGATCCCGTCGACGCCGCGCGAGAGCAGCGACTCGATCTCCCCGAGGTCATTAATCGTCCAGACATGAATGTCGACGCCGTGAGCATGCGCATGCTCAATTAATTCGGGCGTGGCCAGCGAATTGCCAGCGAACTCCGCAGGGATCTGCAGCGCCATCACGCCTTCCGGCATTTCGCCTTGTCCGAGTGCGCTCTGGACTGCACCTACAATCTCAGCCAGAGATGCACCCATGGCGGGGTCGACCGCATGTTCGGCGACCGCGGCACGAAGGTCCGTCATGATCGGATCCTCACCTGCCGCGAGCAGTGTTCGATTGGACCGATCAAACCGCTCGACCAGATCGAGCGTCGCACGGATCGCGTCCGCGTCACGGCATTTGATCTCGAGATTGAATCGCGCGTCCGGGAAACGTTCGAAGGCGGATTCGAGTGAGGGTATCCGGTGGCCAAGGCCGCGGAAGGGCGTATCACCGGATTCATCTCTGAAGTTGTATCCCGCGTCTAGCACGGCGATTTCTGCCCAGTCGAGACTTGAGGCCGCGCCTGCACCGTTGGTAACTCGGCCAACATCCGGATCATGCAGGAGGATAGGGATACCGTCTCGCGTCACATGGAGATCGCTCTCTAGAATTTGCGCGCCTTGATCGAGCGCGGCTTCGAAGGCCGCGAGCGTATTCTCGGGGTGGGTCCCCGCCGCGCCGCGGTGGCCGATCACGACGGGGCGGTCGACTTCGAAAAACGGATGGATCGGGTGAGAGCTCATCGCGTTACGTTACCTTAGGATGCATGTCTGTACTGACCCGTGACGTGATCCTGCGCGAGCTTGATGAGGGGCGTCTCCGGATCGATCCCTTTGATTCCTCTCAAGTCGGCGTCGCATCAATCGACCTCACGCTTGGCTCCGAGATCCGCGAGATCGTGAACGATGAGGCTGCAATTCGCGTCGAGGAAGAAACCGACTACCGCGACCACACGCGGGTCCTCGCGCTAGAGACTTCGTATAGGCTAGAGCCAGGCGTAACGATCCACGGCATCACAGCAGAGCACGTGACGCTTCCGAGTAATCTCTGCGGATTTCTAGAAGGCCGGAGCCGATTTGCTCGGCTGGGCCTAATGATCCACGTGACCTCAGCCTTCGTGCAACCCGGCGTGTCGAACCGACAAGTGCTTGAGATGAGCAACGTGTCTAGCCGTGCACTCGAAATAGTGCCTGGCGTGCGTGTTTGTCAACTCGTCCTTATGCACACCGACGGCGAGGCAAACTACCAAGGCCGTTTTCAGCATCAAAGAGAGATCTGATCCGTGCGTGCCGTTGTGCAGCGCGTGTCCATCGAGAGCGTGGACGCCGGTCAGGTTCGTATCGCGGATACGGGAAATGATGCAGGTCTCTCTTGCGAATGAAGGGCCGATCACAATTCTTCTGGATACCGAGCGTTTATTCTGACTCCCGTTAAGCGTTCGGAAATTGTTTTTCGCGTGTTGAACACGGAGGGGAACATCGATTTAGTTGCCGACCTCTCAATATCCGGCACACTCCTGAGTGGGGATTGTGAGAAGACGAGTGCCGTTGGGCTCGATTGAGTTCAACGAAGCTCACCATGAGAGGTTGGACGAATCCATGAAGATCCAGATGAATCGCTCGGGCACGCGTTCGAGAACAGTCGATGTACGTGCGCCGCAGACCGCGATGCGGAAGCTGATGACGGCGTTGCTCGTCGTCGCACTCTTGGGAGCGCCGTCGATCGGCTTCGCGGGAGAAGCCGCGAAGGAAACCGGACGAGAGGGTGCACTCGGTGCTGCCGCTGCGCTTTCGAGCTTGGTCTACGGGCCCGTGAAACTTGTTTATGCGACCGGCGGCTTGATCGTCGGTGCGTTCGCTTGGGCCTTTACGGCGGGCGACACGCAGGTCGCCACAAAGGTGTTCACACGTTCGCTGCGTGGAAACTACGTAGTCACGCCGGATCATCTTACGGGCGAACGTGAGTTGATCTTTATCGGCCGCGACGTCGGATCAGTAGAGGCTGGGAGTGCGGAAGCTGTGACTTCGTCGCAAACCGCTACGGAGGAAAAGACCGACGAGTCCGGCTACGACGAGATGGGCTGGTAACCCGGTCGACTCAATTCATTTCGGGACGGCCTTCGCGGTCTTTTTGTTGCTGAGTTTGGATCACTTTGGGTGGATTGTAGGGCGGGGCATGACGGGTTCATGTCCCGCCTCTTTTTCGGAGTTTGGTCTGATGATTTCCATGCCTCGCCAGGGTTATTCCGGAGGCGCTGCATTCCGAGCCGCTATCGGTGGCGCGGAGCGAGGGGAGGCGTCACTCTCCTCCGGACCTTATGTCTGATTTTGTCGCGCAGATTCCACTCGTCTTTGCCTCTGGCCTCATCTCCGTGCTCTCGCCTTGCGTGATGCCTTTGATGCCGGCCTACCTTTCACTCGTGTCCGGGGTTTCGGTCCAGGAACTGGGTGAGGGCGCAACCAACCAAGAGCAGCGCGCCAAGGTGATGGAAGCGTGCCTTGGCTTCGTGTCGGGCTTCTCTGCCGTCTTTATCGTGCTGGGAGCCAGCGCGTTTGCTGCAGGTCGTTACCTCCGCGGCTTCCATCTCGACCTCTTCGGCTACGAGCTCGGCATCGCTCAACTCGCAGGCATTGTGATCATTGTATTCGGCCTTCACATGGCGGGCGCATTACGATTGTCCTGGCTGCTCCGGGACACGCGACTCGAACTCGATATGGGTGCCCCAGGATTCTTCGGCTCTTTCACGGTGGGGGCTGGCTTCGGCTTCGGATGGTCCCCCTGCATCGGACCCATTCTGGGAGCCGTCCTCACGCTGGCTGGGACTCGTGACACGGTCTTTGAAGGAATAGGCTTGCTTGCGATCTACTCGGCGGGCCTCGCTGTGCCCTTTTTGATCGCCGGATGGAGCATCGACTATTTCTTCACTGCCTTCGCTCGTGTCAAAAAGCATTTTCGCACCCTCGAAATCGTGTCCGGTGTGCTCCTGGTCGGCGTCGGCGTTTTACTTGCGAGCAATCAGCTAGCGCTCTTCAACACGTATTTCGGCTTCCTGAATGATATCGTTTTCGCAGCTGAGGAGATGCTGCAATGAGAGGCCTGCTAGGCGGTCGTCGGTTTACGGCTCTATCTATTGCCTTAGCACTTTTGACTGCGGTTCTCGGGTGTTTCGATTCCTCGGCACCCGTAGATGACGCGGCACGGCGTGACGCGCCTGACTTCGAGCTGGTGCGCCTCGACGGTGTCCCAGTTTCGCTGGCGGAGCATCACGGCAAGACGGTGATCCTGGATTTCTGGGCGACCTGGTGTGCACCGTGTGAAGTGCAGATGCCGGTGCTGCAGACGCTCTGGGAGAATCGTGGCGGCGAGGACCTGGTGGTGCTCGGGCTCTCGCTGGATACCGACCCGGCGGATGATGTGATCGAATGGCTGGGCAAGCGTGAGATCAGTTACCCGATCGCGATTGCCGAACAGCAGTTGGCCATCGACTACGGCGCTTGGGCCTACCCGACTCTGGTCGTGGTGGATCCAACGGGCGCGATCTACAAGGTCCATCAAGGTGTACTCAGCCGTCCCGAACTCGAGGACGTGCTGGACGAGATTCAGCGTGAATTCTCCGCGAAAGGGAAGGCGCCCTCAGCCTAGTTCCGCTCCCCCGCGGCCGTTTCGCTGAACATACGGACGAGGGGACGATTTTTCGTCAGGAAGGCCTGGAGCGTGCTCTCAAGGCTTCTGTCCGCGCGGTCGAAAACTCCTTTCGAGCCGCCGCGTCAATGGCAGGCTCTTGGGGGGCGGTCCGCTGACTGTTGGGGAAACGACTCAGACCCAGACTCAAAATGCGTTTCAGCGTCATTTCGAAGATGGTGAAATCCTCTTCGACGAGGGCGACGAGGGCATCGAGCTCTATGTGATCCAGTCCGGGCGGGTAGAAATATCGAGGTCAGGGCTGGATGGGCCGCGCGTGGTCGCGCAGCTGAACCCCGGCGAATTTTTTGGCGAGATGAGCGCCGTACTCGGCGAGACACGTACGGCGCGCGCCGTTGCCGTCGGACCGACGGACGTGATCGAGCTCGACGGCGAAACCCTCGAAGCGATGTGCGTCGGCCGCCCGGAGATTGCGATCCGGATGATTCAGCGTCTCGCGCTTAGATTGATTAGCGCCGAACGAAAACTGGCTGCTCTTGGGCTCGACGAGCTGATCGCACCTTTGGCGCGATATCTCTCTAGGCAGGCTGCCAAAGGCACCTCCGACGAACTGCGTCTTCGGACTTCGCTCAAGGACCTCGCCGCCGGATCGGGGCTCTCGATGCAGGAAACTCATCGCGCGCTTCATCATCTGATGGACGAAAAGCTGCTGCGGTTGGTCGAAGATGAATTGATTGCGCCTGACCCGGCAGCACTTTCGACTGCCATGAACCGATTTGCTCAGGCCAGTTAAACCCTTTCCGTAGGCGCAATAGTGGGAGCTTTCTTGGCCCTCTCTTGGCCCTCTGCGCCGCCCTCAGGTAGCGTCCACCCGTGCAAAACGGGGGGCACGTGGCGCGAGGGGCCACCTCAATACTTGAACTTCGAAGAATCATCGCGCTGCTTGCGGGTCTCAGCCTTTTCTTAGGCTTTGCCGGAGTCGTGGGTGCCGAGGATCGCGCGAGTCTCGACGAACCCTTCGAGATTACCGCCGACCGCATTGACTACGACGGCGTGCGCCAGCTCTATGTAGCGACCGGGCATGTGCGGATCGAGCAGACGGCGCGGAGCTTGGTCGCGGATTGGGTTGCCTTCAGTACGGAGACGCTCATCGGTGTCGCTGAGGGCGGCGTCGAGCTGATCGACGGACGTGATGTTTTGCAGGCCGAGTTCATGGTTTTCGATGTCGACTCGCTTCAGGGAATGCTCTTTGAAGGCGGGATCGATACGGGAACCCAGGGATTCAAAATTCGCGCCGAGGAAATGATCCGCACCGGCAAGAACCGCTTTCAGATGCGCGACGGCACCTTCACGTCGTGTCGCTGTCCGGACGGCGAACGGCTGCCATGGCATGTCCGCGCACGCGACGCCGACGTTGAACTCGGCGGCTACGGCACGGTCAAAAACGCAACCTTCGAGGTGTTAGGCGTACCGGTGTTGTGGATTCCCTGGGCGGTTTTCCCCGTCAAGAGCGACCGGGAAACGGGGCTGCTCTTTCCTCAGATCGAATTTGCTGGCCGAAGCGGGGCCGGTGGAGGATTACCGTTCTTCTGGGCGGCACATCCCCAGTTGAACGTGACGCTCACCCCTCGCTACTACAGCGAACGCGGCTTTAAGGGCGACGCGGAACTCGAGTACGTATTCGGCGAACGCTCAGAGGGTGAACTCTTTGTCTCAGGATTGAATGACTCGCTTGAAGAGCCTTCCGGGGCGACCGCGGAATCGCGCTGGGGTGTTAAGTGGCTGCATGATCAGGAGTTGCCCTCGGAATGGCGCTGGCAGACCAACCTGAATCTCACCTCCGATAATTTCTACAGCGATGACTTCAACGAATTCCGTCGCTATCGCCAATTTCGCTTCATCGAGTCGACCACGAGTCTGAATCGAAGCTTTGGCGAGAGCGGAGGCTATGGCGTTATGGTCGGCGGGCGTTATGCGGATGATGTTCAGGGGCTCGAAATCCGCAACATCTCCTTCGTGGGTGACGTCGACTTTGTCGATACAGACGATTTCGTTCTGCAGCGCTTCGGCGAGGCGAGGGCGGATATCCAAGCGGGTGCACTCGTTGCACCTTTTGGAATCGAAGCGCGGCTCGATGCCGAGGCGATCCATTTTCAAGCGCTACGGAATCACGAAGCGATCTTCGACGATCAAGGAATCTTAGTAACGGCGAACGATGGCCGCTTTTATGATATTGGGATCGACGGGAGTATTGGCGTTCCCATTACCGGGTCGAGCATCACGCTCGGGGAAGGCGACGGCATCTTTCAGCCGGGTGAGGCGATTGGAGAACGCGGCACCCGAGTACTGCTTCATCCGCGGCTTGCTCGAAGCTTCCGCCTCGGAGACTTTGCCGAAGTCGTTCCAGAGATCGGTTGGCAACAGACCCTCTACTCTACCGATGACCAAACTTTCGCGCAGCGAGGTTTAGTGACCGCACGGGTCGAAGCGCGGAATCGCTTTGCACGAGACTTTTCGACAGGCGCGGCCGGCAAGGGAGCGGTGGTCCGGCATGTTCTTGAGCCGCGGCTTGGTTGGGCGTATGTGTCGAGGCGACAGCAGGACCGCAATCCCCTTTTTGTTCCTCATGGCACGGTCTCGCAGAGGCGGATTCGCTCGTTGTCGCTTGAGAATCTCACCCGCAGCCCGTCCGATCGAATGGACGCGGCAAATCGAATCGTTCTCGGCGTCGGCCAGCGATTTTATTCCCGGTCGCGTTCACGCGCGCCACTTCGGCTTATGGCAGACGTGCAGACTGCGATTGACTGGGACTTTGCAGAAGGCGGGCTCGGTGGGATTTACCTGGATGCTCGCCTCCTGAATATCGGTCCCTTCCGCGCCCGCGTCGTAGCCGCTTTTGATCCAGGAGCGCCGGCCCTCGACGAGGGGGGCTGGGATCTCGATTTCGTCAAGCGATTCAATAACCCCTGGGTGCGACGTATTCGGCTCGGCCTCGGCTATCGCTATCGCCGACCCATTCCGATTTTCCTGCAATCGAACCGCGGTATCGGTTCTCTGCCAGACACCGACAAAGTCAGCCAGATCGACTTACGCAGCCAGATTCAGATCACGAGCCGAGTGCAGTTCCGAAGCTCGACCGTCTTCAAAATTGCGGCGGAAAACGAGTTTATTCGAAACCAAGGCGCGATCGAGTACGTATCTAAATGCCGCTGTTGGGCCATTGGGGCCACGGTTGCCGTCGATCGCGTCGACGATGTCTCTGGCGGCCTGACCATCCGATTTATGGGATTGGGTGACGGAGTTAACGCACTGATGGACGGCGGCTTGGGATTCGGCCTCAACTTCTAGGCAGTCTCGTGAAAGGGATTGCAGGATCGCTTGCCGCAGTCACCTCAAGGCCATAGAATGAAAGGGTTTTTCGCTCCCTCCACCAGCAATCGCCCCCTGCGGGGTCAGGTTGCCTCGAGAACCCTACCCGTGCTCCGCACATCGCCCGAGCAGTTCGAGACGCTCGCCCAGCAGGGGACCCATGTTCCCGTGGTCCGAGAGATCCTCGCTGATCTCGACACCCCACTTTCCCTATTCCGCAAAATCGATGACGGTCGTACTGCGTTCTTGCTCGAGTCTGTGGAAGGCGGCGAAAAGTGGGCGCGGTACAGCTTCCTTGGTGTCGGCGCGCGCGCGATGTTCCGTGCACATGGCAGTCGCGTCGAGTGGACCGAGAACGGCGAAACGGAAGTGCTCGACGAAGGCGGTGATCCTCTAGAAATTCTTCGTGATCGTCTGCGGGCTTACGAAGCCGTGCAGCCGACCGACTTCCCCTTGCCGCGATTCATAGGCGGGGCGGTCGGCATGATCGGTTACGACTGGGTTCGATTCGTCGAAAATATTCCTGACGGGAACCCGGACAAGATCGGCTTGCCTGACGCGTTCTTCGTGCTCCCCGAGTTCGTGGTCGTCTACGACAACGTTCGACATACCGCCTTGATCGTCGTGCACGCGCAAATTGACGAGGCCGGATCCTCTGCGGCTTACAAGGAAGCGCAGTCGCAGATCGAGTCGATGGTCGATCGAATTCGAGAGCCCTTGGTGGCGGACCCGCGCATGCCCGCGGTGACCGAGCCGATGGAAGTCGAGCGCAGCATGTCGGAGTCTCATTTCCACGACATCGTCAACCGAGCCAAGGAATACATCGAAGCGGGCGATGTTTTTCAAGTCGTGCTCGCGCAGCAGTTTCAGCTTCCGCTTCAAGTCGATCCCTTTTCGATCTATCGGCACCTGCGCGTGATCAATCCAAGCCCCTACATGTTCTTTATTCGCATGGAAGATGCTGTGCTCGTCGGCTCGTCGCCGGAAATCCTCGTTCGACTCGAAGGCGAGCGGATCGACGTGAGGCCGCTCGCCGGGACGCGATGGAGGGGAGAGACCCCAGAGGAAGATCGCCAGCTCGAGATCGATCTACTTGAAGATCCCAAGGAACGTGCTGAGCATCTTATGCTCGTCGACCTCGGTCGCAACGACGTCGGTCGCGTGGCCGAAATCGGCTCCGTCGAGCTCGATGAGTACGCCCAGGTCGAACGCTATTCCCATGTGATGCATATCGTTTCGAACGTGCACGGAAAGCTTCGCCCGGATCATGACTGGTTAGACGTTCTTCGTGCGACATTCCCTGCCGGTACGCTTTCGGGTGCGCCCAAGGTTCGCGCGATGGAGATCATCGACGAACTTGAGACCGTGCGCCGTGGCTTCTTTGGAGGCTGCTGTGGCTACCTCGATTACTCCGGGAACATGGATATGGCAATCACGATTCGCACGATGGTTGCGAAGGACGGCAAAGTCACAATGGGAGCTGGGGCGGGCATCGTCGCCGACAGCATCCCCGAAAATGAGTTTGAAGAGACAATGAATAAGTCGCGCGCCGTATTGCAGGCGATCGATCTCGCGCGGGAGGGTATCGACTGATGCGCCTGCTCATGGTCGATAACTACGATTCGTTCACATACAACCTCGTTCAGTATCTGGGTGAGTTAGGCGCCGAAGTCGATGTCGTGCGAAACGACGAGACGGACGTCGAAGGTTTGCTGGCCCGCAAGGGGGATGGACTGGTGATTTCGCCCGGCCCGGGGACGCCCGATGACGCCGGTGTCTCCATGGCCGCGATCGAAGCCTTTGCGGCGGCGGGCGTGCCTGTATTCGGCGTATGCCTCGGCCATCAATCAATCGGCCAGGTTTATGGCGGCAACGTGGTTCGTGCCAAGTCGATTATGCATGGCAAACTTTCGAGCGTGGCCCACGATGGCAAGGGCGTTTTCGAAGGGCTAACTCGCGACTTCGACGCGACTCGATACCACTCTCTGGTCATCGAAGAGTCGAGCATGCCCGACGTTTTAGAGATCACGGCACGGACCCCGGACGGCGAGATCATGGGCGTTCGACACAAGACGCTACCAATCGAGGGCGTTCAGTTTCATCCCGAGTCGATCATGACAGGTGAAGGAAAACGCCTCCTCGCGAACTTCCTGTCGCGCTGTCGCGAGGCCGCGAATTCATGACGGCTGTCCGCGCCGCGATCGAATGCCTTGTTGCGGGAGAGACGCCCTCCGCCGAAGGGCTGGGGGCTGCTTTCGGCGAGATCATGGACGGGCAGGCCACGCCGGCCACCGCGGCCGGGTTGCTCATTGGCCTGCGTATGAAAGGCGAAACCGTCGACGATATTGTCGCCGTCGCAAAAGCTTTGCGAGCTCGTGCCACAACCGTTCAGATCAGCGATCCGAAGGCGATCGATACGTGTGGGACTGGGGGTTCGGGCGTTGATACGTTCAATATCTCGACGACTGCGACCTTCGTCGTGGCGGGCGCGGGCGCTTCAGTCGCAAAGCATGGCAATCGCGCAGCGACGAGTCGCTCCGGCAGCTTCGACGTGCTCGAAGCGCTTGGAATTCGAATCGATCTACCGATTGATACCTACGCCCTTATTCTGAACGAGATCGGGATCGCACCTTTCTTCGCGCGAACCGCGCATCCGGCTTTTCGACACATAGCGCCTGTTCGAGCGGAGCTCGGTGTTCGCACGCTACTGAATTGCCTAGGGCCACTATTGTCTCCCGTTAGTGCGCGGTATCAGTTAGTCGGAGTCTATTCACACGACCTGGTTGAGCCTCTCGCGGAAGCGCTCTCACGATTGGGCGCGGAAAGCGCGTTAGTTGTTCATGGTTCCGATGGAATGGATGAACTCACGACCACCGGACCAAGCGCAATTGCCCGAGTTTCAGGCGGTAAGATCGAATGTCAAACGCTTGACCCCGCAACACTCGGGCTTCCTCGCGCGAGCTTGACGGATCTAGCCGGTGGGGACGCCACGGCAAACGCGCAAACCACACGCTCGATCCTTTCCGGCGAGACGGGCCCTCGAAGAGACATTGTCCTGTTAAACGCTGCGGCCGCGCTTTGGGTCGTAGGGCGCGTATCCTCACTTAAAGAGGGCCTCGCGCTAGCCGCGAAGAGCTTGGATGATGGGGCTGCGGCCCAGAAGCTTGAGGCACTGGCGGAAGCTACCAAGCTGGCCGGTATTGAATTTGATCAACAATCGACAGCGGATGCTGGAGTCTAGGGGTGACGATTCTCGACGAAATCCTTGAGCACAAGGCCGGCGAAGTCGCGGCCGCTAAGGGTATTCGTGACCCTGGATCTCTTGCAAAGGACGCGGATGCTTGTTTGCGGGTCCCGCTCGGGTTTCGGCTCGCTCTTCAGGAGACTTCCGGCGCTTCGGTGATTGCTGAAGTCAAAAGGCGTTCGCCTAGTAAGGGAGTGATCCGCGAAGACTTCGATCCAGCTTGGATCGCGCAGTGTTATGCCGAGGCAGGTGCAGCCTGTCTCTCAGTTTTGACCGACGAACATTTCTTCGGCGGATCAGTAGCAACATTCGAGGCTGTGCGAGCCGCTGTTGACCGACCGATCATCCGTAAAGATTTCATGATCGACTCGTACCAAGTCGATGAGGCACGGCTCATGGGAGCCGATGCGATTTTGTTGATCGTGTCGGCACTCGATGACGACCTGATGAAGCGCTTGAACACGCGGGCGCGGGCGCTTGGTCTCGACGTGCTCGTCGAAGTTCATGACGAGGCAGAGTTAGACAGAGCACTTGACCTTGGTGCGGACCTCGTAGGAGTGAATAACCGCAACCTGAAGACCTTCGAGGTCGATCTCGCGAATACTGAACACTTGGCCGCACGACTGGTCGAGAGCGGGCAGGATGCAAATATCGTGCTCGTGGCCGAGAGTGGAATCGGATCTTCCGAGGACATCGATCGGCTTGAGCGATGTGGCGCCGCGGGGTTTCTCGTTGGCGAATCGTTGATGCGGCAACCTCACCCGGGAGACGCACTACGTGTGCTTCGCGGAGAGGAAGCCAAGGAACGGAGGAATTCGTGACCGGAAGCGTTCGAATCAAGATCTGTGGCGTAACGAGTGTAGAAGATGCGCTCGCTGCTGTGGAAGCCGGAGCCGATCTGATCGGCGTCAATTTCGTCGAAGGGTCCCATCGTCAAGTTGATATTCATCAGGCGGCTGAGATCTGTAAGGCACTCGAGGGCCACGACGTGGAGCGCGTCGCGCTCTTTCGAAACGCGCGATGGGATGTGATCGATCCGATTCTCCAAAGGGTGTCCTTTGAGCGTGTGCAGTTTCACGGTGATGAGACGGAGGAAGAAATCGAAGCGATCGACCTCCCAACGATCAAGGCCATTCGCGGGGCGGATCACGACGCAGCGGAGACCTACCCGGGATCGATCCTTTTGCTCGACCATCCCCACGCGGACGGCGGTAGTGGGCAGGCCTGGGATTGGAGCGAAGCTCAGGATTTGATTGAGCACGGATACGACATCATCATTGCAGGTGGCCTCACGCCGGATAATGTCGCTGAAGCACTGGCAGATGCCGGAGACATCCCGCCGTGGGGGGTCGACGTAGCGACGGGCGTTGAGGATGAAAACAGGCGGAAGGATCCGGCGAAGATGCGCGCCTTCGTTGAAGCCGTACGTAAGCGAGAAGAGTCCGTCGAGGCTGAAACAGATTCCGGCGAAGGCTCCTAGACAGTTTGTGATCTAGGGCCGTCACCGGCAGGAGAGGATTGAGTTGAAGAGCGAACCTGACGAGCGAGGCATGTTTGGCCAATTTGGCGGCCGCTTCGTTCCTGAAATGTTGATAAGCGCGCTGGACGACCTTGTCGAGCAATCCGAAAAGATCCTGGCTGATCCGGGCTATCAAAAAGAACTCGATGACCTGCTTAGGGACTACGCGGGCCGAGCGACGCCACTAACCTTTGCTGCGCGCCTCACCGAGCGACAGGGTGGCGCGAAGATCTATCTGAAGCGCGAGGACCTAGCGCACACGGGCGCACACAAGATCAACAACGTGCTCGGGCAGTCGCTGCTTGCGAAGTACATGGGAAAGAAGCGGGTCATTGCTGAGACTGGCGCGGGACAGCACGGGGTCGCGTCTGCGACTGCAGCGGCGCTCCTTGGCTTGGAATGCGATGTCTATATGGGCGCGGAGGATATGCGCCGGCAGTCGCTGAACGTCTTCCGGATGGAACTGCTCGGTGCAAGGTGCATTGCAGTCGAGAGTGGCTCGATGACGCTCAAGGATGCGATCAACGAAGCGATGCGCGACTGGGTCACGAACGTTGAAAATACGTACTACATGATCGGATCGGTCATGGGGCCGCATCCGTATCCGACGATGGTCCGTAATTTTCAGCGCATCATCGGTGTTGAAGCCCGAGCGCAGATCCTCAAGGCAGAAGGACGGTTGCCGGATGTAGCAATTGCATGCGTCGGCGGAGGGTCGAATGCGATCGGTCTTTTTCATCCCTTTGTCGAGGATGACGAAGTCGCGTTGGTTGGGGTCGAACCCGGCGGCGAAGGACTGCAATCAGGCCGACACGGCGCGACAATTTCTGCCGGGGTGCCCGGGATCTTTCACGGTAAGCGAACGCTGGTCTTGTCCGACGATGACGGTCAGATTTTCCCTGCACATTCCGTTTCCGCGGGACTCGACTATCCGGGTTCGGGCCCGGAGCATGCCCATTTAAGAGAAGTGGGGCGCGCGCAATACGAAATGGCAACGGATGACGAAGCGCTCGAAGCGTTCCAGATCCTGTCGTTGACGGAGGGAATCATTCCCGCTTTAGAGAGTTCACACGCGATTGCTCATGCGATGAAGATGGCTAAAGAGATGCCCAAAGATGGGATCATCCTCGTGAATCTCTCGGGTCGCGGCGACAAGGACGTGGACGAGGTTCGTTCAATTCTTAGTGCACGAGAGGGTGAGTCACAGCCATGAGCGATCGCAACATAGCCATGAGCGAAGCCAGCGGAGCAGCAAAGACGAATCGAATCGATCAGCGCCTAGCGAAGCTGCGCGAAGAGGGTGGCACAGCGTTGATTCCGTTCATCACGGCCGGTGATCCGAATATGGAGACGACCGAGGCCATTATTCTTGTAATGGCTGAGGCCGGCGCGGATGTGATTGAGATCGGCGTTCCCTTCTCCGACCCAACAGCCGAAGGGCCCACGATTCAGCGCTCCAGTAAGAGGGCTTTGGAACAAGGCACGAGTCTGCGCGGGATTCTGCAGATGGTGGCAAGGATTCGGGACCGCGTGGAACAGCCGCTCGTCCTAATGGGCTACGCGAATCCTGTTCACGCTATGGGCGCAGAAGCGTTTGCGGCAGCTGCCGCAGAGGTGGGTGTTGATGGGATTATTATTCCGGACCTAACGCCTGAAGACGGAGCGGCCTATCTGGACCCGAGTCGCGACGCAGGCATCCACCCTATTTTGCTCGCCGCTCCCACGACGCGCGCCGACCGACTTGAGATGCTAGTCAAAGAGACCCGCGGTTTTCTGTACTACGTCTCGGTTCAGGGAGTGACAGGGGCGCGATCGGACGTTGCTGACGGCATCGAGGCCAAGGTGAAGCATGCGCAGTCCTTGAGCGACATGCCTGTTTGCGTCGGCTTTGGTGTCGGAACTCCGGAGCAGGCCGCGACGATCGGCGCCTATGCCGACGGCGTGGTCGTTGGGAGTGCGATCGTCGACCTGATTGAAGCGGCCGACTCGGATGCATCGGCGGTCGATGATGTGGGTCGTTTTATCAGTGAGCTGAAAGCGGCAATGTCGTAGCGCAGAGATCCGCTGCGGGATTGCGGCCGAGAGCGTAGTAAAACCAAGAAGGAGAGGGACGAACGAGTCTCGGCGACGGACTTAGCGGGTCAGCTGCGAGTAAAGTGCTTTGACTTGTTCGGAGGTCTGGTCCGGCTTACCCGAATTGTCGATGACGTGGTCAGCCATCTCGCGCTTCTCATCGATCGGGAGCTGCGCCGCGATGCGCCGTTCCGCTTCTCCTCGGTCGCATTTGTCTCGCGACATGGTGCGCTCGATTTGGGTTTCTAGAGGTACCCAAACGCAAATCGTCGCGTCGTACTGCATTGCCGCCGCACTGCCACGTCCAGTCTTCTTGCCCTCGAAGAGCAGAGGGATATCCATCACGACCATGGGCACACCCTCATCGATTGCGACCTTCGCTCGACGAGCCATTTCAGCGACTACGGGCGGCTGAACGATTTGCTCGAGTTCCCTCCGGCGCTCTGTGTCCCTGAACACGATACTGCCGAGGGCTGGTCGATCGAGTGCGCCGTCGCCGGTGAGCACGCCGTCACCAAAGGCGGCTGCGATCTCCTTGAGCATGGGCTGGCCCGCGGCCTGGAGTTCGTGAACGATGGCGTCTGCGTCGACAATGATCGCGCCGAGCTCATTGAGAAGACGCGAGACCGTGCTCTTGCCTGAGCCGATGCCGCCTGAGAGTCCGATGAAGCAAGTCATGGCCGGATCATCGCGCGGCCTCGGCCATCTCGCTAGATGATCTCTGTGGTCTCGGAGCCTGCGATGACCACGCAGTTTTTGCCGGCAGCCTTGGCCTGATAGAGCGCCTTGTCGGCTTCTGTGAAAAATTCGCGCCGACTTCCGGTGAAGACGGCGACACCCAGCGAGATCGTGGCGTTAACCGGCTTCACAGTGTCCCCGATGATCAATCGCGTAGATTCGACGGCCATTCGTATTTTTTCAGCGAGATGAACCGCGCCGGCGAGATCTGTGTTGGGCATCAGGATCACGAATTCTTCGCCGCCATAGCGAGCTATCAAATCGGACTCGCGGGCAGAATCGTTCATAATACCTGCGAGAATTACGAGCACTTCGTCGCCCGCGGCATGGCCGTGGGTGTCGTTCAGCAGCTTAAAGTCGTCGATGTCCAAGATGATCAGCGCAAGCGGAGCCTCAGTACGGCTCACACGCTTGATCTCACGGGTCAAATGATCCTGGAAATAGCGATGGTTGTGAAGCTTTGTTAGGCCATCGGTAATCGAGAGCTGGGCCAAAATTTCGTTTGCACGCTGGAGCTCCTCGTTCTTTTCGGCAAGGCGCATATGGTCTTGCTTGATCTCGTTCTGGCTGCTGCGGAGCTTTTGCATCATGCCGTTGAAGGCTTGGATGAGCAGCCCGAGTTCGTCGTTGTCGTTGGCCGGCGTCGGGATTTCGTAATCGACGTGTCCCTCGGCGATTCGACGAGCGCCGCGGGAGAGCGCGTCGATTGGCTGCATAATCGCCTGCGTAATCTTGTAGGCGAGTACGCTGAAGAGCAGAATGATGCAGACGTCTACGACGAAAATCTGATTAGTGATCGCGATTGCCGGGGCGAAGGCGCGGGCATGTTCGGCTTCGGCGACTAGGTACCAGCCGGTTGGGCCAATGGGTCGCATGGCGCCCACTAGGCGAGTCCCGCCTTTGTCAGCATAATTCGCTAGCTGGTCGTCGTTGGGATGCATGAGCTCGGCGAGAGGCAGCGCGGCGCCGAGGCGACTCTCTCCGCGCGCTCCCGTCGCAGCGATCACTTTGCCGCGCTCATCGCTGATCAAGATTCGCATCCCACGAACTTCGCGTGTCGCAGGCATTAGGGCTTCGTAGATGGGGGCAGTCGCGATGCATCCGTCGAGGCGCGCTTCGGTATCAGAATTTTGGATTCGGATATCGATTCCCACGGAAAGACAGTCTCGTGGAGCGGCGGTCGCCTGATGCTCGCGATGGAGCACTAGCCGGTCATAGACCGCGGTGAGTTCCTCGGGCGGTGTAGGAAGGGGGGCTCCTAGGATTTTTAGCGCTCCCGGACCGAGCTCTGGACTCTGCCAGACCCATGGGCCGCGATCCTGCGAGTTCTCGAGCGCATCCAAGAGGTCTCCATGCCAAATTGATCCGATTGCGGAGGAGGCTGCCAGCTGGGCGGTTGCCTGCCGGTGCCACTCGGCCACGCTCTCGACATGGTTATCGAGGAGCTGGCTCCCGCGATGGGCGACTCGCATCCGGACATCGTCATGGATGGCTCCGACACTCAGCCAACTCACGATGACCGCGGTGAGTAGCGTCGACACGAAGACACATAGAATGATGCGGTTCGAGACGCTGTTCAGCGGCGCGCGTCTATGGACGTCCTCGGGAGCTTCAATGATGGGAGTCTTCGGGCGCACGGGAGAAGTTGTGCCTCAAGTGATGAGCGTGTCGTGCTTATCGACTTGAAATGCCTTCATCTTGATCCGGGAACGGGTAAAAACAGCACAATTCCAGCAACTTAGAAACTAAGCGCGCTCTTCGAATAAGTAGAACGGGTGCAGAATGCGTGAGAACCCGGTAAGCCCCTGCTTTTAGTGAAGAAAACCGAATTCCGGGTTTGCAGCCATGTGGGCGAACCGATATGATGCCCCTTCAATTTCAGGGGGTTAGAGGATTTTCTCCCATCTTGGACTCAAAGCGACTTTCGCATGCTTGCATAAGGAGTTTTGTTTCCCATTTCGAATTGAGACGATTTATCCGCTTACCTTGTTTTCCCTCCTTTTTCCAAAGTGTCCACACGCGCGTTTCGCTCCCTAGATGATTCAATCGCCCCTTGCGATTGTTTAGGGTCTCTCGAACCCGCGTGTCGTATCCGCTGAACGCTCGAAAGCCGAGACGCAGAAGCCTAGATAGGACCAAAGACCACCATACGCTGCTCGTGAAAAGCCGTGTGTACTCGCGGGATCACGTGACTAGCTCTCAAGCCGATCTTGGAATCGGATTCCGTTTGGGGAGCGTGTGTGGATGGAGATTCTGATCGATGGCTGAGGATTCGACTTCGAAGTCCGGCGATACAGGCGCCGAAAAGGCCGCAACGATCGGGATCGACCAAGAGCTTGGTGTCCTCCGCAATCAGATTGACGCGATAGACCGAGAGCTTCTTGATGGACTGAATCGCCGCGCTGAGTTTGTGCAACGCGTCGGTGAGATCAAGGAAGGCGGTCGCAAGGGTCCCATCTACGTGGCTGCTCGCGAACGAGATCTGGTCCAGGCCTTGATCGAATCAAATTCTGGCCCTTTCCCGGACGCAGGGATTCCGCACGTCTTTCGTGAAATCATTTCCGCGACGCGATCTCTCGAGGAGCGCGTTCGCGTCGCGTTCCTTGGCCCCGAAGGCACTTTCAGCCATCAGGCTGCGAGTCGTCAGTTCGGATCCCAGGTCGATCTCGTGCCGGTTACGAATATGCGCGATGTATTCACCCTGACGGAGCGTGGCGATACGCATTTTGGTGTCGTGCCGGTCGAGAATACGATCGAGGGGCCGATCACGGTGACCTACGATGCGCTCGTCGAAACGGAAGTCACGATCTGTAGCGAAATCAAGCTCGAGATCTCCCAGCATTTGATGTCTCGCACGGGGCGGATGGAAGACGTCCAGAGAGTCGCTTCCCACCCGCAGCCCCTCGCGCAGTGCCGCAATTGGCTAGAACAGAATCTGCACGGGATCGAGACCGTAGAAACGACGAGCACCGCCGCTGCTGCGCAGTTGGCCCATGCCGATGAGAAGGTCGCTTCCATCGGTTCGGAGGTGACTGCGGAGGTTTATGATCTTCTTCCGATCGCTTCGTCCATAGAGGACCACCGCGGCAACACCACGCGCTTCCTTGTGATCGGTCGCGAGACCCCAGCCCCTTCAGGCCAGGATTTGACTAGCGCGGTATTTACCGTGCGGCGAGATCAGTCCGGTGCGCTGCATAACCTTCTCGGCCCCTTCGCTAGGCACAGTGTGAATCTGACCGCCGTGCAGTCTAGGCCCATGAAGGGCAAGCCCTGGGAATACATCTTCATCGTCGACCTTGAAGGTCACCAGGACGACCCGGGTGTGGCTCGTGCATTGGGTGAAGCGGGTAGCGTTGCGGCTTCGCACAAGGTGCTTGGGTCTTTCCCGCGTGCGCTCGATGTGAGTTCGGGGAATCAGAGTTCGAATAGCTTGATCGACTCCACGATCGGCGCCTTTGATAAGGCTCCAGGCTCCGCCTCTGATGGTGCCGCCGAGTGAATATCCCGAGCGATGCGAAGCCTTTTCAGCGGCTTGCCGTGCTCGGCCTGGGACTCCTCGGGGGGTCTGTGGCTGCCGCTGCCAAGGCGCGAGGCCTCGCTCGTGAAGTCGTAGGCGCTGCGCGTCGTTCCGGCCCGCTTGAGCGTGCACTGGCCGCTGGGATTGTGGATTCCGTAGCAGCGCCCGCGGAAGCCGTGATCGGAGCAGATCTTGTCGTGCTAGGCACGCCGGTCGGTTCGATGGAACGGGTGCTCTCGGAGGTCGGGCCGGCGCTCTCGCCGGGATGCTTGGTCACGGATGTTGGGAGTGTGAAGGGCGCAGTCGTGGATCGATTGCCAGGGTTGCTGCCGGAAGGCGTGATATTTGTAGGTTCCCATCCTATGGCGGGTAGCCATCTCCGTGGTCCGGATCATGCGCGTGCCGACCTCTTTGAAGGCGCAACCTGTGTCGTCACTCCAGTCAAAAATCCCAATGTGATTCAGGCCGATGAACTAGGTAAGGGGAACGCGGCCGTTGAGCGGATTGAGTCGCTTTGGCGCTCGCTCGGCGCTCGAGTTGAGAGACGCTCCGCTGGAGATCACGACGAGGATGTCGCTTGGGTGAGTCATCTCCCGCATCTCGTTGCCTTCGCGTATGCGGATGCACTTCACGATGCGCCCGATCGCGTCGGTGAACTCGCGGGTGGCGGTTTTCGCGATTTTACGCGGATTGCTCAGAGCGATGCCGAAATGTGGGGAGAGATCCTGCGTTTGAACGGCAAGGCTCTGTCGGGGCCGCTGAACCATTTCTCCGCGTCCGTGGCGAAGCTCGCCCGGGCGCTCGAGGAGGGCGACGACGAGTCGCTCGAACGTTTGTTGAACCTGGCGCGTGTGCGCCTCGCCGAAGTGGCTGCGCGAGCTTCATCTGAGGGTCGAGGGTCCTCTGAAGGTCGAGCGTCCTCTGAGAGTCGAGCCAAAGACGTCTAGGAAAGCTGATTGATCCATCGGGCTCGCAGGTGCGAATTCGAATTAAACCAGGACCCGGCGCACGGTGCGTCCAAGGTTCGCAGGAGAAACCAACCAACATGTCTGATGCAACCGAAGAAGCCGGAGCCAGCGAGAGTTTCGCTGACATATTCGGCGCAAGTGAGCGCTCATCCTTCAAAGAGGGGGAGATCGCGAAAGGCAAGGTCCTTTCGATCGACAACGATTTCGTTCAGATCGACATCGGCTTTAAGTCCGAGGGAATGATTGCCGCCTGGGAATTCATGACGGAAGAGGGTGTAACCACCATCGCCGTCGGAGATACCGTCGAAGTTCTCGTCGAAGAAGTCGAGAGCGAAGATGGCCTACTGGTCCTGTCCAAGGAGAAGGCGGAACGCCTCAAGGTCTGGGACGAGATCAGCAATGCCTACGACAACGAAGAAGCCGTTGAGGGCACCATTGTTGCTCGAGTTAAGGGTGGCCTCTCCGTCGACATTGGCGTTAAGGCATTCCTCCCTGGTTCACAGGTCGATCTTCGACCCGTGCGAAATCTCGAAGCGCTTCTCGGTGAGAAGGCCAGCTTCAAGATCATCAAGTTCAACAAGCGACGTGGGAACATCGTTCTTTCGCGACGTGCGTTGCTCGAGACCGAACGCAAGAAGATGCGTGAAGCCACTCTGACGACACTCGACGAGGGCCAAATCCTCGACGGCGTCATCAAGAACCTCACGGACTACGGCGCGTTCATTGATCTTGGCGGCATAGACGGCCTTCTCCACATCACAGACATGTCATGGGGGCGTATCAACCACCCGAGCGAACTGTTCCAGGTGGGCGATGAAATCAAGGTTAAGGTCCTCAAGTTCGACCAAGAAGCCGAACGTGTCTCGTTGGGTCTCAAGCAGATTCAGCCCGATCCGTGGATCGATGCTGGCATGCGCTACCCGCTGGGCATGCGCATCCAAGGCAAGGTCGTATCGCTGACGGACTACGGCGCGTTTATCGAGCTGGAGCCCGGTATCGAAGGCCTTGTACACGTTTCAGAGATGTCCTGGACGAAGCGCGTCAAGCACCCGTCGAAGGTCGTCACGATCGGAGACGAAGTTGAAGCGGTCGTGCTCGATGTCGACGAACGGGATCGCAAGATCTCCCTCGGCATGAAGCAGATCGAAGAGAACCCGTGGACTGTGATTGAAGATCGTTACCCGGTCGGCACCCAGGTGTCTGGTCAGGTTCGCAACATCACGAACTTCGGAATCTTCGTCGGCCTCGAAGAAGGTATCGATGGTCTAGTCCATGTCTCGGATATCTCCTGGACGGAACAGATCAAGCATCCCTCTGAGCGCTTTGAAAAGGGCGACGAGGTTCATGCGGTCGTGCTGAAGATCGACAAGGAGAACGAAAAGTTTTCCCTCGGTATCAAGCAACTCGAGCCGAACCCGTGGGAGGATATCCTCAAGAAGTACACGGTCGGCAGTGAGATCACGGGCCCGGTCAAGAGCGTCACGGACTTTGGTGTCTTTGTGCAGCTCGAAGACGGCATCGATGGTCTCGTATACAGCTCGGAGCTTGCAGCCGAGCGGGTCGAGAACCCAGCCGAGCACTTCACGGATGGACAGGAAGTTACTGCTCTCGTCGTCAAGGTTGACGCCAACGAGCAGAAGATTTCCCTCTCGATTCGTGCAGTGAACGATAAGGCTGAACGTGCGGCTCTCAAGGAAATCGCAGAACAGCAGTCGTCTAGTCAGACCACCACGCTTGGTGATCTTCTAGCAGAGAAGCTCAAGGGACAGGAGTAAGCACCCGCGAGTATGATTCGAGAAGGGGCGCGTCGGCATAACATGTTTCTGCCGGCGCGCCCCGGACTCGGCCCGACTATCTATCGGGCCCCGGCTGTATGGATCGAATGGCTGACGAGTTCAGGTATTCGATAGAGATCTGGGGAGACAGAATGACTAAGAGCGGATTGATCGAAGAAGTGGCGAAACGAACGCCGCATATTTCGAAGAAGGACACGGAGGTCGTGGTTAACACGATTTTCGACGCGATGATCGAGTCTCTCAGAGGTGGAGACCGGATCGAGATTCGAGGTTTCGGATCCTTTCAGGTGAAGATTCGAGAGGCGCGCGACGGCCGTAATCCCAAGACGGGGGAACCGGTGCACATTTCGGCTAAGCGCACACCGTTTTTCAAGGTGGGCAAAGAGCTGAAGGAAATGGTGGACTCGCTGCCGGCGGAGGATCAGAGCGCGGATGCGAGCGAGAACGCGGTGGCATCGCAAGTAAGCGGCGCACCGGGAGATTCTTTGGTCGGCTGAGGTCGACATCTTCGGGGGGAGAGGCGACTTGAAGCGACTCTTGCTGGTTGGACTGGGCCTCGCACTCTTTGTAGGCACGCTAGTGCTCGGCTGGAATTTTGCTGCGGCCAATGCAGCGACGATACAAATTGACCTGCTGTGGACCACACTCGTCGAGATCTCGGTGTGGAGGCTCGTGGTCGTGTCGTTTGCACTCGGTGGCACTATCGTCGGGGCTACCTTTGGTTTTTTGTGGCTTCGTGGCTGGGAGCTTCGTCGTCGCTATCGAAAGACCATTCGGAAGCTGGAATCGGAGCTTCATCAGATGCGTAGTTTGCCACTCTCGGGGGCGGCGGATGCGGGTTTTGTTGAGTCTGGCCCCGCAGATTCTGGTTCTTCGCGCGACGCGGCCGCTTCGCGCTCTTCTGGCACGCGGGGTTAGCTCGTGGCGATTGGCCGACAGAAAAGCCCTGTCGACGCAGGGAAAGCAGGGTCTGTGGAGGCGGCGCTACGGCGCAGCCTTCGAGCTGCTGTTGCCCACGAGTGGGAGACGGCGGAGACCTGGCTCGAGCGTATTGTCGAGGTAGACAGCGCCGACCTTGATGCTTATCACGCCCTCGCGCGGCTGTATAGACAACAGGGCGCGGTCGGACGCGCTATTCGGATGCACCAGAATCTCTTGCTGAGAGTGAATGTCGGTCGCTTAGAAAAGCGTGACGCGCGTCTCGAATTGGCGCGTGATTTCGATGCAGGAGGGTTTAGCGAGCGCGCTGCGGCAGGCTATGAAGAAGTCCTGGACGAGACGCCTAAGCACGCGGAAGCGCTCCAACGACTGGTTTCACTCTCTC
Organism: Deltaproteobacteria bacterium UBA4427; assembly: GCA_002390675.1. GTDB lineage: Bacteria > Myxococcota_A > UBA9160 > UBA9160 > UBA4427 > UBA4427. The sequence goes on from DGPZ01000174.1 coordinate 38,728, forward strand.
TCGTAAATCGGACTTACGTCCGAGGGCTCGCTCTCGTTAAGCGACTGCGCCGGGTCGATCGCAGCGCTGCTGATTCTCTCGACCTATCGTTACACCTCGCTCAGGCCGATGCGCAAATCGATGTCGGTGATGCCGATGCTGCTCGCTCTACGCTTAAGCGATGCCTCCGCAGGTACAAAGACTGTGGCGCAGCGTGGTCTCGCTTGGGGGCGCTTGAAGCTGAAAAAGGGCGGGATGCCCGTGCGGTTGACGCGTGGCGTAAAGCGGTCCTCGCTGATGCCACGCTGACCACGTCGCTCCTGCCGAAAATTGAGGCAGGGTTCGCTGCGCGGAAGAAGACGCGGGACTACGAAAAGCTGCTCCGGATTCTCGCGAACGAACGGCCCACCGATGCGGACGTGCGAATCGCACTCAGCCGCTGGTATGTGAGTCGCGGAGAAATTAAAGACGCAATCGAAGAACTTTCCCGCGCGATCGAAGTCGCTCCGGACTCGGTAAAGCTTCGCGTTGCGTTAGGCAGGCAACTGCTTGATGGTGGGCAGGAATCCGAAGCGCTTAAGGCCTACGGGAACCTGCTGGACGCCTTGGAACACGATGAATTGTCACTCGCGAGCGCGGCTGTGGAAGACACTCCTTCGTCGACTGCATCAGGGCTGTGGTCATCATCCAAGTCATCGACATCGCCGAGTAAAAATGCTGGTGTAGAGGTCGACACGTGAGCGGCTCAGCACTCGATACGCCGATGATGCGCCAATTCATCAACGTGAAGTCGCAATATCCCGACGCCGTGATCTTTTACCGGATGGGCGACTTCTACGAGATGTTCCTGGAGGACGCGGAACTCGTGGCCCCCATTCTTGACATCACCTTGACGAGCAGAGACAAGGGCAAGGCAAACGCCGTGCCTATGTGCGGCGTGCCGGTACACGCGGCAGATGCGCATATTAAGCGACTCGCGGAGCTTGGGCACCGCATCGCGATCTGCGAACAAGTCGAGGATCCGAAGGAAGCTGGCGGCAAGCGTCTCGTCCGTCGCGAAGTGATCGAAGTCGTTACGCCAGGGTTAGTTGGAGATCCGGCAGGGATCGATGGCCGCGCAGTCGTCGCCGTCGCCGCGATCGCGCACGACCGAGCGACGGGAGCCTTCGGTCTCGCGGTTCTTGATGCCTCGACCGCCGATTTTCGTGCGACGGGTATTTCCGCCGAAGTCGGTGTGGGACCGCTCGATTTAGCAAGCGCAGAGCTTCCCGATACGCTTTTGCAAGAATTGGCGCGCATAGGCCCACGTGAACTGCTTGTTCCAATGGAGCGGCTCGATGCTTGGCGGGCACCGCTAATCGATATCCTCGACGAAGTGGCGCTGACCGCCCTCGAGGACAAAGTCTATGTCGCACGAGATGAGACTGAACGCTGGCCCGGAGATTTCGCTGGCGAGCGAGACCCCGGATCTCGTGCTGCAGTTGCGATCGCGAACTATCTCACCGAGAACCAACCCTACGCTGCTGAGAACCCTCCGCGCCTGAGACGTTATGCGATCGCGGATACCGTGATCCTGGACGCGTCGACGCGACGTCACCTCGAACTTCACCAGAACTCTGAGGACCGCGGGCGCTCCGGCACACTGATTGCCGAGCTCGATGAGTCTAGCTGTGCGCTCGGCGCACGCCGACTCGGTCATTGGTTGAGCTATCCGCTGCTGGTGCCAGCGGAAATCGAACATAGACTGGACGCCGTCGAGTGGCTCGTCGAACGAGATCGTGTTCGAGGGCGGCTGCGTGATGCAATGACTAAGGTGCGTGATCTTGAACGTTTGCTCGCAAAGGCATCCCGCCCCGGCGCTGTGCCGCGTGATCTTGGTCTGCTGAGAAACTCGCTGCAGGCCTTGCCTGATGTTATTTCAGCACTCGCTGACGGGAGCGGGCGAACCGACACATCAGCTAATGCTCTGATTGAAGACTTTGCTACGGCTGATCTCGGGATTCCGGACGCTTTGTCCGCCCCATCGCCTTTGCCTGAATTAACTCAGCTTCTAGAAGCTTCTTTGATCGATGATCCACCGACGATCGCGAAGGGGTCCCGCGGCGCGCACGAGACCGGGTATGTCCGCGAAGGCTACCGAAGTGATCTTGATTCGCTGCGTGAGAGCGCGACAAAGGGGCGAGAATGGATTGCCGGTCTAGAAGCCGACGAGCGTGCGCGCTCTGGAATTTCGACTCTGAAAGTTCGCTTCCATCCAGTCCACGGATATTCACTCGAAGTTGGGAAGGCGCACCTCGGAAAGGTGCCCGAAGATTACGAGCGGAAACAAACCTTAGCCAGCGTCGAACGGTACACGACGGAGTCTCTGCGCGAGGTTGAGTCGAAGGTGATGGGCGCGAACGAGCGCGCGGCAAAGCTCGAGCGCGAGATATTTGAGTCGGTGCGCATGGCAGTCTGCGAGGCATCTGAACAGATTCGGGAGTCTGCAGACCGCGTTGCGACGTTGGATGCCATCGCGTCTCTGGCTGAGGTTGCGCGTCGCAAACGATGGGTTCGCCCCGTCGTGGACGAGAGTGAGCTTCTCGACATTAAGGGCGGCCGGCATCCTGTGGTTGAGACTGTATTAGGCCGGCAAGGTTCTGATGGCTTCGTGCCCAATGATGCTCGACTCGACCCATCTGGGCAGCAGATTCTTCTGCTCACGGGTCCGAATATGTCGGGTAAGAGTACGTATCTGCGCCAAGTAGCGCTGATCGTATTGATGGCTCAGATGGGGAGTTTCGTTCCCGCTGAGAGTGCGCGCGTCGGGATCGTTGATCGAGTCTTTACGCGCGTTGGCGCTTCAGATCGGTTGTCGAAGGGCGAGTCGACGTTCATGGTGGAAATGCGTGAGACGGCCGATATTTTGCGGCAAGCATCTCGACGTAGCCTCGTGATTCTCGATGAGATTGGCCGTGGCACGTCAACCTTTGATGGGCTTTCAATCGCTTGGGCGGTTGCTGAATATCTCCACGATACGAAGGGCGGAGAAGCCCGCACGCTCTTCGCAACGCACTATCACGAGCTGGTTTCGCTCTCCGAAACAAAGTCGCGAATCCGAAATGCGCATTTCGAAGTGCGCGAATGGAATGATGAAGTAATTTTCCTTAGGCGGCTCGTCGAAGGGGGTGCGAATCGTTCATACGGCATCCAGGTCGCCCGTCTCGCGGGCTTACCTGGCTCGGTCATCGACCGCGCACGCTCGATTCTTCAGGACCTTGAGGCGGGGGAATTGCCTGGCGGCGTCGCTAAGCCGCGCCAATCGGCCGGTGATGGCCAACTAATGCTTCAGCTCGCGCCGCCTCGCACCCCGAAGAGCGATGCCGAGGCGGATCTTGCACGGGAAATGAAGTCGCTCGACCCGAATGGGATGACACCGATCGATGCTTTAACGTGGCTCGCGCGACAGCGCGCGTTACTTCTCGAAGTAGAGAATGGTGGCGAGTCCGGAGGCGGGGCATGAATTCGACCGCACGACGGGACCAGACGCTGGGTCGTCGGCGGCAGGCGTGTTTGAAGAAGATTGTTTCGGCTTTATTGCTCCTGGTCGCACTGCCCATTCTATTAGGTGTTCAGCGCCCACCGGGCTTAAGCGACGTCGACGATGTGCGTACTTGGTCGTATGCCGACTACACCCGCGTTGTCATTGAGGTTTCGGGCGACGTCTCTCTGCCGGAGATCGGCCTCGTTCGGCTACCGGCGAATATCCAAGCGGGACGTCCTGAGCGTCTCTACTTGGATATTCCGGACCTTTGGGTGGGGCGGCGTTACGAGAGTGGGATCGAAGTGGGCGATGGACTGTTAAAGGCTGTACGCCTCGGCCAAAATACGCTGCGCACAACTAGGCTCGTACTTGACCTCGAGCGCTACGACCATCACAGACTCTTCGTGTTGCCAAGCCCTGCAAGAATTGTTGTGGATGTCTACGGAGAGCGGGGCGCCAAGAGTCGAATTGCTGACGAGGAGTCGGGAAGGCTGCCTGCGGGACTTCGACGGGTACATACCGTGGTTGTTGATGCGGGTCACGGCGGCCGAGATCCGGGTGCGGTCGGCGTCGGTGACCTCCGTGAAAAGGACGTGAACCTAACAATCGCACGATCACTCAAGAAGGCGCTCTTGTCCCGCGGCTTCGAAGTCATCATGACACGAGAACGAGACCTGACGCTGACACTCGAGGAGCGGACGGCTGTCGCTGAATCGTCGGGCGGAGATGTGTTTATTTCAATTCACGCGAACGCATCCGAACAAAAGAGGGCTCGAGGCATAGAGGTCTATACGCTCGATGCGAATCATGAGCGACACAGTCTTGAGGTGGCGGCGAGGGAGAATGGTGTGCCTGCCGCGCGCCTCGATCCTTTGCAGCGTGCGCTTGCAGAATTGCAGGTCGGTGAAGTCGGCGCGCATTCGGAGCGCTTGGCCGCCTTCGTACATGACGAAGTGATGCGCGGGGTGCGCGAACGAGACCAGACGTTGCCGGATCTCGGCGTGAAGAAGGGGCCGTTTTATGTGCTGTTCATGTCGAGCATGTCGTCTGTTCTAGTCGAGACTGGTTTCGTGACTAATAAGAAGGATGCGAAGATGCTCCGTAGTCCGCTCTATCAAAACATGCTCGGGGAAAAGATCGCGCTTGGAGTCGATCGCTACCGAGATCAGATGGAAATGGGATTGGCGCGCACAGAGGGAGGCAAATAATGAGCGAGGAAGCCCCAGATCTTGAGCATGCCCTCCTTGAGCTCCCGGCCGAGCCCGATGCGCGCCAGAATGCCGTCACACCCGCCGTTAAGTCGTTCTTGGGGGATGTACGTTCATACCTCGAAGTCCTTCACAGAACGAGTGGGTCGGGACGAATCGTCAACGAGGCGAATTCGGATCTTACTGATCGTCTGGTACGGCGGCTCTTTGAGCTGGCCGAAGAAATTCACTTGGCTCGGGGCCAGGGCATCGAAACCGGTGTCGCGATTATTGCCGTCGGTGGCTACGCACGCCGCGAAATGTCGATTCACTCCGATGTGGACCTGCTGCTGCTGTGCCGAGGTGAACTCACACCTTACGTGCAGCACATAGCCGAGCGTTTGCAGTATTGGTTGTGGGACGCTGGCCTAACGATTGGTATGGCGACCCGGACAATTCAACAGACAGTGGAACTCGGGCGCAAAGATGTCACCGTGCGTACCGCGGTTTTGACCGCACGCTATTTGTGCGGCGATGGTGAGTTCTTTCACGAGTTCGCAGATCGAATTCGCGACGAGCTGCTTCCAGATCCAGCAGCCTTCGTCTCCGAGCAGCTTGAACTCATGCGCGAACGCCAACTGGAATATGGCGACACACTCTACCTCCTTCAACCTAACGTAAAAGAGGGAGCAGGTACGCTTCGCGACTACCACGCAGCATATTGGGTAGCCAGGGGGACGCAGCCTTCGGTTCGAAATGTCGATGATTTTCTTCATTTCGGGCTCTTGACCGAATCGGAGATGGATGAATATCGCGATGCGCTCGATTTCATCTGGAGAACGAGGAACGAGCTGCATCTGATGTCGAAGCGTGCGAACGATCAGATGAGCTTTGAGGCGCAGGAAGAAGTTGCTGAAGGAATCGGCTACGGATCCATGGCAGGGGCCATGGAACGGCTGAAGGAAAAGTCTTTTGCTGATGATGGGACTTCGGCGGATCTGCGATTCCAGCCGGATGATCCGGATCTTCCCGTCGAACGATTCATGCGGGACTACTACCGGCATGCGCGCGTGATCAAGTCTCATTCGGAATTGGTGATCGACCAGTGCGCGCGTCGCGTTAATCCCGCTAGTGGAGGGGAGGTCGATGAGAGGATCGTGGAAGATGGTTTCCTGATCATCGATAATCAGCTCGCGATTCCGCACGCGGCGCATCTACGCGAGGACCCCATCCGGGTGTTGCGAGCCTTTGAGGTCGCACAATCCCATCAGGTTCGACTCTCTAGAATGGCGCAAAGGCTTGTGCGTGAGAACCTGTCGCTGATCGATGATTCGGTGCGAGACACGCCCGAATTATCGGACATGTTCATGCGCATTCTGGCTTCAGAGACGCGTGTCATGCGAACGCTCATGTTGATGAATGACGTGGGCGTGCTTGCCCAGGTGATCCCCGAATGGGAGCACATCGTTTGCCGCTGGCAGCACGTCATCTATCACACGTACACCGTGGATGTTCATTCGATCTTCTTGGTCGAAGAGCTTCGGCGTCTGTGGCGGGGGAAATATGCGAGGGCGATGCCAGAGCTAACGGAACTAATGCGAGAGGTCGATGACCGCCCCGTTTTATTCCTGGGATGCCTTTTACACGACATAGGAAAGGGATTCGGCGGTGATCATTCGAGCAAAGGCGTGGTTCGCGCAAAGCCGGCCATCGAGCGCCTAGGTCTATCGAAAGAACGGGCGGACCGCGTGCTCTTCGTCGTGCAACATCATCTACTGATGTCGCATCTAGCACAGTCTCGCGACCTCTCAGATCCGAAGTTGATTCTCGAATTGGCTCAAATCTGCGGGGACCGGACGAATCTCCGCAATCTCTATCTCTCGACTTTTGCAGATATCCGGGCGTCATCGGTTGAGGGCTGGACCGACTGGAAGGGCCAGCTCCTGCGTGAGCTTTATGAGCGCACGGCTGAGATGCTGGAGACTGGAGCCGAACGTCCGGATCAGGCTGTTGCGCTTCTTGAGGCCCGGGTCGAGCGGCGGCGCGACGGGGCGCGGGAGGAATTGGGTCGTCTGGGCGTGGGGGAAACTAAGATTGACTCCCTCTTTGATCAGCTTCCGCGCCGATATTTCTTGTCTCATACGCCGCGGCAGATTGCGCGGCATGCACAGTTGGTGCTGCGCTTTGGCGGAGATAAGCGCGTCGTCACATCCCACCGCGCTATGAAGGGTGGCTTTAGCGAGTTCATCGTGTGCGCGGAAGATGTGCACGGGCTCTACAGTCAAGTCGCGGGTGTGATGACGGCTTGTGGTCTGAATATTCTTGGCTCCCACGTCTACACGACTCGTGGTGGGCTCGCTCTTGAGATCTACCGGACACATACTCCGAGGGGCGGGCCGGACGAGCGCGACATGGTCTGGAGGGAAGTCGAGGAACATCTCGAGTCCGTGCTTTTGTCGGCGGTCGAGGTGGGCGATCTGGTTCGGCGCCGACGTCGTCCGGTCGGAGTGACGCGACTGCCTTCACGCAAAGAGCCCCGCGTAATTATCTCTAACACGGAGTCCGAGTTCTATACCGTCGTCGATGTGATCGCGGACGACCGCCTAGGTTTGCTCTATGACGTTACCCGCACGATCGGGGAACAGGGCTTCGAGATCTACATCTCGAAAGCCGCGACGATCAAGGATCAGGTCACCGACGCGTTCTACCTTAAGGATGGGAACGCAAAAAAAATTAAGGACCCAGCGTCTTTGGAGAGGCTGCGTGACGCGCTTCTGGAATCTGTGACAGTGGGGCTCGAAGGAGCCGGGCGTGGTTGAGTCGGCGAGCGCGACGCCGCTCGAAGGGCTCTGCGACGCGTTTCTTACGCGGCTCGCGGTGGAAGAGGGACTGTCCCCGCGGACAATAGAAGCCTACTCCGGCGACCTCCGACACCTGCGCGCTCATCTATTAGAACGTGGGGTTCTGGCTGTCGGGCGTATTTCACGTCACGACTTGAGCGCGCTCGCGAGCTATCTCAACGACCGATCGATGGCAGCGAGTTCACGGGCCCGTGTCCTCGTGTCGGTGCGGCGGTTCCTTCGTTATGCCGAACACCTTGGACTGGTTGGCGCCGACCCGATCGACGCTCTGCAGGCACCTAAACAATTGCGCAAGCTTCCCTCTATCCTCAAAGCGGAAGAGACCGCATCGCTCATTGAGGCGGCTCGAAGCGACGATCCTTTGGGCGTACGAGACGTCGCGATGCTCGAAGTGCTGTACGGCGCGGGCCTTCGCGTGAGCGAACTCGTTGGTCTCCCCTTGAATGCGATTGATCATCGTGGTCAGTTGCTTCGAGTGATCGGTAAGGGGCGCAAGGAGCGTGTCGTCCCTATGGGTGATGTCGCGGGTCGGGCCATCGATGTCTACCTGAAAGATGCGCGTCCCATATTATTAGGCGAACGACCGGATAAGGATCACTCAACATTTCTCACGCGGCGCGGAACCGCGATGACTCGACAAAATTTCTTTGGGCGCCTTCGTGGACATGCGCGCAAGGCCGGGCTTCCTGCTGATCGGGTTTCGCCTCATGTGTTACGCCACGGATTTGCAACCGATCTTCTTGAAGGTGGTGCCGATCTGCGCGCGATCCAGTCAATGTTAGGCCACGCCGATCTTTCGTCGACGGAGATTTATACCCACGTGAGCCGAGCGCGCCTTCGGGAGACAGTGGAGACGCGGCATCCGCGGGGTTCGGGGCGCAAACGGTGAAGACTGGTTTCTCCCTCGACGAAATATGTGGCGTCCTCCCGGAGGCGACGGGAGATCTGCTTGTTCGTATCGCAGAGACCGCGAGCTCGCTCGGTGTTCGCATTCACATCGTCGGTGGACCGGTTAGAGATCTGTTGCTCGAGCGTTCCCTCGTCGACGTCGATCTACTCGTTGAGGGGGCGGCGTCGGGACTGGCAGCTGGACTCATCGAGCGTTCTGCCGAGGGCGAAATCTCCGTGGTGGCACACGATAGGTTCGGGACGGTCAGAGTTGAGAACGCGGAAGCCAGCCTCGATCTAGCCACCCTGCGCCACGAGACCTACGCGCATCCCGGGGCGCTGCCCGACGTTGTTTCCGGAACGCTTGAGCAGGACGCGCATCGTCGGGACTTCTCGATTAATGCGCTGCACTGTCCCTTGGATGGCGCGGATCCCACGCGGGTGGTGCCAATCGTGGATTTGGTGGGTGGGCTCGAGGATCTGGCCGCGAAGCGGCTTAGAGTTTTGCATTCACGCAGCTTTCACGATGATCCGACACGGGCCTGGCGTGCGGCGCGGTTCGGCGCACGGCTGGGACTTAAACTCGATCGCAGCTCAAGGGCAGCGCTCCGAAGCGCGCTTAGAGACGGTGCCTTCGGGGCCGTGAGCGGTGAGCGCTTTAGGCGTGAATTTCAGCTGACCGTGAATGAGGCGCATCAGGGCACTCACGCAGGTAAAATTCTGAAGTCCTTGTCGGAATGGCACGTCCTTTCGGCGCTCGAACCGGGATTGTCCCTCGCGCGGGACCGGGGTGTTCCGCTGAGGCGACTAGCGAAGGCGATGGCCGAGCCCGAATGGGCGGCACCCCGTTGGCAAGCTTGGGTGGCTGCGTTGTCGATTTGGTTGGCACCGCTGCCGGCGGCGCTGCGTCGCAGAACCCTCGAGCGGTTCTCTGTCCGCGGAGATCAGGCGGCTCGTATTGTTGGCTTTGGCCGCAATGCAGACCGAACGATCAAGAGCCTCACCAAGGCGCGCGGTCGCGGAGCCGTGGATGCCACGCTCGGTAGTCACACCGAAGAGTCAATTCAGGCGCTCTATGCGCTTGCAGACGTGCCCGTCCGACGCCGAATGCTTCGTTGGGGGGCGGAGGATCGCCGTCGCCGAGCCCCTGTGAACGGAGCCGACTTGCTAGAAGTGGGCCTGCAAGGGCCGGAAATCGGCAAAGCACTCGAGCGGATTCGTGCTGGATTCCTGGAGGGAGACGTGGCGAATCGCGAGGAAGCTCTTGCCCTTGCCGCCGAAATGGCGCTGCGCTCCAGTCGCCGAAGTTCTTCGCCCAAGCCCCGGAAATCCCGTAGGAAAGTTGCTCCCCGGGACGCGATCGCGGATACTCCGACCGTCGTCGATGGGGGAAAATCGCACTCCTCGGAATGACCTTATTGACTGCAGAATGCCGCGGCTAGTAGACACAGACGGATGTAGCTGTCTTTCTGGCGCCCACGCAGGATGCGGTCTCTGAAGTGCTATCCGAGATACGTGTGATCAGTCAGATCCGATTTACTTGGGTTTGGCGACAGAATAGAGTTGTGACGCGTTCGTGGGCTCTGCCCGACGCCCACATGCATGAATGAAACTCCTCATCGATGCTAAGACCTCTCTAGAGTCCTGACTCCCCCCAGGCACCCAGGACGGATTCGATCGAATGAGCGCAACGGATATGACGTTCGAAGCGGAAGGCACCGCCCTCGAGTCACTCGGGGCCGAGCCGGACGAGCGCACCGATGGTCTTGATGGCTACTCGGTCAAGCTTGCCGCCTTCGAAGGCCCCCTCGACCTACTGCTGCATCTGATTCGGCAGAACGAAGTCGACATTACAGATATCCCCATTCAACGGATCGCCGAGCAATACCTTGCGACGATTGAGTTGATGGACGAGTTAAATCTCGACGTCGCGGCTGAGTATCTGGTGATGGCGGCGACGCTCGCTCTGATCAAGAGTCGCATGCTCCTGCCGGACGAAAAGGGCGACGACGACGAAGTCATCGATCCGCGCACTGATCTCGTTCAGCGACTACTCGAGTACCAGCGATTCAAAGAAGCCGCAGAGACGCTCTCTACCCGACGCTTGCTAGGTCGGGATGTTTGGAGCGTCATCGGCCCTGGGCCTGAGAAGACACCAGACGCGGAGCGTGAACTCGAGGTCGGGCTGTTTGACCTCGTCGCAGCATTCAAGGATGTGCTCGATACCGCGAAGGAAGGGACCTTCCGGCACGAAATCGAAACGGAGCAGGTGACCGTTCGAGATCGGATGCTTGTTGTGATGGATCTTCTAGAAGAGAACGAGACCGTCGAATTCTTCCGAATCTTCGAGATGCCGGGTGAGGAAGAGGGCCCGCCGAGCCGCGGCGCGCTAGTCGCGACTTTCTTGGCGGTTCTGGAACTCGCGCGGCTCTCGGCGTTGCGGATTTACCAAGGAATCTCGGAACGAGGAACCCCGGAAGGCGCGATTCGCGTTCGTCGGGCGATGCTCGATACGGATGATCCCGAATGGCGTGAGCGCATCACGGATACGATGTAACGCGCCTTTGATGAACAACTTCTCCCGGAGCACCGATCGTTTACCACCAGCACCCCCGAGCCGCCCCGGATCTTTATCCATCCATGACACGCCAAAGGAGCCGAGCCCGTCATGAGTCGAATGGAAGCCAGCGAAAAGCGCCGCATCGTCGAAGCGCTGATTCTCTCCTCCGCCGAGCCGCTTTCCGCAGCCAAAATCGCGGAGATCATTCCCTATTGCAACGAGGGTCAGACCAAGGACCTCATCAACGAACTGAACACGGAGTACAGCGAGCAAGACCGCTCCTTCGAAATCTGGGAAGTCGCTGGCGGCTTTCAAATCCGGACGCGCGCGGAATTCTCTGGCTATCTCCAGAAGCTGCAGAAGGAACGGGCCATGCGCCTGTCTCCTGCGGCGCTCGAAACCCTCTCGATCATCGCCTATCGACAGCCTGTCACCAGAGCAGAGGTGGAGGACGTGCGCGGCGTCGATGCCGGTGCGACGGTAAAGAGTCTTCTTGAGCGGCATCTGATTCGAATTGCAGGGCAGCGTGAGGTTCCCGGTCGGCCGATGCTCTACGGCACCACCCGACGCTTCCTCGAAGTCTTCGGCCTTGAAAGGCTGAAGGATTTGCCGACGCTTCGCGAGATCGACGAACTGGCTCGGGAGCAAGGCCTCCTCGACAAGGCGGGCGAAGGTTCGGACGTGGGTCCCGAGGGTTCGGAAGGCTCCGAGGTCGCTCCCATCTCGGGCATGCTTGATGCGGCCGATGCAGCAGTTGAGGCAGCGACGGAAGTCGCAGAAGAGGGCGCAGCTGCCATCGAGGCCGAGTCAGAAGAGCTACTCGACGAAGAGGCCGTGGGTGATGAGGTTCTTGAAGACCGCGTCGCTCCAGCAGGCGATAACACCTCCACTAACGAAACCGAAGACGCGGCGACCAACGACGCGGACCTCGAGGAGCAGATCGCTGCTTCGGATGAGAAAGAGGAACCGACCTCCGTCGGCTAAGCATAATGGCAGGTGACAAATCTCCTCGACATACGCGCAAGCCCAAGAAGGCACGTGCGCCAGCACCAAGTGCGCGCGCAAAAGCTGCGGCAAGGAAAAAGGCCGGCGTATCCGCCGCTTCGCTTGATTCAGCCCCGGCTGCGGCAATCCCAGGCTTCGATCGTTCCATCCGACTCCAGAAACTGTTGGCGTCCGCGGGCTTTGGTTCCCGCCGCGACGTAGAACAATATGTGACGGAAGAGCGTGTGACCGTGAACGGTCGCACTGCCACGTTAGGCGAAAAGGCCGATCCGACCGTGGATGATATTCGCTTTGACGGCGAGCGGATCGCTAATCAACGGCCCGCCTATTGGATCGTGAATAAGCCCCGCGGCGTTGTGACGACGATGCGCGATGATGGAGGGCGCCGTACCGTCGTGAGCCTCGTGCCGGCGAATGCGGGAAGACTCTTTCCGGTCGGTCGTCTGGATAAAGAGACTTCTGGCCTTTTGCTGATGACGAACGATGGAGATGTTGCCCACGCACTCCTCCATCCCTCGCACGGTAATGAACGTGAGTACCGGGTCAACGTAAAGGGCCTCCTTGATGCGAAGGGGATCAAGTCACTCGAGCGCGGCGTCACCCTCGAAGAGGGCCGGACTGCCTCAGTGCGTGTTGAGGATGTGCGTCACGACCCCGAGTCCGGAACTTCGTCGCTGTCACTCACGCTTGTTGAAGGCAAGAAGAGGCAGATTCGGCGCAGCCTCCTCGTGCTTGGATTTCCGGTTAGGCGGCTTGTCCGTGTTCGGATGGGGCCGCTTCGTCTTGGACGTTTGGCGGTAGGTGAAGCCCGGGCGCTTCGTTCCGACGAGCGGCAAGCTTTACTTGAGCATGTGCGAAGACTGCGGGCGGGGGAGGCTCCGCTCGCTGCAGCAACGAAGTCCGTGCCTGCTGGAAAACGTGATGTGGCGGCACCTCCGAGGCCAAATGCTTCGCGTCGAGGCAGGGGCCCTTCTGAATCTTCCAGTCGACCTGGAGCCAGTAAATCATCCAAACTCGCGATTCGAGGTCGTAAGGCCGGAGCGAGCCGAGACGGGACGGGTCGCTCGGCGCCTAAGAAGGGAGCGCGCAAGAAGACCGCGCGTAAGAAATCTAGCGGACGGCCGAGTTCGTCTTCTAACGCTTCCTCTCGCTCCTCTTCTCCTTCGGCCTCTCGCGCTTCCTCTCGCGTTTCTTCTCCCTCGGCCTCTCGCGCTCCTTCTCGCGCCCCTAAGAAGCCCGTCAGCCGAAGGCCATCGTCGTCAGGGAGTTCCTCCCCGTCGCGCGGGCCTAAGCGGTCTACGGGGGCCAATGCACCGAGTGGGCCGAAGGGACCTCGTGGCTCCGGACCGGGTGGAGCAGGTCGTCAGCGAACGGCGAGCTCGAGAAAAGGCGTAAGAAGATAGAACGCGAGCAAGAGGCCGAGCATGAAACAGAGCGTCGGCATGGGCTGGTCCTGCACGCGTTTCTCCTCGAATGTCACTCGCCAAGGAAATCCCAGCTTTAGCGGAATCTGAGTGCCTGGCTTTCCGCCACGGGAGTCGCGGCGAGCGTTCATGGCTAGAGAGCAAGAATCGTGCGCAAACGAAGCACCGATATTCAACGCCGCGCCGTTGGTCCGTCCGGAGCCCCTTGATTCAGCGGCCTAGCGTGACATCTGCGTCCCCGTTGCCGACCCGATATTGGGGGGCCTGGCTCTGGTGATTGGGCGGGTGGGTAGAAACTTTCTGTTTCTTCGGAACAAGTGTTCCGTGCGTGCAGCGAATCCGAGACTCGCGCCGAAATGCTCCGGTCAGCCCTCTTCTCGCCCCACACGAGCGACAGCTAGTGTGAGGAGCAAGCCACCGGCCAGAGCCGCTCCGGCGGTGCCTACTTCCCGAGTCGTGGGAGAATAGCCTTCGAGCGGCCAGTCTTCGCGAGGGACATTCGCCAATTCACTCTCGGGCACGATGCGACCATGGTCGGTGAATCCGAATTCCGGAGGCACGGCTTCTTGGAACGGGTAGAGGCCTATCACCGCGCCGAGGAGCAACCCGAGTAGTGCGCCTAATGTGGGTTTCTCAAAGCTGCCAAGTAGCCAGCGCAGGCCGTTACTCACGAAGACAATGCCTAAGACAACACCGATCCCGACGGGAATGACGACTTCGAGAGACATCATCACGCGAGCCACGTCAAAGCCGGCCTCTCCGATTAGGCCTTCTTTTAGATTGTCGATTGCTGTTAGGATGGTTTCGTATTGTCCAAGAAGGAGCAGCAGATACCCACCGGAAATACCCGGCAGGATCATAGCTGAGGCTCCTGCGAGTCCCGAAAGGATGAGAAGAGGCGTGCTTGTGCCTCCGCTTCCGCCGCCGCCCGCTTCGACGGCCATCACGACCATGAGTGCGAAGGCAACCGCAGCACCCACGAAAACACCCGGGGTTGCGGGACGCGCCAAACGCCAGACCAGGGGAAGTCCGCCCAGCGTGAGTCCAATGAAGAAGCTGTACATCAGCGGGCGCTGTTCGACGACGAGGTCTCGCGTCGGACCGGCGAGCAGCCCAATCGCGAGCACCGCAGCCCCCCCGATCGTGGCTAAGACAAAGAGCGGGCGTCTCTTGAGGCGAAGGCGGGTGACCTCTGCGATTGCATCGATAAACGCTGGATAAACACCCGCGGCGAGCAGCATCGTGCCGCCGCTAATCCCGGGCACCAGATTAGCGAGCCCCATTAGTGTTCCGCCGAGGAGTCCTCGCGGCAAAAATGACGCGAGCGACGATGCCCGCTCGTCGGTCTGTAATCTGGTCGGATCCTGTTGCGCTTCCAAGTCAGCCCCCCTGAAGCCGCTACTCTAGCAAGCGCGATCCCCGGGTGGATCGCATAACCGGATCGCCGACTCATTCGGCGAAATTCGCAGTCGGAGAACGTCAAAGCGTGTGCGGCCGAATGACATTGACCCGCTCGGGCTCTGAAATCGCCGAGTATTTTGCGGCGGCGATGGCAGAGCTGATGGCAGCCGATGCAGTAGCAGAATCGAATGGCGACGCGCCTAAGGCTCGCTTCAATATCACGCCGTCACAGCACGTGCTGACAGTCGTTCCAGCACCCGCCGGCTCGGGCGACCTGGCCGAATTCGCTTGGAAACAATGGGGACTGATCCCCAAATGGGCGAAGGATCCAGCGATGGGCCAGCGCATGTTCAATGCACGCTCGGAAACCGTCGCCGAGAAGCCTTCTTTTCGCGCGGCCTTCAAGCGACGCCGATGTCTTGTTGTGGCGGATGGCTTCTATGAATGGACTCCGCGCAACAAGGGCCATCGGCCCTTCTTCTTTCAGTCGGCACACGAACCCATGCTGACCTTCGCGGGGCTCTTCGAGGAGTGGCGTGGCGAGGGCGGCGAGGTGATCGAGTCGTGTACGGTGCTCACAACCGAAGCCAATGCGGACTTGTCCGAGGTGCATCACAGAATGCCAGTTGTGCTTACGCCTGGTGCTGCAGCGACGTGGCTCGATATCGCCGTGTCAGCTGAAGAACTCGGGCCGCTGATGAAGCCTGCGCCCGCCGGAACGCTGACCCGCGAAGCCGTCACGCGTTACGTGAATGATCCACGTCATGACGACGCTCGTTGCATGGAACCCGAACCCGCTATCGCCCGCGCTGAACAGGGGGCGCTCTTCGCGCTCGACGGCGGCGAAAGCGGCCAGGAGGAAGAGTTTTGAATTCGCTATCGACCGGTCGATCCCCGTGGCTCCGCCGCGGATGCTTGATGGGCATCGCCCTATTATACGTGGCTTCGGTGCCCTGGTACCGGGAGGCGGGGGCAGCGCCTGCCTTGTTATTTGGGTTGCCCGATTGGGTCGCGATTTCTGTAGGGTGTTATGTGGCCGTTGCTATTCTCAATAGCGTGGCATGGTTGAATACCGACGTTCCTGACCATCTTGACGAAGCCTCGTCGCCAGCACCGCGCGACTCGGAGGCGAACTAATGGATTTCGGAATTTGGGGTGTAGTGGCTTTGGTTGCCTACTTGGCCGCACTGGTGGGTGTCTCCGAGATTGCACGTCGCGCCAAAGAAGACCACTCCCCGACGGATCACTTCCTTGCGGGGCGATCGCTCGGGACCTTCGTGCTCTTCATGACGCTTTATGCGACGGCGTACAGCGGGAACTCGCTCCTCGGCTACCCCGGGCGCGCCTACCGTGACGGTTACAGCTTTATCATGGCCACGGGCTTTATGATGGTCATCATCGTGATGTTTCACGTGATTGTCCCCAAGCTCCGTCCGATTGCGGTGCACTACAAGTTCGTGACACCGGGAGATTATATTCGGATTCGATTCGGCGGCGAGTACGCACGCTATTTGCGAATCGCGGTAGCCGTGCTGATGAGCCTCGCGCTCGCGAATTTTTTGTTGGCTCAACTGAAAGCCATGGGCGACGTCACCGAAATCGTGACGGGTGGCCGGATCCCCTTCGAGCTGGGCGTCGTTGGCCTCGCGCTCGTGATTCTTTTTTATGAAACCCGCGGTGGCATGCGAGCGGTTGCATGGACGGACGCGGCTCAGGGTATCGCAATGCTAGTTGGGCTCGCGGCGCTGCTGACGTGGCTGCTCTCGGAGGCGGGGGGCCTCGAAGAAATTACGCGCGCCGTCACGGCTAAGGCACCCGAAAAGGTGGCCGTGCCGAGCCACACGGTGAACGTGAATTGGTTCAGCACGATCGCGCTCATGGGACTTGCGAGCGTGCTCTATCCACAGGCGATCCAGCGCATCTTCGCGGCGCAGAGCGGTCAGGCTCTCCGGCGCTCCTTCGCGGGGATGACCTTCATGCCCCTAGCTACGACGCTTGTCGTTACGCTGATCGGAATCGCTTCGATCGCGCGCTTCGATATCACCGACGCAGTGGATACCGATGGCGTGGTTCCCATGTTGCTCGCGGATTGGGGATCGGCCGGTGGGCTTGCTACCGCGGCCGCGCTGATCGTATTCCTCGGTGCACTTTCGGCCATTATGTCGACCGCCGATTCTTGTTTGCTCTCGCTCGGCTCACTCTTGTCGAGGGATCTGCTTGGCCGCGACGGGACCTCTGAATCCGACACGCTCCTCGGCAAACGACTCGCGGCGGCGATTCTACTCGCGACGATTCCTGTGGCTTTGGCCCGGGATCTTACGCTTTGGCGTCTGATCGAGTTGAAAATGGAATTGCTGATCCAGTGCGTACCAGCGTTCTTGGTCGCTTTGCATTGGTCAAAACTTCGCACCGGCCCCGTCTTGCTAGGGATTTTGATCGGTACGGCCTTCTCCGTCACGCTGACCTTCTCCGACCACGCGCGGCTCTACGGAGTGCATGTGGGTGTCGTCGGTTGCATGCTCAATGTTGCGATTGCCGTCGTAGGCTCATGGCTGCCTGAGCGGGGAGTAAAGTTGGACGCTGCGAATGAGCAGGCCTAGTGCGAGGGTGGGGTGAGAAGGCGCGGCTCACCCGGAATTGGCTCCAGCAAAGACGGAAATACCAGGTGATAATGCGAGGAATCTTCATTCGACTCCACTCGACTAGGAAGCCTTGAATAGACGCCGCCGACCGATTG
>DGPZ01000075.1 GCA_002390675.1 Deltaproteobacteria bacterium UBA4427
CTTTCAGTCGAATCGAAAATTCCCTTCTGAGCTGATCGGTAGATCACCAGCAGAATCTTTGCATTTTCATGCAATTTTTCCACCTAAGTCGTGTCAGGTTTACGAGGTTTAAATGATATATCTATCGAAATAGATAGCGGGATGAGTTTCTAGTTCCAACTCGAATTGTTATTGAAGAAATGAAATCGATATATAAATCAGATAGATTTTCTGGATGCCACGACCGCCAATCGAAAACGCTAGAGACCGACTGCTTTCCGCAGCGCTCAATCTCTTCGCACGCCGAGGAACCGAGCGCGTAAACAGCAATGCCATCGCACGGCGGGCCGGTCTCGGGATCGGAACCTTCTACACCCACTTCCCCGACAAGCACGCCCTCCTCCGCGAAATCCAGATCCGGACGGTCTCGGGACTACGGGCGGCTCGAGTCGAGGCACTGCGTGGCGCCGGTGTCCGCCCAGTTGACCAGGTCCGAGCCTCTGTTGGGGCCGCAATTGATTTCGCGTCGGATCACGCCGAGGCGTATCGCGTGACATTTGGTCGCGAGCGTGCAGGCGCAGCGGCGCATGGTCCTGTTGTCACGGAGTCGAGCCGACCGACCGCCGAGGCGCTCGACCGATTGAAATCCGTGGGTCGACTCGATGCGTCGCTGGATGTCGAACTGGCGGCGCGTGCCTACTCGGCGATGGAGGTCGGCACGATTTTGTGGTGGCTCGAAGACTCAAATCGCGCGGCACGGGATGCCCTGGCCGAAACTCTCGCGCGGATGCACCCCGCGATCGCCGCGAGTTGAGCGCTCCTAGAATCTCTCGTTTGAGAATTTGGTCCAGCGGTGGGGGAGGGCACTTCGACTCCGTTCCGATATGGGGCAAAGGTTAGGGAAGGGCGCTCGTCGAGCCGGATGACCCGAGCGGGAACGTTGCGACCGACTACAGGGCTAATCGCGTCAGATGTTAGTTTTCTGTGAAGAACAACGACTGAGCCTATGCAGGGGGCTATCCGATGCGTGAGCACTAGGCGCTAGTGCAATAGGCCTGCGTGGACATGTGCTCATCAACTTCGATTCCCCTGACCTTCAGAGATATTCTCGCGCAGGCGTCGCCCGCCGAGACGTTAGGCTTTAGTTAGCCGAGAGTTGGCCGAGGAGAGTACGCGTCGCCTCGAATAGCGCCGGTGGCCCCCCTTCGGGCCCCGGCGCCTTTGCGATCAGCTTTTGGTCAGGAGTGACTCGCAGACCCGAGCGGGCGTGGGTCAAGAGTTGGATAAGGCGATCGGGATCGATCTTGCTTTGTGAGGCGATTTGCAAGACGAGCTCGCCGCGCTGGGTTTCGATTCGCATAACGCCGAGCCTTCGAGCAAGAATCTTGATCCGAATCACTTCGAGCAAGTTCTCAGCTTCTGCAGGCAAGCGACCAAATCGGTCGAGCAACTCGTCCCGGATGAGTGCGACTTCATTTTCGTCCCTGGCGCTCGATAGGCGCTTATACAGAACGAGCCGTTGACTTACGTCGCCGACATAGTTCTCGGGCAAGCGGCCCACGACAGGGAGTTTGATCTCGGGGTCGAGCCACTCTTCATGGGCCGTGCCACGGAGCTCGTCGACGGTCTCTTCGAGCATTTCCATATAGGTCTCGTAGCCGACGGAGCGCAGGTTGCCCGATTGCTCGGATCCCAGGAGATCACCTGCGCCACGAATTTCAAGATCAAGGTTTGCAAGCCGGAAACCCGCACCGAGTTCACTGAGATCTTGGATGGCCTCCAGGCGCTTTTGTGCGTCCCCGGAAAGCGAGCCGACTTGCGTCGGGACCATGAGGTAGGCGTACGCGCGGCGCTTGCTCCGGCCGACGCGTCCTCGGATCTGATAAAGCTGGGCTAGGCCTAGAGCATCCGCGCGGTTGATCAGAATCGTATTCACGCTCGGCATGTCAATGCCGCTCTCGATGATCGTGGTGCACAGCAACACGTCGGCTTCCTTGCGCATAAACGCATGGATACGGTCTTCGAGCTGTCGCTCTTTCATCTGGCCGTGCGCGATCATGATTCTGACTTCGGGCACGACCCGCGAAAGCATCTCATGCATAGCTTCGATCGTCTGTACCCGGTTGTGTAGGAAGAAGCATTGGCCACCACGGCGGATCTCGCGCAGGACCGCTTCGCGAATCAACCCCTCGTCGAATTTGCAGACCTGGGTCCGGATCGCGAGACGATCGACGGGCGGGGTTTCGATGACGGAGAGATCACGGATGCCGGTGAACGCCATCTGTAAGGTTCGCGGGATCGGTGTGGCCGTAAGCGTGAGTACATCGACGGTCTTCTTGAGCTTCTTGACGCGCTCCTTGTGGGAGACGCCGAAGCGCTGCTCTTCGTCGACGACCAAAAGACCTAGGTCTTTGAACTGAACGTTCTTTGCCAAGATACGGTGGGTCGCGATGACGACATCAACTTGGCCGTCTGCGAGCCCTTCGAGGGTTGCCTTGGCTTCCTTGGGCGTGCAGAACCGTGAGAGCATGTCGACCCGGATCGGATGATCCTCGTAGCGCTTCTGGAAATTCTCGAAATGCTGCTGGCATAATACCGTCGTTGGCGTGAGCACGACCACTTGTTTGCCATCCTGTGCCGCGCGGAATGCCGCACGAATGGCGACTTCCGTTTTTCCATATCCCACGTCGCCACAAACCAAGCGATCCATGGGCTTTGCTTGCTGCATGTCGCCGATGACATCGTCGATTGCGGCCATCTGATCCGCAGTCTCTTCGAATTCGAAGCAGGCTTCGAACTCCTCAAGCGCGCTATCGCGCCCTGCGAAAGCAAAGCCAGGAGCAAGCTCACGGGCCGCGTGGAGCGAAAGCAATTCGCCAGCCATATTACGCAGGCTGGCTTTAACCTTTCCGCGGACCTTCTCCCAGGTCTCGCCGCCGAGTTTGTCGATACGCGGCTTAACACCGTCAGATGCGCCGTAGCGCTGTACGCGGGATAGCCGGTCGACTGGAAGGAAGAGCTTGTCGCCGCCGAGGTATTCGATTGCGAGGAGTTCGCTGGACGTGCCGCCGGCGGCGAGTTCCATCAGGCCTCGGTAGATGCCTATACCGTGGTCGTGATGAACGAGGAAGTCGCCGGGAGCGAGGGCAGCGATGCCTTCGAGAGCTTGGCCTTCACGCCATCCGGTTCGGGTACGCCGCTTCTGCCTCACGCCGAAAATCTCTTCGTCGGTGATGACAGTGAGGGCCTGGTCTTCCCAGATGAAGCCCTCGGAAATTTCGATCACGCGCAGCTCGAGCCGGCCCGGGAGCGACCAATGCCATACCGGTCGAGGCTCCGTCACAACCTGGCCTTCGAGTTCGTATTCTTCGAGCAGTGTCTTTAGTCGTTCAGCAGATGAGAGCGAGGCGCAGGCGATGACCACACGCCACTTGTCTTCTAGCCAGGCGTTACAGCGATCGACTAACGGGGAGAGGGCACGCTCATGGCTGCGTGTTGTCGTGAGTTCGCGACGGAGTTCTTCTTGAGTCTCGGTCCCGACGCAGTGGCGTCCTTCCTCTCCTGCTGCATCGAGAATATCGAGTCGCTCAAGGGAAGTGGGTTGGACGGTCTCAAGCGCCGCGGTCACTTCCTCGGGATCGAGGACGAGATCTCCAAGCGGTACTGTCAGCCGTTCGCCCAAGGCGGCATCGTAATTGGACTGAATTTCACCGTGGATTTGTTCGTGTCGGGCGAAAGCCTCCTCGGGCTCCTCGACTAACACGACCGCATTATCCGGTAGATAGTCGAAGAGGGTTTCGAGATCAGGCTGGATTAGAGGGGCGAGGGCTTCTGCGCCTGGTGGCACGTGGCTGCGCAGGAGTCCATCGATCAACTCATCGACTTCGGTCTCGGCGATTTTCTGGTCGAGTGCGGCGGTGCGAATCGCCTCGGAGCGAGAAACTATGTGATCGCGATCGAAGAGCAGCTCGCGGGGTGGGGGGAGGAGCGCGCTCGCGCATTTGTTCTGGGAGCGCTGGCTGGCCGGATCGAAGGTGCGAATCGAATCAACTTCATCGCCCCAGAGCTCAAGCCGAATGGGGCTCGTGAGCTGTGGCGGGAAGACGTCGAGGATGTCGCCGCGTACCGCAACTTCCCCAGGTTCTTCGACAAGCGCCATGCGTTGGTAGCCGAGACCGACGAGGCGGGCGATCAAGACGTCGCGATCGATTTCCTGGCCGACTGAGATTCGCTCGGTGGTGCCGCGGAGAAGTGCGCGGGAAGGGACACGAAGTGAGAGGGCAGATCGCGAAGCGACAACGATTGGGGGCGGATCGACCGCATCGCCGAGGGCCGCTTGGTCGAGGCGATGAAGCACTTCCATCCGCTGACTAACAAGGAAGGGTTGGGGCGAGAAGCGATCGAAGGGAAGGGTGTCGTGGCGCGGATACGCCCGGATTCGTGACTCTTCCTCTCTCTCTCCAAGGAGGCCGCGAAGCGCAATCATCGCCGCGTCCGCCGCTCGTGAGTGGGGCGTGATATAGAGGACGGGTGCACCCTCCGCGGCGCGGATTAGGTGGCTGGCAGCGAAACGATTGGCTGCACCGCGAAGCCCGGTGAGGCGACGCAAATGTGGAACGCCTTGTTCGCGCACGAAGCGATCGAAAGGAGTGTCGCCACGCTTAGGCGTCCGCCTTCGCTTGCTGGGCGAATTTGGTTCAATCGCTTCAGCCGATTTGGAGTGGCCCGATCCTGTTTTCGCTTCGGCACTCATGCTCGCCGATTTCCTTCGATTCCGAGCGCCCATGCGGCCGCCGTGGATGAATGTTGAACGGATCGGCTCTGCACTAGGCCCCCAGGGGGCTCAAGAGGAACGCCGAAAGCCCGGTTTCCCTTCAGGAGGGGGACCGAGCGGGCCGCAGTGTAGGCCGGACGGGCTGCCAAGCCCACGAAATGCGGGGTGCGGATCGTGTGAAATCGAGAATCGGCCCCTATGTGGAGTACTTCACATTGATGTTTGCCCCCACCGCATCGTTTTCTAACCCTCTGCCCATCGAAGCCGGACCTCTTCGATCAGTGCGAGCGTCCGTGCCGCTACTACCGGCGGCGCGTGAGCTTTCTCGAACCGCCGTCGGGCCCCGATTCCGAGCTGTCGAGCGAGACTCGCGTCCAGTGAAAGGCAGGTGATCGCTTCTGCCAGGCTCTCTTCAGGCCGTTCCGGATCAGCGACCCACGCATCTTGGTGATGGCTAAGGCCCCATTCGCGTCCATGAAACACGATCGGGGCCGTGCCCCAAGCGAGGCTATTCGCGAGTTTGATAGGGAAGCCGCCTTCCGCCCGGCGCATGGTAATCGTCGCTCTCGCCAGCGAGATTAGTCCCTGCATTTCATGGTCGGTTTCTACGTGCCTCACTTCGAGCCCAGCGGCGTGGTTTTTTAGGGCGAGGACGTCAGGGTCGTGGCTGGCGATCACGATTGGGAGCTGCACCGGTTCGGTGCGCCCGTGCTCGAGCGCCTGCGCTGCAGCCTTTAGTTGGTCGATCTCCTGGTAGGCATCCAAGTTTCCCGAGTAGAGAATGTATTTGTCGGGAACGAGTTTGTGACGCAGGCAGGTGTCTTCGGCATCAATGGGGAAAAGGCGATGACGCAGATCAGGGATCGGGGGGGCGATCAATTCTCCAGGAGAGAATGACGCTGACTTCATGACGCGCTCAGACGAGTGCGTCAAAGCGATCCAGCCATCAGAGGACCGAGCTGCGAATCGGTCGAGTCGGCCGCCGAGATTATCAACGACCCGCTTTACGCGACTCGACATGCGATCTGAAAAAGGACGAAATGTGGTAATACCCTTTTTTTTCAACCATTTGGAATAAGATGAGAGCTCATTCTCCATCATAGTGTGAATGCAATACACAACTGGAGGTCCTGCTGAGGAGCGCGTCATACGGCACAAAGCCGAAACGAGGGAAGCCTCTATATTGTGCGTCATGACGCAATCATATGACGCGTTTAATGCAATAGATGACGCAATTGCAGCATTTACCGCATAAGCGAGTCCAAGATCCGCCAAAGGTTTTCCAAGGCTCGGTCCCGAGCGCAGTCCACTTGGCGCAGTCCAGGCAGGGGCCTTGTGATGCAGGAAGCCGTCGAGGGCGCGCCAACGATCCAGGTCTTCCCCCACCGGACCTTGGCTCGCGTACGTCAGGAGCTCTACGTCTGCCCCTGCTGCGCGAAGCGCGATCGCTTGCTCCTGGAAATAGACTTGGGAGCCTTGGTGGTGGGGATAAGGGAAGGCGCCGACGAGGAGCAGTCGCATTCAGGCCCGCTCGCTAACGCCGAGCGCTCCGCTTCAAGTCGCGGACCTCGAAGTCGGGGGCTGTGTTTGCGATCGAGGCTATCGGCTGCGGGTTGCGCTGGCCCGCGCGTTCTTCCTGTCCGCCGTCTCGACTCTTGAGTTCGCGGAAGAGGAGCCCCAATTCGAAGAGGGCATGGAGAATGACTTTGGGGCGAGCTCCGGTCTGCCGGCCGGATCGCCGCGGGCGATGGGTCACCGGAATCTGTCGAATCGAGAAACCACCCGCGCGGGCGCGCACCAAGATCTCTGTATTAATGAAAGCTCCGACGGATTCGATCGGAATCGCGTCGATGACCTCGCGACGGAAGACCTTGAAGGCGCAGTCGATGTCTCGAATCGAAAGATCGAAGACGAGTCCGACGAGAGCGCCCCAGGCAATCGCGATTGCGCGGCGCGGCCAGGGATCCCGGCGCGGGGCGCGGTAGCCGGCCACGATATCGACGTCGTCGGCGTGGGCGAGCAGGGCGGCGATCTCGCTCAATTCGAATTGAAGATCGGCATCGCTGAAGAAGACGAGTTCGCCGCTTGCTTCTCGCAGCCCCGCGCGAAGCGCCGCGCCGTAGCCGCGGTTGGTCGCGTGATGGACGCTGCGAATACGTGGGTCCTGGGCGCGCCAATGGTCGAGGATCGTCGCCGAGTCGTCTCCGGAGCCATCGTCGACGATCACGATCTCGAAGGAGACGCCGAGCTGATCGCCGATCTTGGTCGCGCTCTCGAGCAGGACAGGAAGATTCTCCGCTTCGTTGAAAGCCGGAAATACAAGCGAGAGTCGAGGAATCGAATCGCCAAGGCTATCGGCGAAGACAGGTTCGGGGCTGCGCGTCATTCGAGGTACCCCAGCGCCCGTAGTCGCTCCGCCACCATGGCTTCCTCTTCGTCGTCGTAGGCGAGGGGTTCGGGCCCATCTTCGGGTCCATCCACTCCGCCTGCCTGATTCCAAGCTAGGCCCATCGCCTCGGCCAGCCAAGGGGCGACCCGTGACAATCGCTCCGGAGGCACATCGGAAAGACCGTCGCCCTGCGCAATCCAGATTCCATTCGAGCGATGGGTTCCGTTCATGCCGCGCCCGCGCCCGCCGGCGTAGTCCTCGGCTTGAAGCACGCGGATGCTCGGAATTCCTCGGCCTTGTCGGCCCCCTTCGGACCAGGGCGTGGGCACCAGAGAGAGTCCGTGGCCATCGTCCAGGGCGAGTTCAATCACGATGTCTGGCGCACGGTCGGTGAAGGGGCCGTCATGAATTTCTTCGCGGCGAAGTGCACGTGCCACGACCGGGTCGCCGGAGGGCAACTGCCAATCGAGCAAGGCCTCGATGACGCTGTCGCGCACCTTTTCATAGTCTTCTGGCTCTACACAACCATGACGCTCCCGGCCGGCGAGATTGATCCAGATACCCGGGTTCGTGTTGGCTTCTTCGGAGAAGGCGAGGGTGCGGGACCAATCAAGTCCACCAAAGCGGGCGCGGCTTTCGATTTCAGCGGCGGCGGCACGAGCCCTTCGAAAAATCGCTTGGGCGAAGCCGGCGGGCAGCCAGGCGAGGGCGAGATCGCGAAGCCCGCGAGCGATGCGGTCGACATAGCGCCCGAGTCCGTCTCGACGCACGAGCCACCCACGTTCTGCCAAAAATCGGTTGAGGTGGACGATCTTGTCCGAGGCTGTCCCCATGCCGTGATCTGAAACTACGACGCATGCGACCCCCGGACCCGCGGCGGAGCGGAGTGCGCCGCAAGCGTCGTCGAGTCGGCGGTATACCTCTGAAAGTGCGTTTTTGCGCGCCTCGCTGGCTTGAGGGTCGTTTCGAGGAGATGTGCGAACGTGATCGCGAAAGTAGTGATGCCCCGCGGTGTCACTTTCGGAGAAGACAATCATGGTTAGAGCGGGCATCGCGCCGTTGCGCGCCTTCATCTGCTCCATGGCTTCGAGGGCGAAGTCGCGCTTGCGGTCGACTCGCGTAAGCAGGGTCGAGACCGCGCGTTCATGGAAGTCATCGGCCTGGGCGGACTCGTTCAATTCGGGCCGCATCCAGGGACCGACCTTGTCTGCGATGGCGCGGTAAAGCTGCGGATCACTCGCGCTCCGTTCGTCGGTTCCCGTCGAGACCGGCGCGTCAAATCCGCAAACGAGCAGGCCGTTCACGGGTTCAGGCGGGTGGGTCGCGGGCATGCCCAACACGAGAACCCGGCCCCCAGCCTCGCTCGTTCGCTTGAAGATCGAGGCCGCTCGGCGGTCCGTCGAGTTCACGAATTTCAGTCGGTAATCGGAGGCGTGCTTCTGGGTGAAATCGAATATCCCGTGATCCGCGGGTTCGAGCCCGGTCATGAAAGCCGACCAAGCAGGGAAGGTGACAGGCGGGGTCGTGCTCGGTAGCGGGGCGGCTTGGCCTTCCTCTATCCAAGCGGCGAGGTTTGGAAGTTCCCCAGCAGCGACCATGGGCTCGATCACGTCGAATGTCGCGCCGTCCAAGGCCAAGACGAGCACGGGCCGAAGCGCCGTGGCGCTGTGGCGGGACTCGCCGGCATCGATGTGATCTGAGGAGGTGGGCAAGGGATTCCGAATGAAGGCCGAGCAGTGGCGGGCAGCAAGTGTAATGGAGGCGGAGTTTGACCTCGCGCAGGGGAACTATGCAACCGCTCTTTAGTTTCTCTTTGTTGCCGCTCGGGGCTGCGGGGATCGTTCGACTAATATGAAACAATATATATCTATAATTGTCGCATTTCGTTCGGGTTCGCTGAATCCTAAACGTCGTGCTAGCGTGCCGCGTCCTTGCGGCGGCTGGCGAAAGCCCGAGGCCCCCAAGAATCGCAAGCAAAAACTAGAGACAAAAAATGATGCCGCGCGAAGTCTTTCGCGCATCCCTTCCTGCAAGAGGACCCGCGCTGTGTTGCGCGGGGAGTCGACCCGGAAAGCATCGCCCGCGACGAGCGCGCCGAATAGCCGCGCTCCAATCCGGACGAGGAGAACCACAATTATGTCCATCGAACTGCTGTGCAAGAAGCTCGGAATGACCCAGATCTTCACCAACTCCGGCGAAGCGATCGGCGTCACCGCCCTCGAAGCCAGCCCGAACGTCGTTGTCCAAAAGAAGACCGTCGACAAAGATGGTTATGTCGCAGTGCAGCTCGCCGTTGGTGAGCGCCGCGAGAGCCTCTTCTCCAAGGCTGAGAAGACTCACTTCGAGAAGAACGGCGTCCCCGCTCCGAAGCGTTACCTCTCCGAGAGCCGCCTAACCGAAGAAGAGGCCGCCGCACTTGAGCCCGGCATGGAGATCACTGTCGCAATCTTCGGCGAAGGGCAGTTCGTTGACGCGACCGGCACGAGCAAGGGCACCGGTATGACGGGCGTTGTGAAGCGCCACAATTTCGCGATCAAGAAGCGCACCCATGGTACCCACGAGGCCTTCCGACACGGTGGCTCGATCGGTGCCGGCGCGGATCCGGGCAAGGTCATCAAGGGTATGAAGATGGCCGGTCGAGCCGGCAACGCGCGCACGACGACGCAGAACCTCGAGGTGATTCGCGTTGATGTAGAGCGCAACGTCATTCTCGTTCGCGGCGCCGTCCCCGGCCACAACAATGGCCTCGTGAAAATCCGAACGGCGATCAAGAAGGGCAACCAGGGATTAGGTACGCCCCCCGGACAGGCTGCCGCAGAAGAAGCGCCTGCCGAAGAGGCCGCGGAATAGCTTCAGCATAAAAAGTTCGTCCGTTCTGCGGGCGTGCTGGATTCAGCAAAAGGCCGCCGAGAGAGCATTGCTCCTCGGCGGCCTTTTGCGTGTGGACATGTGGGCGTGACCGATTTGCGCGCCACGTTAGGCCCCGGGCTACCGAGAGGACTCAGGCGACTGAGCCTAAGCGGACGCCCCACGCCATTAAACTCTCGGACCCGTCGCTCTTAGGTGATCGCGATCTGTAAAAGAGCCGCGCCGAGCGCGAGGACGAGAGCGACCGTTACGCGCGGACCCATGAACGCACCCGAGCCGTATTGCGTCGGGAAAGAGAATGTTGTCGCAATGGCGGCAATCTTCAGACCGTGCCCGTTCAGGAAGCGGGGATCGGTTGCTAGTTGAATCATGTCTCGTCGGCTGCGATACCGCATATATCCGACGATTGTCCAATCCGGATCGGCTTCCGTCCCCCAAGCATCGACATAAGGCCCGACCTTGCGTGCCTGCAGGAGAGGCAGGCCGCCATGTCGAAGCAGAGTTGGCATGAAGTCGCCGATGTAGCCGCGCAGAAGCTGCGGCGCGCGCGTTAGTTCACCGGTCTTTGGATGAGGAACGGGTTTGGGGTGCAGCTTGACCAAATTCAGCATGACAAATTCTTTGCCGTCGTCCTCTTCGAGGAAGCGACGAATCAAAGTCATATCGTTTACTTCGTCCATAGAGGTCTGGTCGCCAAGGGCGAGGTAGTGATCGATCTCCTCAGGGCGAATAGGCCCACGCCAGTTGTCGTACCAGGCACGAAAGCCCAGATAGAAAAATGTGGCTGCGCCCCAAATTTCGAATGCACTCATAACGAATCCCTCTCAGCGAAGCGGCGAATAGGGCATGACATGGAGCCGCATCATCTTTTCGCGGGGTGCGATCTGACGGAGCGGGCCGAAGAAGGCCTCCTGCCCCGGATCGTTAGGCGAGTAGCCATGCCGGCCCGTGTCGCCCTTCCACAGGTCGATCACGCGATTCGGGTTACCCGTGACATCGTTCCATGCCGCGATAATCGGAAGCTGCGCTGCGGCGCCGCCCAGCAACTTCTTGAAGTCCGCCATGCGCCCGGGCGCCACCTCGAGGATCGCAAACTGATACGTCCCTGCCGGCTTGTCCGCGGAGCCTTTGATCGCGGTGTGGAGCGTCTCGACGGGCACGGGGCCGAGGGGTTCAATGATCTCAAGATGTTGACCGGGAGCGAGTCCCGCGAGCGTCGCTGCTCCTTCGCTCGCTTGGGTATCTTCCGCCGCGGCATCGCGATATACCCCTAGGGCCGCCAGATCGTCGAACTCCGTCACATGGATCACCTGGGTAAACCACTCTTCGTGAGCAAACCAAGCCGCGACGAGCCGTGCCCCAAGCCGGCCGTTCGCCGGAAGAACGTGCTCGTTCATGGCCTCGATGAATTGGTCACGTGTCGACGGAGCCGCGGGTTCAAGGTTGAAGCTTTGCTTGAGATAGATCATCGGTTCCTCTGCTGAGTAGGTGGCTTCGGGGGCGTACCCGATTAANNTTGGCCGCGAAGCCTTTCCAAGCCGCGAAGCCAGGGGAGACGGGTTCGCCGACCGGGAGCGCTGTGTTCATGATGAGCATTCGAGAAAATCTCGGCTGCATATCCACCGGCCGAGTGAGGCCGAGAATCCCGCCCCAATCCTGACAGACGAGTGCGATATTGGTGAGATCCAGCCGTTCGACGAAGCGAAGCAGACTGTTGCGATGGAAGTCGAAGGTATAGGTGGCGTCGTCGACGGGCTTATCGGATCGGCCGAAGCCGAAGAGATCCGGCGCGATCACGCGATGGCCCGCGGCGGTAAAGACGGGGAGCATCTTTCGGTAGAGGTAGCTCCAGGTCGGTTCGCCATGAAGACAAAGGAAGGTGACTTCCGCGTCCTTCGGGCCTTTGTAGCCCGGGAGCTCTTCGATGAAACTCGGGGAATAGGGCAGCCCGGGGAGCATCGCGAATCGCTCTTCGGGGGTGCGGAGGGCTTCGGTCGTCATCTTCCGGGCTCCTACACTACTGGCCGGGAGGGGCCGTCCAACAATTGACAGGGAGCGTGCCAAATTTGAGAAGGATCGCCACAGTCGATTCATGAATCGGGGTCTGCGATGTTTTGGACTGCGGGCGGATGTGTCCTTGCCTTGGAGGAGATCGATGTTGATGAGACGAAGTAAATTGGTTTGGGCCGCCGCCGCCTCGTCGGCTGCATGGATGATGCTCGCGGCAGGCTGCGCGCTCATGCCGATGGACGATTCCCAGGACGGCGGGACGTTTACGATCGCCATGGTTCCGGACACCCAGAACTATGTCGACTTCACGCATCAGAAGGCGCATGGCTTCGCGATCGACGCGTCGGAGCTCTACATCCAGCAGATGGAGTGGATTGCTGCGAATGCGATTTCCGAAGGCGGCGAGATCGCGTTTCTCGCTTCGGTCGGCGATACCTGGCAGCACCCGAGTGAGTCAATCGATCCTGAACACGAAGCGATGGGAATCGGTCGAATCGACAACCCCTTCTTCGGTAAGCATTTCGATCCGACGGATCAGGTCCGCGCGGTCGAGGTTCCCAAGGCGATCGAGGGCTACGAGATAATCGCGGCGGCGGGAATACCTTTTGGTGTGCCTCCCGGCAACCACGACTACGACGCGATGTATAACGTCGATACTCATCCGCCGAACCTCGCGAAGCCGCCAGAGAAATTGCAAATGGTTACCGAGGATATCGGCCTCTTGCATGTTGGCGGACTCGACAATTTCCTCTCGGCCTTCGGCGAAGACTCTCCATTCTTTGCGGATGAGTCTTGGTATGTCTCCGCGTTCAAGGGCGGCACGAGCAGCGCGCAGATCTTCGAAGCCGGCGGCTACAGCTTCCTTCACCTAGCCCTCGAAATGCAGGCGGGCGACCAGGTGCTCGAATGGGCGCGGGGCGTGATAGCGAAGCATCCGGGCATGCCAACGATCCTTAGCACCCACGACTATCTAAGTCCGCGTGGTAAGCGCCTCGCTGGCGGATTTCTTGACTTCACCTTGGTGGATGAGGCGAATCACAACACGCCCCAGCAGCTCTTCGATAAACTGATCTCGACCTCGGACCAGATCTTTCTTGTGTTATGCGGGCACTATCATGGTCAGGCGTTCATCCAGGAAGAGAATACCGAGGGCCACGCGGTCTATACGATGCTCGCGGACTACCAGGATCGTGGGCAAGTCGGCGTCGATGCGGGTCAGCCGCTAGGCGGTTTTATGGGAGGCCCGGTTGGGCTCGGCGATGGTTGGCTCCGTTTGCTGCATTTCGACACGGAGAGCAATCCGCCGAGAATTTCGGTTGAAACCTATTCGACTTATTATCAACAGAAGTCGAGTGAAATGCCGGAGTACGTAGATCGCTACCGGGATCATGAACAGCCAAACATGACGGATGAGCAATTCCTCGAGGCGGAAGAATTCGAAGTCGTCTTGGAAGATTTCCGCGAGCGATTCGGGATGCCCGGGGATGAGTGAGCGGTTGGGCAGAAATGCCCTAATCGTTGGCGCCAGTGGCATAGTCGGCCGCGCTGCCTTCGAGCATTTTGCGAGGAGTGCTGAATGGTCAGCGGTTGGTGTGTCGCGTCGTGCACCGGACCTTAAGATCGGGACGCATGTCCCGCTCGATCTCTTGGATGCGGATGCATGTCGACGAGGCCTGGCCGAGCAGCCGGCGCCAACGCATATCGTGTACGCCGCTTTGCAAGAGAAGCCGGGGCTAATCGAAGGCTGGTATGACCCTGCACTCATGGAAACGAATCGTCGGATGCTCGAAAACCTGCTCGACGCCGCGGAGGCGAGTGGGGCGGTTGAGCATGTCTCGCTTCTGCAGGGAACCAAGGCCTACGGTGCGCATGTTGGACGAATGAAGGTACCTGGCCGGGAGCGAGAAGAGCGGCATCCTCACGACAACTTCTATTGGCTACAAGAAGACTTACTTCGCGAACGCGCTGCCGCGGGCGGTTATGCATGGACCGCCTGGCGCCCGCCCGTGATCTATGGGCACGCATTCGGCGCGCCCATGAATCCAATCGCGCCGCTCGTGACCTATGCAGCGATTGCTAAACACGAGGGTCGCCCGCTTTGTTGGCCTGGCGGCCGGACGGGACCGGTTGATGGGATGGACGCGCGTCTTCTCGCACGGGCACTGGAATGGGGAGCGACGAACGAGGCTGCGCGAGACGAAGTCTTCAATATCTCGAACGGGGATGTCTTCGTGTGGGAGAACGTTTGGGAGACGATCGCGAAGACGCTGGGCATGGAGGTTGGCGAGCCGGAACCCATGTGCCTAGCCGCAGAGATGCCTGAGAAAGCCTTGGTTTGGGCTGAGGTCGTCGAGAGGCACGGACTTCGATCCCCCGGCTTGATGGAATTCGTTGGGGACTCGTTTGTCTACGCGGATCTGCATTTCGGGCTTGAACGAACCCATGCCGCGCCGCCCAATATGATGTCGACGATCAAGCTTCGCCAGGCGGGCTTCTCTGACTGCATCGATTCAGAAGACATGCTTGTGGAATGGATCGAATGGATGCAGCAAGAGAAGCTCATCCCGAGCGTTTAGCGACGCGCCAGCGCAGCGTCTCCCTAGAGCAGGATCACGATCGCGGGCAGTTCCATGGGAATCTTCTGAATGTGTCGGGCGGGCGTAGACTCTTCTGATGTCGGGCAATGGGGAGGTTGAGTTTTTGGGTGCTCGGGGAGAGGGCCTGCACGGAAAGATTCGATAGGCTCCCGTCCCGATGGCAAAATACGATCGTAAAGACAAACTGCATCAGCGGGCCAAGAAGGACGGACTCCGCTCGCGAGCCGCATACAAACTCGAAGAGATCCAGAAGCAATTCAAGATCCTCCAGAAGGGGGACCGCGTATTGGATCTAGGCTGCTGGCCGGGGGGATGGCTCGAGATCGGGTCGAAGCTCGTAGGCCCGTCGGGAAAGATTGCAGGCGTGGACCGAGCCGAAGTGGATCCGCCGATTCCCGAGAAGAACGTGACCACTTTTATAGGTGATCTCGAGGATTCGGATATCGCCGTTCGGCTACTCGAGGCGCTCGAGTTGGGAGATGGCGCTCTCGCGGATGCCGTTCTGTCCGACGCGGCGCCGAAGCTGACCGGCGTGCGCGAGACGGATCGCGCCAATGAAGAGCGTCTCTTGGAAGCAATTGAGTCGCTCGTTCCGAAGCTACTCAAACCAGAAGGCTCCTTCGTGATCAAGATTCTCGAAGGGCCAGAGGCGCAAGTGATTGATAAGCGGATGCGCAAGATGTTCGCGAAGGCCAAGACTGTGAAACTCGAGTCCACGCGCAAGGGAAGCACCGAGCGGTACCTGGTCGCGCGTGGATTTAAGGGGCTGGAGGCTTAGGCAGGTTGGGAGGCGCTCTGCAGCTGACATGGCCTGATCAGTATTTAGCCCGAGAGTCTGGCGCCGCACGGTACACTTTGAACACCGCTTGACAAGCGGGTCCCACGGCTGGCAGCTAGGTTTGTTATGCGACGGGCATGATGAGCATCTAAGAGCTAGGCGCACCCGGAGAACTAATTGCGTATAGGCGGGTTAGTCGCTGATTCGCAGTTCGCGATCCACTGTCTGTATGCATTATCCAGAAATATTCACTTTCCGCGATTTTTATCGAGGCCCATGCAAGGCTTCACACGTATTTTGGAGATCAAGTGGCTTGCTATCCCTATTATTTCTCTCGGTTTCGTGGGCTGCGGCGAGGATACTCCGCCGTCGACCGAGGTCGTTCGCTCGATCAACATCCTATGAATGCGCTCAGACCCGTTCACGCATTCACGCGCATATCGCTGGCTTTCTTGTTGGTCATCAGCTTGGCCGCTTGTCAGTCGCTTCCAAAATTGGGAGCCGGACACGGCCATCCCGCCGGTCAAGAATGTCTTCACGAGATTATCGATCGCGGAATATTGCGCGTTGGGATGACTGGTGCGCAGCCGCCTTTGAATATGAAGAATGCCGAGGGCGAGCTGATCGGGCTCGATGTCGAGTTAGCCCAGGCACTCGCGGACGCGATGAAGGTCGAGCTCGAGCTCGTTGAGCGGCCCTTCGCGAACCTTTTGCCGGACCTCGAAGCCGGATCGATCGACCTGGTGATTTCAAGCCTAACGATCACACCCGCTCGCAATGCACGTGTGGCTTTCGCGGGTCCCTACCTGATTTCAGGATCGACTCTGCTGACCCGTGCAGACTTGGTTCAGGGCGTAGAAGATTTCAACGCCGCGGCACGGACCTGGGCGGCGCTTGAAAGCTCGACCGGCAAAGCAGTCATTCTCGAAAAATTCCCCCTCGCCCAGTTCGTAGTCATCGACAATCAGGAAGACGCGGTCCAGCTGATTCTTGATGGAGAGATCGACGGCCTCGTCGCCGACTTTCCCTTCGTTGAGTACGCCCTTGTCCGCAATTTGGGGAGAGGCCTCGCGACGCTCGAGGTGCCGCTCACGACCGAGCCGCTAGGAGTCGCGCTGCCTGCGAACTCTCCGCTTTTCGCAAATCTCGTTCAGAACTATCTGAATACGCTCGACTACACCGGTCGCCTCATGCAGATGAAAGTGCGCTGGATGAATGACGGGGACTGGCTCGAGGAGATGCCGTGAGGCCAGGGCGCACCAGCGTTGTAGCCTGGGCGAGTCTTGCGTTGTTCTGCGTTTGCGCCTGCGCCTCGAGCCCAGAAGGGAGCACTGCAGCCAAGCGGAAGGAAGCACGCCGACGAACCGTCATCTTAACGTCGAAGGATGACGTCCGAGTTGGACGCGAAGGAGCCGAGCAGGTCGCGGCCGAAATCGGAACGTTCGACGACCCGGAGCTCGAGGCCTACGTCGCGGGCATTGGTAAGAAGCTCATCCGGGCTTTGCCTAGCCGTTCCTTTGCTTATAGCTTCAAGATCGTTGACCAGATGGAGCCGAACGCTTTTGCGCTTCCGGGAGGGCATATTTTCGTGTCTCGGGGATTGCTCGCCTTGGCCAACTCGGAAGACGAGTTGGCTTGCGTGCTCGGCCACGAAATCATTCACGCGGCCCGGCGCCATTCGGCTCGCCGACAGGCCGCCGCACGCAGCATCCCGGGGCTCACCTTGCCTCGCACTCGGGCTCAGACCCTCGCGGCATATGGGCGCGATATGGAGCGTGAAGCAGACGCGTTAGGTCAGCGCCTCTGTGCTGCCGTCGGGTACGACCCAATGGGGATGTCGACGTTCATGCGGCGGCTCGACCAGCGTGAGCGGTTGCTGATCGGAGCGCCGCGTTCGCCTACTTTCTTCGACACGCATCCCGGGACGCGTGAGCGAGCAGCTGAAAATGCGATTCGTTCGCGTGAGCTGCGATGGACGCGAGATACTTCACTCGGCAACACCCGCGAGAGATTGCTCGACCGGGTTGATGGTCTCGTCATAGGCGATCGGCCTGAGACTGGAGTGTTCATAGACCAACTCTTCCTGCACCCGGCACTCGACTTCGAAATTAAATTCCCGAGCGGCTGGCGAGTGCAGAACACGAGCCAGGCCGTGGGTGCGAGTTCGCCCCGGGGCGACGCCGCAGTCTATTTGACGTCGGATATGCCGGCCGGGGATCTGGTTGAGCTCGCGGAAGGCTTCATCAAAGAGATGGGCGAAGACGTGAAGGTCACCGTACATGAGAAGAAACACGTCCGACTCGGATTGATCAAAGGCCTTCGCTATTCGATTACCGGCCGCAGCGGCGGCCGCAGCGTTGATGCACAGGTCACCTTCTTTCCTTTTGCGGATTCAACCTGGCGAATCATCGGCCTGAGTCCCCGAGCCGCGGGTAAGCGCTACGTCCCACAGTTCCTTTTGACGACGCGAAGCTTTCGCCCGCTTGCCGCCGCTCATCGCCAGGAGATTCGCACCGATCGGCTGCGGATTGTTCTCGCACGATCAGGAGAGGACCTTCGGCGGCTGGGGGAGCGGACGAATAATGAGTGGGATCCCGGCGTAACCGCGCTGATCAATGGCTATCTCGGCAACGAGACCTTCGACGGTGGCGAGTGGATGAAGGTGCTATGGCGAGAGGCGCCCGAGGGGCTCTAGTTCGACGCTGCCGGTCTCGGTTCTGATCCGTTAGAATCGGTGCCCTTCAAAATACTCGAAACACTCGCTCCAGGAGTTCAACTCATGTCCGAAGCCCGCCCCTTTAACGTCCTCGGTGTGCAGCAAGTCGCGATCGGCGGCCTCGACAAGAACAAGCTTCGCGCGTTCTGGGTTGACATCATGGGCCTGCGTTACGGGCATTCGTACAAGAGCGAAAAAGAGAACGTTGACGAAGATATTTGCGAGACCGGAGTGGGCGCGTTCACGGTCGAAGTCGATCTCATGCAGCCGATCGATCCCGACAAGAGGCCAAAAGTTCATGAGCCGGCTCTCAATCACATCGGTCTTTGGATCGACGATCTTCCGACCGCCGTCGAATGGCTCGAAGGCCAGGGCGTGCGCTTCACGCCCGGGGGTATCCGCAAGGGCGCAGCTGGCTACGACGTCTGCTTCATCCACCCCAAGGGCAACGACGATTTCCCGATCGGATCCGAAGGTGTACTCGTCGAGTTGGTGCAGGCACCGGACGATGTGAAGCAGGCCTTCGCGACGATCGCTGCTGCCAGCTAGGCCGTGTTCTCTTCGCTGATCTGGTCGTTCAGCGTCCAGAAGTCGTAGACGATCCCGATTAGAAAGACGCCGCCGCTTAATAGATAGAGCGCGCCGGAGAGCCACTTGCCCATGTAGAAGCGGTGGATTCCGAAGATGCCCACGAAGGTGAGCAGGATCCAGCCGACGGTGTAGTCGAGGTAGCCCTGTTTGTAGCGTCGTTCGGCGCCGCGCTCGAGGCTGGGCATCAAGAAGAGATCTACGATCCAGCCAATGCCGAATAGGCCGAAGGTAAAGAAGTAGATCGTGCCGGAGATCGGCTTCCCGAAGTAGAAGCGGTGTGCGCCCAAGATGCCGAAGATCCAGAGGATGTAGCCCACGATCAAGGAGTGGGTGTCGTTTTCGTATTCGCTCAAAAGACAATTCCGTTTATCTAGAGGACCGTTCAGGCGGACTCGTGTTAGGCGTTTTGTTTAGTCTCGGGGCTTTTTGCACGAGATGATTTCTTCGCAAATACGGGCGCGGGGAACGCGGGGCCGAGCAAGACCGCAACCCATTGGGTTTGCGGCTGGCTGTCGAGCAGGATCCTCAAGATTACGGTCAAAGGTACAGCGAGGACCATCCCGACGGGGCCGAGAATCCAACCCCAGAAGATCAGAGAAGTGACCACAATCAGGGGGGAAAGGCCCATTCCGTCGCCCATCACACGGGGTTCCAGGAAACTCCCGATCGAAATATTGATGCCTATATAGGTGAGTGCGACCAAAACCGCGGTCTGCATACTGTTGTCGACGAGAGCAAGCGCTACCGCTGGAATCGCCGCCATGACCGAGCCGATCGCGGGAACAAAGTTCAGCAGGAACGCGATCAGTGCCCAGAGTGGCGCGAACTGAACGCCTAATACCACTAAGGCTGTGTAGGCCATGACTCCGGTCAACATACTTGTGAGAGTCTTGATGCCGAGGTAGCGGCGAATGGATTCACCGATCTCGGTCATGCGCGTTTCGAGGACCGGCGAGTCACCGAAAGCCCCACGGACCTTGCGCGGAAAGCTCGAGGCTTCGAGCAAGATGAAGCAGACGATCAGGAAAAGTAGGAACGCGTTGTTGAGGAGCGCGCCGAGGTTCCCCGCGAGCCCGCCAACAATTCCAAGAGCCGCTTGGGGATCGAAGGGGTTGGCGGCTTCGGGGTTGGTGCCGAAGTCGATGCCGTATGCGTCGAGGCTAGCGACGAGAGAGGTGAGGACGGAGCCGAAGCGTTCCTGATAGGACGGAAGCAAGCGCGTGAACTCGTTGATCGAGGAGCTCATGAGGCCGCCAAAGACCGCGCCAATTCCGAAGAGCCCGAGCAGCACAACGACGAGGGCAACTGGATTGGGAAGTCCGCGATCCTGCAGCCAGAAGAGCGCCGGCGCACAGAGCAGGCCTATGAACCCCGCGAGTAAGAAGGGAACGAAGAGCCCGCTTGCGGCTTTTAGTCCCGCGACGATGACCACTACGGAGGCGATGCCAATAAGGACGTTCGAGGTCGGAAGCGAGGGTTCGTTGGACACACGTAGAGGATGCCGCGAGTTTGGCTTCAGGGCCACGCGCGCGGCTCACGGGCCAGATCTGCGTGCTAGATTCGGGCGCTGGAGGCACCCTATGAGCGAACCCAAGTGGAAAGACTTCGACCTGTCGAAGCTCGTCGAGCGCGCCGAGAAGGCCGACGCGCCCTATCTCGAATTCCTACGCGTGCCGCAGCTTTCTTGCGGCATCTATACGCTGCCGGTGGGCTCAACCGACAATCAGTCAACCCACGACGAGGACGAAGTCTATTTCGTTCTTAAAGGGGAGGGCACGATCACCCTCGACGGGACACTGAAGCCGATCGGACCGGGTTCGATCCTCTACGTGCCGGCCGATACGGAACACGAATTTGCCTCAGTCGAGGCGGATCTCTCGCTACTCGTCTTTTTTGGATCGGGCGGTCCCTCCGGAGCCGACATTTAGTCCACGGAGCTCCCGACTTAGTCCAGTCTAACTCACGCAGCCCCCTCACCCTTATTAGGAAAATCTCTATCCATGGAACCTCTAGAAACCCTTCTCGCGATCGAAGAGATCAAGCGCCTCAAATATCGATATATGCGATGCGTCGATACGAAGGGCTGGGAAGAAATGGAGACACTCTTCATTCCCGAAGCGACCTGCGCTTATAGTGCTGGCCACTACAGCTACGAGGGTCGCGACGAAATTATTGGGTGGCTCAAAAAGGGAATGGACCGCGACGGCTTCCATTCGACGCATAGCGTTCATCAGCCGGAGATCGACTTCGTCGATGATGCTCGAGCAACCGGTGTCTGGAAGATCGAAGATATCGTTGTCGATACCGACTTCGACATCATGATCTCGGGCGCCGCTTTCTATGAGGATCGCTACGTGAAGCGAGACGGCGACTGGTTGATCGAACACACGGGCTATGACCGAATCTGGGAGCAGATGGAATCACGCAAGGATCGGCCTAGCATCAAGTTGACCGCGTCAATGTGGAGCAGCGGCGGCGCGAGCTCGATCCCAGCCTGAGCGGCCGTCCCCAAAGGCGAAAAAGTGGCCCAACTCTCAAATGATCCCAAGCGCGCGAAACGCGCTGCGGCACGAAGCTGCGGCTCGTGCTCGCTTTGTTGCAGCGTGCTTCGTGTTGACGAGCTTAGGAAACCAGCCGGCTTTGATTGCCCGCAGCAGCAGGGCGAAGCGGGCTGCGCCATCCACGAAGCGAGACCTAGCGTTTGCCGCGGCTATCACTGCCTATGGCTTCAGGGTGGCCTCGAAGACGATGAACGACCGGATCAAACCGGCGGCATCATCGATCTCGAGAGCACCGGCTTCGGCGTCCAGCTCAGCATCCGCGAAGCGCGCACGAATGCCTTTGACGAGTCTCCTGGTCTCCAGACGATCGCCGCCCGGTATCGAGAAGAGATGCGCGTTCGAATTGTCGCGGCGCACGAACCCGGCGAGCAGGATCGGCCGTTCCGGGTTTTCGAAGCGGGCGGGCTCGAGCATCGCGTGCAGGGTGACCGCGTCGAAACCTACCGGGACGGCGTGCTCTTAGAGGAACGCAGATTGCCCTGGGCCGAGCGCCTGGGGAGCCAAATTTCGAAATGGTGGCGAGGACGAAAAGCGGCTCGATTTGAAGGAAAGCGCCCCCAGAGCGATTCCGGCATATCAGGCTCAGGCTTTGAGGTAGAACCTGCCGATAGAAACGAGACTAGAAATTCTCACGATCGGGGCACCCGAGAGGGTCTCCCGGGAGACGACGAATGAGCGACGGGAAGGGCCGCGGTCGACGCGTTGCAGTGCTGGTTCGGCACGGCCATTTCGATCGACCCGAAGATACGGCGAGCGCGCACTCTCTATTGCCTTTGAGCGAGACTGGGCGTGCGCAGGCCGAAGCCGCGACGGGAGTCATGGCAGCGCGCTGTGCAGATCACGGTCTCACGATCGACAAGCGAGTGGAAGCCTCACAGCTCCTTCGCGCTTGGCAGACTGCGAACGTGCTTTGCGAGCAGCTCACCCAATACACCAATACAACTCATCACGTGATTCAGCGTGACGAGTTGATCGAGCGCGGCCTTGGCAGTGCGGCGAATATCACCTTTACACGCATCCGCGAGCTAGTTGCTTTGGATTCGCGTCTAGGCGATTTGCCCGAAGGCTGGCGTCGTACGCCAGAGTTTCGATTGCCCTTTCCCGGCGCGGAGTCCTTGATGGATGCAGGCAAACGTGTCGCAGCCCGCATCGAGCAGAGCATGGACTCGATTCCCGCCGACGACTCGCAAGATGTCGCGCGGCTCTTTGTGGCCCATAGCGGCTGCCTGAGGCATGCAGCGGTCGTGTTAGGCGCTCTCGATGTGCGGCGAGTTTCTGGCTTGTCTATGGACTTCGTTCAGTCGGTCTTGATCGAAAAGCTGCCCAATGGAACCTGGGTTCAGCTTGCCGGAGAATTTCAGAAGCATCTTCCGACGAGCTAGCAGTGAACTAGCGCGGGACTGGTCTTAGCGATTTTTCGCCAACACTCCCACGTGCCGCGCCTTTAGATGTCCAGCTTGATACATCCAGCGCACCGTGTCCGTATACGTTTCCTCCGCGCTGCGAAATGTGACGCCGAGCTCTCGGGCGGTGTCCTCGCCGCTCGCTCCGGGCCACTGGGTCGCGTATTCCATCGCGTCGCGGGTGAGTGGAAATTCGAAATCGTAGACATAACGTTTGATAAAGTCGCCGACAGAGCCTAACGCGCGGAGTGGGCCGCCAGGCATGGGAAAGCGCCAGAGCCTCGTCTGTGTGACCTCGTCGAGAACTCGGTAGGTTTCTGGCCAATCGAGAAAGGGGCCGGCGGCGATATGTCGCGCCGCGCCTTCAGGGAGTTCGAGTTGTTTGAGGTGAACTTCCGCGAGGTCGCGCACGTCGACGATTTGATACCCGCTCGAAGTGTTGATGCCCGTTTGCTTGAAGAAGATGTAGACAGCGCCGTTCGCGTCGGAGAGCCCCGGGTCGTCGGGGCCGACTATTCCGGTTGGATAAGAGACACGAATGGGCGCTCCTTCGGCTTGGAGTCGGCGGACTTCGCGTTCGCCCTGGCCCTTGCTTTGGGCGTAGGCCGTGGTGCCGCGGGCGATTGGCATGTCGAGATGGATTGGCTCCCCGCCCGGTTTGAAGAAGACGGACGTGCTCGAGACGTAGACGATTGAGGGAAGGCCGCGCTTTACGGCGCCGCCGACGACAAGCTCCACGCCTTTCGCATTCGTATCGAGAACTTTCTTGGCCATAGCACGGCGCATGTCGACGAGTGCCGCCCCGTGATAAACCGCATCGCAGCCTTGCATGGCGCGCTTCACGGACTCGGCATCGACAATGTCGCCCACGATCACGTCGGACTCGGGAATCTCGATGCCTTGAGGTTCGAAGACGCGGCGGACTTTGTCCGCATCACGAACGAGCAATCTGACTTGATGGCCCGCCTCGACGAAGCGCCGCACCGTATGCGAGCCGGCGAATCCCGTCCCGCCCGTCATCATCACTCGCATCCAGCCTCTGCTCCTAATTTGTGCTTGATTCTATGCCGCTTGACGATCGGCTACGAGCGGATGCTCTGAGTCGGTTCAGAGGAATCCTAACGTTCTAGAGGTGCGCAGGGGTGCCGAAGGGCGCACTATAGACACACTTCAGGTGGCCGAGCGTCCAATGAACCTGGATTGAGGACCGTTAGATGAATCAATCGAATGTCTCGAAGAGCCGTCTGTCTCGGGGAGCCAACGGCTTCTTCGGATTCTGGGTCCTTAAGATTGCCGCCGTAGGTGCCTTCGTCTTGGCGGGTTGTGGCCCCATTGGGCCGATTCCGGGAGGTGCGCTCTCGGGTGACGTCGGAGCCGTCGGCGTCGCTGACTGGTCCTTCGCGGACGATGTTGAAAACGCCCAACTTGAGACCCGCCCGGCAGACCCGCATTCAGTGAACACGTGGTTCGCCGCGGTTGGCGAGCAGCTCTACGTGCCGACTTCCATGATTCTTGGCCCCTTGCATCCCGAGGGCCGAAGCTGGGTCGCTCACGTCGCCGAAGACGATCGCGTTCGTATTCGTCTAGGGGACACTGTCTTCGAGCGCCGCGCTATGCGCGTCGCAGATGACTCAGCCGAATACCAAGTCGCTCGGCTCGCTCTCGAAGCGCGCTACGAAATCGCCGTCTCTGACCGCGACCCGGAGCGAACGATCTGGATCTTCCGGCTGGTACCCCAAGGCCCGTAGCCGGTCCGGCCATCACGTAAAGACCTGCACGCCGCTGCGCCTAACTCGCGGCGAGTTTTTCTGCTTCCCGCAGTGCGTCCGCAAGAATGCTCTGCTTCGGCCGAATGAAAATGCCGGTGGACTCGGAGCAGAGACGTTCTTCGCCTCCTGGATCGGTTGTGTGCATAGTGCCTTTGATGAAAATCTTGACGCCCTCTTCACGATCGATCCAACTACGCATGCGGATCGGTTGTTGCAGTGGCGTGAGCGATCGGTAGATGACTTCGAGGGTGCCCGTGAAACCGCCGATATCGAGTATGGCGCCTAACGAGCCGAGCAGTTCGTCGAAGACCATGGCGATAACGCCGCCATGAACCGATAGCGGCGGGCCGTTGTATTGTGGCTCGAAGGCATGGCTTGCGTGCATTTCCCGGCCGACGAGCTTGAAGGGGACGGGCGGCGCGATCGGGTTAAGCGGGCCAATAATGGGGGAATACTGAAAATACTCGACGGGGTCATCCGTATCGCGGTCCGGCCCCTTGCCGAATTCGCCGATCACCAGGCGACGCTGGGCATAGGGGCCTTTGTGGTCGTGGGGGGCGAGGCGCGCAGACAGCGCTTTGGCTTCACGTTCAACATCTGCGAGAAGGGCGGGGTCCGCCTTCGTCTTGCGCAGATGGGTGATCAGTTGGCGCACCGCGCCGACGGCGCCCTTGAGCGCCTCGAAATCCGGCTCCTCTTCACTCATGTTAGGAATCGAGCCCCAATACCTTAAGCGCGTTCTCGCGCAGGAACTTCGGCCATACGTGGTCGCGGAAATCGACCGTGGGCATATCCGTCATGATGCGTTCGAGGGAGAGGCCCATGGGGAAATAGCCCGCGTAGATGATCTTGTCGGCGCCCCGGGTATTAGCGTAGTTGACGATCTCTTTCGGGTAGTGGCTCGGGGCGAAGGCCGAGGTCGAGTAGTAAAGGTTGGGCCACTTGAGCATCAGTTTCATAGCGAGCTTCTCCCAGGGCTCGCAGCCATGTCGCGTCACGAATACGAGCTCGGGGAAGTCGTACATAACGCGGTCGATGCGCTCGACTTTTTGGCAGTCCATGGGAAGCCGAGGTCCGGGCACGCCGGCGCAGACGAAGATCGGGACTCCGAGCTCGACACACTTCGCATAGATCGGATAAAACTTGGCATCGTCGATCGCAACCTGTGGGTTGCAGCCGGCGGGGAAGGCGCTGAACGCGCGGACGCCGAACTCTTCGTATTGGCGCACCATGTTGCGCACGCCTTCCATGCCCTCGTTCGGATCGACATTGCCCGACGGGATGAATCGGTCGGGATGATCCTTGAGCGCCTTGGCCGAGACTTCGTTTCCCGCGCCGATCAGTCCGCGTTCGACACCGAAACGGTCCATCTCGTGGAGCGTGACGTCGATCGGGTTTTCCGTGCCGTAGAGCTCCTTCGGCACATTCTTGAACATGTACTCTACGGGGAAGTCGAAGCCGTCGCGGGATTCGGTATCGCGAAGCTGCTTGCGGATGAATTCGTACTGCGAAAAATCGTTGGCGGGAAAGCCGATCATGCAATCGATGATCGGGATGTCGTTGGGCATAGCCATATAAGGGCTCCTGTTGCTCGGGTCTATCGTCCCGTTTTTGTCGGGCTCTGGCGCGCTTCGATGATAACGTCGGATTCCGAGACTGGGGGCGATTCCAGGTCGCATCAGAGTCCCATTTAAGAGTCGTAATCGAGACGCGCGAAATCCCTTGAGCGGAGTCTATATCCATGATCGAAATCGTGAAAAATCAGCTGGATGTTGGACTCGTGAGCGCGCGGCAGGAATTGGTCGACTTCTGGCGGGATGATGCGGGGCTCGTGTTCGATCATTCGATCCCGGTCATGAAAGGCCAAGTGCAGTGGCGCTTCGTCGAACGGGGCAGCGTCGTGAAGGTCAACATCCGCAAAGAACTCTCTGGAACGCAGAGATCCGGGATCGAATTGGTTTCGATTGCGCGAGATGATCTCGAAGCGCCGAAGGAAATGGCTGATCCCGACGGCAACCGAGTGCGCTTCGTGCCGACTGGAACGGATGGCGTGAGACAATTGGGTGTTCAGCTGGCCGTCCGAAATCTCGCCCGGACGATTGCTTACTACCGAGATGTGTTGGGCTTTGATCAGGAGTCCGCGACACGGGTTCGATGTGGTGACTCGGTCCTTCTCTTCGAGGAACGTGCCGACGCGCCGAGCGAATTCGGAATGGCACAGCAGGGCTGGCTTTATCTGACAGTTCAGGTTCGTGACTGCGATGCTGAGACGGCGCGGGTTGAAGCGGCGGGCGGCAAGGTCGTCGTCATGCCGCGAAATCTCGGGGAGATCGCGCGAATGTCCATGGTCGCGGATCCCGACGGAAATCTGCTCGAAATTTCTCAGCGGGCTTCTCTGACAGGGCCGTTGCCCAAGCCGTAGGCGCCTAGCGCCACTTTCGAGAGCAGGCGCTCCAATAGGAAACGGTTTCCGTCGCCCGCTCGAACCATCCTTTGCGATTAATGCGCGCTGCGTACCACGTGCAGGCCCAATTCCCCGAGAGCGAGTGCC
This sequence comes from Deltaproteobacteria bacterium UBA4427, assembly GCA_002390675.1. Lineage (GTDB taxonomy): Bacteria > Myxococcota_A > UBA9160 > UBA9160 > UBA4427 > UBA4427. The sequence goes on from DGPZ01000075.1 coordinate 26,987, forward strand.
TGAGTCTAGTTTCTGGATGCGGCTCTACTTACGAGTGGCCACGACCGATGAGGCATTGTTAGGTAATAAGACACATAACATCATAAAATTTCCGGGTTCTCATTGGAGTTGTTTTCCGTATCCTTCACCATGGTCGAACTTCCCGAATTCCTCATCAACTAGGTCATCTCGGAGGAGTCTTTGCTCCCGGTGGCCGGCCTGGGCAGCATCCTGGCGGCGGAAAGGCTCGGAAGCCGATAGATTCGATCTGCTACTGGTGGCAACTCGGCAGCCCTTAAAGGATCTTCTCGCTCTTCCCTGGAGACTTTGAAATATGTACATCGGATATGACGACGAGCAGGAAGCCCTCCGCCAAGAACTTCGCGCTTACTACGACGAGCTGCTGACGCCGGAGATCAAAGCGGATCTGGCTCGCGAGCACGGCATCGGCCCGCGCACTCGCGAGATCGTTCGGCAGATGGGCAAGGACGGATGGCTTGGAATTGGCTGGCCCAAGAATTACGGCGGCCAGGGTCGGAGCGAGATCGAGCAGTTTGTCTTCTTCGACGAATCAATGCGTGCTCGTGCGCCGGTCCCCATGCTGACCGTGAACACCGTCGGCCCGACGATCATGAATCACGGCAGCGACGAGCAGAAAGCGCGCTTCTTACCCCAAGTGCTCGCTGGCGAGGTGCATTTTTGTATCGGGTACAGCGAAGCGGAGGCGGGAACGGACCTCGCGGCTTTGAAGACCCGAGCCGATCTCGCCGAAGACGGAAGCGGCGACTACATCATTAACGGTTCGAAGCTTTGGACGAGCCTGGCGAGCGATGCGGACTATTGCTGGTTGGCGGTGCGAACCGACCAAGAGGCGTCGAAGCATGGCGGCTTGTCGATGTTCCTTGTCGATATGAAGTCCGAGGGCATTCGCATTGATCCACTGGAGCTGCTGTCGAATCACGACATCAATGCGGTTTTCTTTGATGACGTTCGAGTTCCGGCCGAGAACCTCGTCGGCGGTTTGAACAAGGGCTGGAAGCTGATCACGAGCCAGCTGAACCATGAACGCGTGACGCTCTGTGCGCCGGGTATGATCGAGGGGGCCTACGAATCAGTCCTCGAGTGGGCCCGGGAAACGACCCGGCCTAATGGCCAGCGCGTGATCGATGATGAGTGGGTGCAGATCAATCTGGCAAAGGTGAAGTCGGGGCTGCACGTGCTTCGCCTAATGAACTGGAAAGTCGCTTGGACCCAGACCGAAGGTATGAAGCTGAATGCGGCGGATGCCTCGACGATCAAGGTCTACGGCACGGAGTTCTTTCTCGATGCCTTCAGGCTTCTCATGGAAGTGATGGGCCAGCGGGGTTATCTCCGCGTCGAAAATGACGCGACCTCCCCGGGGCAGCTGGTGGCGGATGGCATGGTAGAGACGCTCTACCGAAGCCTGCTAATCCTGACCTTCGGCGGCGGTACAAACGAAATTCAACGTGATTTGATCGGCCTCTTCGGACTTGGGTTGCCGCGGATTCCGCGCATGTAGCGCCGGGATTTGCCCGGCTCGCAGAGAGGTTCGCAGCCTCAGCGACTGCGGCTAAGTGACTCCGACTCACGTGCGATTGACTAGACCAAGGAACGAATATGAATTTCTCCTATACAGAAGAGCAACAATCAATTTTCGACCTCGCCTCGCAAATTCTCATCAAGGGGACACCGCAGGAGCGCCTGCTCGAGTTGGAACGAGCGGAGGGGCCGCGGTTTGATCCGGAGCTTTGGGCCAAGCTCGGGCAGTCCGGATTGATCGGCGTCGCCGTTCCGACGGAATACGATGGCGGCGGACTCAGTTTTCTCGAAGTCGCCGGCGTGATCGAACATATCGGCCGAACCTCCGCGCCGGTTCCGTATTTCGAGACCGTGGTGTTAGGCGGACTCGCGATCGCTGAGTTTGGGAGCGAGGCGCAGAAGAAGGCGATTCTGCCTGAGCTCGCGGCAGGCAATCGCATTATGACGGCTGCTTTGATCGAGCCGGAAGGCGAGATCGAGTATCCGGGCGTGCAGGCGACGGCGTCGGATGGTGGCTGGAAGCTCGACGGCGTGAAGTCCTATGTGCCTGGGGCGGAGATCGCGGATGTTATTCTCGTCTCGGCGATGACGGATAGAGGTCCCGCCGTCTTCTTGGTCGATCCGAAAGCGGCAGGAGTGCGTCTCGAGGCGCTGGCGACCACCAGCTATATGCCCGAGTCGCGGATGACGCTCAACGGGGTGACTCTTGATGCGGATAGCCTGCTCGGGACCCTTACGTCCGGCCGCGAGATCATCGAATGGATCGATCTCCGAGCGAACGCTGCGCTCTGCAATATGGCTCTTGGCTGCTGTGAGGCCGCACTCGAAATGACGGCTGAGTATTCGAAGACGCGAAAGCAATTCGATCAGCCGATCGCGATGTTCCAATCTGTCGCTCACAGGCAAGCCGACGCCTATATAGACACCCAGGCGGTACGGCTCACGGCTTTGGAAGTTGCTTGGATGATCTCGGTCGGTCGTGATGCGAGAGAAGAGGTCGCAATCGCTAAGCACTTCGCGGCCGAGGCCGGGTATAGGGTGACGTTCTCGGCTCAACATATTCACGGCGGAGTTGGCGTCGACCGCGAATACCCGGTTCATCGCTACTACATCTACGCGAGGCATATCGAGCTGATGCTCGGAGGCTCGACGCACCACATGCGTCGGCTCGGCGAAATGCTGGCAGATACCGCGGCCTAGCGGCGAAAAAGGCCTCCTGCGCATTCGCATTTTTAGGTGCTGCAGATCCTCGATCGCGCGGCAAGGCACGAAAGGTCGCCTATCCTGACGCTCTTCCCGTCGGTATCCTCTTGGTAGGTCAGCATGAAAGAGAGCTGCGTTGGTAGTTTTATCTAACACATTCACTTTGGCTGGGGCCTAGTATGTTGAGACCGATGGCCATTCGAATCCGCCGTCAATTCATGAGGGACATGCGGTTTCGCCCTCGATCGGAAATCATCTCTTCTGGCATGCATGCCTGGGCTGCGCTGCTTGGGGTGGCGATGCTTTTTCTCGCAGGATGTGCCGGAACCCTTAACGCGGTTGGCGCAGGCTTGGTCTACGAACGTGCGGAGCACCCTGTAGGCTTGGCGAAGCTCGACCTCGCATATCGTTCTGACGCGGAGGCCGATCCCGAAAAACACAAGCTCGACCTCTTTCTTCCTGAGAAGGTCGCGCCGGGCTGGCCCACTCTGGTCTTCGTACACGGAGGCGGCTGGACCTCAGGCGACCGCGCAACACGAGTGCTAGGCGTAGAACCCTATCGAAATATTGGCCGGTTCTATGCGGCGCGCGGCTATGGCGTCGTGGTGCCGAGTTATCGACTCCAGCCAGATGCGACTTGGCAAGATCAGGTGGATGATGTTGCGGCGGCGATCGCATTTGCACGCCAGGAAATCGCGAGACGAGGCGGAGATCCAAACGCCATCCATCTCTCAGGCCATTCGGCGGGTGCCTGGTTGGCCGCTTGGGTCGGGCTCGAGGATTCCGCGCTCGCAGCACGGGGAATTGATCGAAGTGCGCTGTGTAGTCTCGTGTTGGTAAGTGGCGCCGGTTACGACCCCGAAGACGATGAGACCTATGCGCTTGGGGCCTCCCGTCTCTATTTCGAGAAGCGTTTTTCGACGGGTGATGACAGTTGGGCAGAACAGTCGTCTATTCTCCGACATCTCGACCCCTCCAGTCCGCCAGCCCTCGTCATGAATGCGAAGGGCGAGGCGGTGACCTTCGAGCGGCAGGCGGATCTGTTATTCGGCGCGCTCTTTGAAGTGGCACCGGATTCGGAGCGTCTCTCGGTCCCCGGACTCAATCATCAGAGCATCGTGATTTCTATGAGCGCAGAAGGCAATCCGGTTTCCGATGCGACGCTTAGGTTCCTCGCGCGTCGAAGTTGCGGACCAGCAGGCGCCTGATCGGGACTCTGCTCCTTACTCCCCAAAGTCTTCAAAGCCCCCTACGCCCCCTACGCCCGCTCGATCGCGACAGGAATCGCACTCATACGCGGGATTCCGGTATGAGGGTCGAAGACGTCTTCGTTGCTGACTAGGCGACTGGTGTTGCTGCCGATCTCGCGCAGGGCTTCCTTGGTTTCGGTTTCCGGAATATCGCCAAAACAATGGGCCATTGAAATCACGCCGGGTCTAACTTCGGGTGCAGGTTCCGCCACGCCGAGGATCGAGGCGTGGGCCGAGCTAATCTCGATGACGTCACCTTTTGATAGGCCTAACGAGAGAAGGTCGTCGGGATGCAGGAACGCGGGGTTGTAGGGCCGTCGGCCGTTCAATTTGGCGATGTCCCGGCCACTTGAGTTGTAGACATTCGGGAGGCGACGGGAGATGAGACGGAAGGGGAACTGAATATCCTGACCGTCATCTAGGCCCGCGTCTCGAATCGAAGCTAGTTCCGTGAGCATGTCCTCGTTCCCAACGTCCAAACGACCGTCGGCGTCTGGATCCGCGGGCCCGACCCGAATTTCGAGATCATCGAAGACCTTGCCGTGGGGATGGCGCCGAACTTCGTCAAGCGGAATCCGCGACCCGTTCATGAGGCCATCGAGGACTTCATCTGTTGACGGGCGCTTCGTCATATCGAGTTCAAATGCCGAACGGTTTTCGCGGAGCACTCCGGTTTCGGCACGAATCGGGTAACAAGTGAGGTTGAAGCCCATTCGCTGGGAGAGCCCGTAAAAGAATTCCCATTCCTCTATGACATCCGCGCCCGGTGGCGGGTCGACAATCGCTGGCGTGTATTGCGCGTAAGGCTCCGGATAGCCGTGAGCGACGTAAGTCTGCTCGATCGCTTCGCTCGAGACCGAGATCCCCGGCACTTCGAGGCTGAGCTTGGGGGCGATTACGTAGTCTGCGAACTTCGAGGTCGCGGACATTTTCATGTCGAGGGTTACTAGGAGATCGAGGGATTCCATCGCGCGAACGGTCTTCAGTTGATCGGGCCATGCGGCAATGGGGTTGCTTCCAACACAGATCAAGGCGCGAATGCTGCCCTCGCCCTTGTGCAAAATTTCATCTGAAAGGGCGCCGGTCGGCAGACCCGCGGCGGAATTTCCGAGGTCTCGTGAGCGGAGGGACTCGCCGCGTCCCCACCCAGCACGAGGCGGCATCGCCTGAGCTTTAGGGATCGCCAGTGGCAAAAATGCGCCCGGGTTCGCGACGAGGTCGCCTTCTCTCCGCCATCGCCCGCAAACCGTATTGAGAACTAACAACAGATATTCGGTGAGGTTGCCGTGCGGTGACATGTTGGGGCCTGTGCCCGCGACACCGCAGCCGCTTCGCACATCACCCGTTGCGGGATTGCCCGCAAAAGTCCGTGCGGCGAGTTCAATTTCTTCCGTCGTCACGCCAGCGCGTTCCGAGGCCCACTCGGGTGTGAACTCTGCGACTTGCTCCGCCATTTCGGTGAAGCCGGAAACGTGCGCTTCGCAGAAGGCGACGTCATAGCGCTCTTCACGCAAAATGACGTGAAGCATGGCCGCGAGAATCGCCGAATCTTCGCCAGGCCTTGGCTGAAGATAGACGTCGGCGAAGCGCGCGACTTCGGCCTTTCGGGGATCAATCACGATGAGCTTGAGTCCGCGCTTCTTGGCATCGCGTAATCGCTTGCTGGGATTCGAGGGCGGGATCCCACCGGACATAGAGATGAGCGGATTATTCCCGACGAGCATCCAAACGTCGGACTCGTCGAAGACGTGCGATCCTCCAAGCCAGCGCCCGTGAATTGCGTTCGCGACATGCTTGCCGGGCTGATCGATGGACGCAGAGGTAAAGACCATGCGCGAGCCGAGGCCTAACATAAAACCGACGCCGGCCGGGATCGAAGCGGGATGGGGCCCCGAATACGTGCCAGGATAAAGAGCGACGGAGCGTGGGCCATGCTCCGCAACGATCGCGGCGACCCGCTCTGCTATTTCGTCCATGGCGGCTTCGCTCGGTATTGAGACGTAGCCGCCTTCTTCGTCACGCTTCTGCGACTGAAGAAGCCGGTCCGCGTGCCCGTGCTGTTCCGGTAGCGCACGACCCTTCGCGCACGTGAACCCGAAATAGGCAGGATTGTCGGGGTCGCCTTGAACACGGACAGGGCGGCCGTCTTCGACGTCGACGAGGATGCCGCAATTTGCGTGGCAGAAGCGGCAGATCGAAGTTTTCGTATCGGTGGTCATTGGGCCTTAGTTCCGGCTTGGCTAATTGGCCTAGCTCGACGGGTCGATGCCGTTCCGCTTGAGGAAGTCGTGGATCAGCCATTGGCTAATGCTGACGCGCCCAGGAAAAAAGCTGGGCATCTCGTCAGCCTTGAACCATTCCGCGGCGACGATCTCCTCGCCATCGATCTGAATATCGCCGGACTCGTAGTCCGCGCGGAATCCGAGCATGAGCGAATTGGGGAAGGGCCAAGCTTGGCTCGAGAAGTACGAAACGTTCTTGACCGTAATCGCGGTTTCTTCGAAGACCTCACGTTTCACGGCTTCTTCCGCGCTTTCGCCAGGTTCGACGAAGCCGGCGAGGACGCTCATGATGCCGGCCGGGAAATGCGGCGAACGAGCGAGCAAGATTTCGTCTCCGCGTTCGACGGAGACGATCATGGCCGGAGAGAGTCGCGGGTACATGGGAATCTTGCAGCTGGGACACGCTCGTGAACGGTCCATCTCCGAGAGGACTGTCGGCTCAGCGCAGCCACCACAGAATTGATGCGTGCGATCCCATTCGACGATTTGAACCGCGCGGCCCGCGACAGCATGAATTTCGTCGCCGAGGCTCCCGAAAAGCATGTGCAAGTTGGCGAAGCGCAGGCCGCCGGATTCCTTGGCGTCAGCGGGCAACTCGGCGGAATAACAGTGCCGACCATTGAGGGCGCCAAGGTATTGGCGCCGCACGGCTTCGAATCCGTGCTCGTCGATTTGCGTGATGGGGGGCAAGGTGAGGTCGTCCATCACGAGCATGTCGCGGCCGCGGAAAGCAAAGACCATGGGGTCTTCACCCGGGTCTTCGGGGGATTTGTGATGAGGAACGAAGCTGTAGGGCGGATCGGTTATCGTGGACATGCTCCGAATCTAACTGAATCGAGAGGTCCTGACCGCAGCTTTGAAGAAGAGGTTGGGGATGCTGGCGCTCGGTGAATCGCCCCTGGGCCAAGCTGGGAACTCGCTGAAAGGGTCGAATGCGCGATCGGACCGCAGTCCAACAGCTTTATGCCCCTGATTAAGGGAGTTTGGCGGCATCGAGGTAAAGAGGCCGGGTGACGGTGTGACCCCCTCGAATTCCAGCGCTGGCTCGACCTGAAGGGCCAGATTGGCCAGAACTTCGCCAAGTCGACGTCGGCGGGCCTATCCGCCATGGCGGAGACGGCGAGAAGGTGCGGCCGGCGGATCTGCCCGGCGAATGCGACTCGCCGCTTCCCCCAAGGTTCTGAATGCGGCCGGGGCTCTGATACCCTCGCGCCATGAATTCGATTCCATTTCTTTCGAGTGCGCGCCTATTGATTCCGCTTCTTCTTGCCTCGTCTCTCGCTGCGTGCTCCCTAGGCGGTGCGCCGGCAGTCGAAGTCTTAGATGGGAGTACCTTAGTCATCGAACTCGGTGGCACTTACGTCGAAGCGCCAGCGCCCTCTGTCTTAGGCCGCCTGACAGGAGATGAGACAGAGCCCTTCTTAGGCCTGCTCTCTATGTTCACTCGCGCCGAGCGCGACGACCGAATCGCCAATGTCGTAATTCGCATCGAGCCCCTCGGTCTTGGCTGGGGCAAGGCGGATGAAGTGCGCGCCGCGATCCTTAGGCTTCGGGCCGCCGGGCGTCGAACCGTGGCTCATATTGAAATTCAGGGCTTCTCCGCGAACAAGGAACTTTATGTCGCTAGCGCTGCGGACGAAATTTTCGTAACCCCCGGCAGCACCTTGCCCCTCGTCGGCTTGGCTGCGGAGTACATCTTTTTAGGCGGATTGTGGGACAAGCTTGGGATCGACTTCGATGTCGCCAAGGCGGGTCGCTACAAGAGCGCGGTCGAGGTGTACACCGAAAAGGGAATGTCTGAAGACGCGCGCGCCATGGCGGACTCTTTGCTCGACGACACTTATGAGCGGTTTGTCGCGGCGCTGGCCGACGGCCGAGAACTCAGCGTCGCGGAAGTCGAGGCCGCAATCGATACAGGCGCCGTTCGCAATCAGCAGCTCGAGTCCCTCGGATTGATCGATGGCGAGAGCCATCTTGATGAGTTGCTGTCGCGCCTCGATGCTCCCATTCTTTGGCCCGGGGACTACGCGAGTGTCGATCCGGAGCAGATCGGCTTCGATGCGGAAATTGAAATTGCGCTGATCTATGGGACCGGCGCTGTCGTGCAGGGCGGAGATAGCGGGTCGTTTCTCTCGGGGGAATCGGTCTTCGCGTCCGCGACGATCTCCCGGGCCATAGTGGGCGCGGCGGAAGATCCCAATATCGCCGCGATTATCCTGCGGATCGATAGCCCTGGCGGCTCCGCGCTCGCGAGTGAAATTATCTGGCGCGCGATCAGCCGCGCGAAGGAGGCGGGGAAGCCCGTCATCGTTTCGATGTCGGATGTCGCAGCTTCCGGCGGCTATTACGTTGCATCCGCCGCGGATGTGATTGTGGCAGATCCGGGGACGCTGACCGGATCAATTGGAGTGTTCGCCATCCGGCCTGTATTAGGCGGGCTATTCGATAAGCTCGATATCGGCATCGAGTCCGTGACCCGCGGCCGCCACGCCGATTTTCTGCTCTCTGGCGAGAAGCTGTCACCGGCGGCGCTCGCTCGGCTTCAGACGTCGGTATCGGACACCTATCAACTCTTCCTGAGCCGGGTAGCCGACGGGCGAAATATGAAAATCGAGGACGTGAACGCTGTAGGGCAGGGGCGAGTTTGGACGGGAGCGCAGGCGCTTGAGGTCGGACTGGTCGACGAGCTTGGCGGTATTTATACCGCTGCCCGTCGCGCAAAAATGGCTATCGGGCTCGATCCAGAGACGGACGTCTTTCTTGTGCCCTATCCCCGCCCTGCGACCTTTCAGGAACAGGTCTTCGATGCGCTTTCGAGCGCATCGGCATCGGCTCTCCAGCCTAACTTCGAATTGCCCGAGCCCTTGGGCGAGTTGGCGCATTGGGCGCGAGTCCTGCCGACGGGAAGTCCCTTGCTAGTGCCACCGATGATGATCGAAATTCGCTAGGCGTGCGAAGTAAAAAATGGAATTAGGCACGCCTTGGCGCGCAGTACCGGCAATCAAAATCAAAACGACCCCTTAATCGGTCGACACGAAGAGAGCAGAAAATCGATATGGCGACGCTCGTAACGAACGAAGGCAATACGATCTATTTTGAGCGCCACGTACCGGATGAAGTTACCGGAGCCACGGTGATCTTCTCCTGCGCATACTGCACCACCCACGAAAATTGGCGTGGGCAGGTCGATCCTTTGGTGGCGGCCGGACATCCGGTCGTGCTCTGGGATCTACGGGGTCATGGCGATTCGCCGGCGCCGGAAGGTGGCGAACCATGGTCGATCGAGAATGTCGTGACGGATCTCTATGCGGTGGCGGAGGCCACGACGCCGGATGCACCTTTCGTTGCGGCGGGTTTGTCTTTTGGCGGCCTCGCCTCGCTTCACTTCATGAAGCGTCATCCCGAGCGGATTACTGCGCTCGCTCTCGTCGGTTCGGGGCCAGGCTTTAAGAACGCTGAGGCGGCGGCAGGATGGGCGGCTCAGGTTGAGCGAACGGCAAATTTCCTGGAGACCCGCGGATTCGCTGACTTCGTGAACGGTCGCGCAGGGACGACGTGTATTGGCAACCGGCCGGAATTGCCCGCTGCGCAGGCGGCGGCGAAGCCAATCATTGAACAATCCGTGGAGGGCATCGCGCGATTCGGTCGGGAGATTTCCGGCCCAGCACCTTCGGTGATCGACGAACTTGCGGATATGAATGTGCCGGCTGTGGTTCTGGTCGGCGAACACGACAAGGCTTTCTTGCGTGCAGGCGAGGTCATGGCGGCGAAGTTGCCCCAGGCGCACCACGTCGCGGTCCCCGACGCCGGGCATATCGTCAATATCGAGCAGGCGGACGTGTTCAATTCTGAGCTGGCGAAGTTCCTCAAGGAGTTACCTCCCTCCTAGGTTTTCGCCTAAGAGCGCCGCTGGGTGTTCAAAACGGCTCTCATGGAGATGAAGAGGCCCTAGGCGCTATGTGAAAGTGACGCGGTATGCTTACCTGCTCCTTCGCCGGGATGCGATGCGGCTGAGCCATCTTCAGCTGAAGCGACCGAGGGCTCAGTGACGGAAGGGGGCGTCTACGGAGCGACAAGAGATCTCACTTGCGAAGCGGGGAGCTGATCGTATGACAGACATTATTTCGGTCGAAGTCGATCGCCGCCTTTGCGTGTTATGCGCAGGCCCGAACGATTGCGTCATGGCGAAGCGCGAAGCCGGAGAAGAAGCCGAAGATCCGTGTTGGTGCGTCGGGCAGTCGTTCCCCGACGCGCTTACGAAGAAGGCGAACAAAGTGGATGGCGGAGCGAGCTGCATTTGCCTTAGCTGCCTCGAGGCCGGCGCCTGAGCCGGCCTTCGCCTAACTGTTCTTTGCCGCAATTCGCTTGACTTCGCGGAGCCCGCCAGAGATATGCCGCGCGTCGAGCCCTTCACGTCGCATTAAATCGGCAAGATGGGCGCTCTTTATTCCAAACTCGCAGTAGAGCACATAGCGCTGCTTAGGGTCGAAGGTCGCATATGCCTGCAAGGCATTTAGGAAGTCGAGGAAGAGCGCATCCGGGTAGTGCCAGGTCGTGTAGGCCGGCTTTGCGCGGAGATCGATGATGGTGTCGGTCTTGGTGACCTCACGCGTCGAGATTTCCTCTGCGCTCCAGGCATCGAGATCGACGTCGTTCAAGAGGAAGTGCGTACGCGACTCGATGGCTTCCGCGAGCACGCTCGGGTCCATTCGTGCTTCTTGGCGGAGAATGACGTTGAGCTTGGCGTGGGTGGCAGGCTTGCTCGGGACGATCGCACAGTATTCGCCGACCTTCGCGGAGAGATCGTGTGTCCCGATCCGCTTTGATTCTTCGATGATCTCGTCTTTGTTATTCCCTACGAGAGGACGGAAAATCGGAAACTTCGTTCCTTCGGAAATGACTGAAAGATTCTGAAGCGTCTGGGACGAGACCTGGCCGATCGCTTCGCCCGTCACGATGGCGCCGGCGGCGCGACTCGCAGCGACCGCTTCTGCGACACGGAACATCATACGCTTAAGGATGACCTGCCAATATCGGGTGGTGATCTTGGCCTGAATCTCTCGACTAACAGGGTCGAAATCAATTGAGTGAAAGCGCGGGTGGGTCCCGGGCTGCCATTGATCTGCCATGCGCTTAGCGATGGTGAGAGTTTCGATTTCGTGTTGACGTCCGCCTAGGTTGCAGAACACATAATCGATTTCGACGCCTCTTCGAAGGAGGCGCCAGGAGGCAACCGGCGAATCGAAGCCACCAGAGAGGAGGCTGACCGCGCGGCCTTGGGTGCCGAGTGGCAGGCCGCCGCCGCCGCCCTCTTTCGCGATAAAGAAATAGGCTTGATCCGGATCGACCTCGACGAAGACGGTCGCTTCTGGGTTTGTTAGGTCAACGCGCGAGGCGAGGGGACGGAGTATTTCGCCGAGTTGACGTTCGATGTCCCCGGTGCTGATCGCGACGTTGTTTCGTTCGCCGACCCGGCGCGCGCGGATCGCGAAGCGCCGATCCTTAACATGGGGTGCGCCAAAGGCAGCGCCCTCACGCAGGATGTCTTCGACACTCGACCATTCGATTGAGTGGGTGATGGAGACGGAGGAGATGCCGAAGACGCGCGCAAGCCTTTGCGCCATTTCTTCGTCTGTTGGCGCGTTTGGCTTTTCGGGATCCGGGGGCTCGAGCGAAACAAGGAGTCGGTTGCGTTCACGAAGCACCTTCCCGGCTCGTCCACTCGCGCTGATCGAAGCGCGCAAGTTCTCGACGAGGCGCGAAATCATACGACGTCGCGTGGCTTTGGCTTTCGTGGTGAGATCGCCGCTAAAGCGGAGGAGCAACAGCCGGGAAGCCACCGTCTGTTCGACATCGCACGTTTGTGATTCGGATTCGGGGCGGTCCAAGACGGACTCCGGGCAAGCACTTCGGCAGGGTGGTGAGGATCTCGCCGGGATCCGGCGGATGCGCGTTATCATACCCGGCGATGAATCGACTGCGCCTCTATCGAGTGTTGATGGGCTCCCTTGGGATCGCCTTTTTCGTCCTTGGGGTGGGGATGATCGCGTCCTTCTTTCTATACCAGCGTCCGGACTCGATTCCCCTCATTCCGACGGGACCCGTTGGCCACTATTTCGTCGCCTTTACGGGCTGCGCCCTGATCGGCTGGGCGGGGGGATTGATCGGTGCCGCGAGAGATCCGCTGAGCTCGCGATCCGTCGGGACGACAACGATCTTCGTGCTGATTTTGATGGCTCTGATTCGAATGATCGCTTGGTTAATAGGCGACTACGCCGGCTGGCTGGGTGATCTCTCGCGGACTGAAGCGACCGGCCTTTTGGTGCTGGCGTTGTTTTTGATCTGGTTGAAGCCGACCGTGGCCGAGAGTCGTGCATGCGCGGAATCCGCCGAGTCAGAGGGAGCGACAGGATGATTCTGCGCGGACTGGCCACTTTATTGGTGCTCGGGTTGCTCGGGCTGAACATGATGATGCCCACCGCCAAGATCAGTGCGCGCGGCCCCGAGAACCTCGTGCGTACCGATATCGATACGAGTCTCGCGATCGGGCAGAGCCTTCCCGAGCTTGAACTCGTGGATCTCGAGGGGCGTCTCTTCACCCGCGAGGATCTGCTGGGGCATAGAGTCCTGCTGACCTTCGAACGCAGCGTCGACTGGTGACCTTTCACTAAGGCGCGGCTCGTGGAGCTGCGAGATGTTTTTGAGGCGACCCCCGGTCTGCAGATCGTTTGGGTCATGTCTGACGCGCAGATGAATGAGCGCACTCGAATCTTTATCGATGAGCTTGGGCTCGCCCAGCGCATCCTGTTTCTCTCCGACCCAAAGAGTCAGCTCATCCGGGACTTGGGGATCCTGAAGGAGAACCCCGAGACGATGGAAAGGGGGGTGCCTCACCCGACGACGCTCCTCCTCGATGAAAATGGGGTGATTGATTTCGTCGACGTTCGGGAGAACTTCCATTTCTGGCTCGACCCGGAAGCCCTCGAAGAGGTCCTCGCCCAAGTTGATTAGGACGCGCCTAGTGTGCTGCGCCACAGAATTCCTAGGATCTCGGCCGATTAGGTAAATCGGGGCAACTCCGGGTAAGCCAAGTCTTGCAGGAGTCGTGGCAAGCCCGCATTATCCCACTGGAATCAGCACGCGCTCGCGTGCCATTGGAATTTAAGATTTTGCTGCTGCCGTTCAGCAAGCGAAGCTAAGACGTTTTTGTAGACCACGTAGACCGATGAGCCACATCCCGAACAGGGTCCTGGGCGTTCATCGTGGAGGCACCGACAGACTGATGATCCGACGAATTGCGACTCCGACCCTTAAGCGGCTTATGCCGATCCTTTGTTCCGCGCTGATCGCGTTCGCTGCTGGCTGCGCCGGCAATGTCGAGCCCGTCGAAGAGCCGGTAGACACCAGCGAATTCGAAGAAGCCGCGCCGGCCCCGCCGCCGGTCGTTGCGGACACGACGATCTCCGCCGCGAACATCACGATCCCCCCGGTCTACTTCGATCTCGATGAGTCGACGATCAAGGCGGAATTCGAGGCCCTTCTGCAGGCCGGTGCTGGCGCGCTTCGCGAGTCCGGTGCCTCGGTCACGATCGAAGGCCATTGTGACGAGCGCGGTTCCGAGGAGTACAACGTGGCTCTCGGTGAGCGACGCGGCAACGCGGTTCGTAGGTACCTCTATGACCTCGGCGTCCCGAACGGCCAGATGACAGTCGTGAGCTACGGAGAGGCCCGTCCCGCTGTTAACGGCTCCGGCGAGACGGCTTTCCAGCTGAACCGACGCGCGCAGTTCAGGGTGCGCTAGTTCGATTTCCAAAACGCGCGGCTTTCCCGGCCTCCTTCTTTCAGAGGCCCGAGAGGCGGCGTAGGCTACTCGAAGCCGGTGGACGCAACGCGCGTTCGCCGGTTTCGTCCTTTCAGCCTCCGGAATTTGAGCTCAGCGGCCGGGAATGCAATGTCGACCCGGAGTCCTCTCGGAAACCGGACGAGAACTCCGGGACTTGCTTGGCCCCCGCTCCGCGCGGGTGATATCGTGGAACGCCGGCCGCGCGAGGCGACCGACAAGTCCGAATCCCCTTCCCGAGCGGTTCGCCGGTCTTGACGTCTGACAGCTGGTCTTCCACAGATGAACGATTAGAGATAAACGATCAATGAAGGCTGACAGCTGACCGTCGAATCGATGACCGATCGCTCGAGGCGAAGCCGCAATCGCGGTAAAACGGAGTCCCCATATGTCCCTGCACGGCGGCAAGCTCGCAGCTAAGGCTCTCAAGGAGGCCGGCGTCGAGGTAATATTTACTCTCTCCGGCGGCCATATCATGCCTCTCTACGACGGCTGTATCGACGAGGGCATCAAGATTGTCGACGTTCGCCATGAGCAGGCTGCAGTTCATGCCGCCGATTCCTGGGCGCGCTGCAATCCAGGCAAGATCGGCGTCGCGGCGATTACTGCTGGTCCTGGGGTCACCGACGGCGTGACGGGCATCGCGAATGCTTGGCGCGCGAACTCTCCGATCCTGATCTTCGGTGGTCAGGGCCCCTTCGAAAACCTTCGCCGGGGTTCGCTCCAGGAAATGGATCACCTCGGCGTCGTCCGACCCATTACGAAGTATTGCGACGCGGTCTACGAGTCGAAGCGAATCCCGGAATATATTGAGCTCGCGATTAGGCACGCCGTCTCGGGCATTCCCGGTCCGGCCTATCTCGAGATCCCGATGGACATCTTTATGGGGAACGTCGAGGAAGAAGTCAAAATTCCGAAGATCCGTACGGTGCCGCCGCGCTTGTCCCCGGACAAGGTTGAGGTCGCGAAGGCAATTGAGCTGCTTCAACAAGCGGAGCGCCCGATGATGATGGCGGGCACGAGTGTGAAGTGGTCTTACGCGAGTAAGGACATGAACAGCTTTATCTCCGAAACGCATATGCCTACGTACACGAACGGCATGGGCCGCGGCAGCGTTCCGCCGGATTCTCCCGAGTTCCTGAACCGATCGCGGCGTGATGCACTCGAGAAGATCGATCTCATCGTTCTTGCGGGTACCCTCCTCGACTTCCGTATGCGCTTCGGTCAGACGATTCCTGCGGATGCGAAGATCATCCAGTTGGATATGGACGCGACGCTGATCGGTCAGAACCGACAGGCGGACGTTCCTCTCGTAGGGAATCTCGCGTGCACCTTCGAGGCACTGTCGGAGGAGATCAAGAAGCAGGGTGTAACGCTCGACTTCTCCGGATGGCGTGATGAGCTTCGAGAGATCGAGAACAAGGCCGAGGCGAAGGTTCAGGCGAAGCTTAATAGCGACGAAGTTCCGATTGATCCCCAGCGCATGTGCCGCGAGGTGCGTGATTGGCTCGACACGATCGGCGATCCGATTGTGATCGGAGACGGCGGCGACATTGTCGCGACCGCCGCAAAGATTATCCCCGTGAAGAGCGAGGGTGCGTGGATGGATCCCGGACCGCTCGGGACGCTCGGCGTCGGTATGCCTTTCGCTTTGGCTGCGAAGCTCGCGCATCCCGATCGCCCCGTCGTGATCATGTACGGCGACGGCTCCTTCGGTTTCAATGGCATGGAATACGATACGGCCGTCCGCTTCGGCCTTCCTATCATTGGCATCGTCGGCAACGACGCGGCCTGGGGTCAGATGATGCGACCGCAGGGTGCCATCTACGGATGGGATCGACTCGAAGGCGTGCTGCTAAACCGCACGCGCTATGACAAGGTTGTCGAAGCGCTCGGTGGGCATGGCGAGTATGTGACGGAGCCACATCAGATTCGTCCAGCGCTGGAGCGTGCTGCGGCCTCTGGATTGCCTTCTCTGATCAACGTAGAGATTCGCCAGGATCGCGAATACTCAGGCGGCATTTATGTGTGAGGGGCGGGTGTGAGCGGCGGCACGTAGGAGACCCTGAGTGAGTGGCCTCTTGCGATAAACGCCGCTTTAGCAGGATATTTTAAGCAGCTTAAAGAAGGTTAGGTCGGTCTCAGGCGTAGTCGCCAAAGACGACTGGGGCCTTGTTCTTTGATTCATTCGCTCGGCGCTTGCATTTACGCCGCGTGTCGGGCGGTCGAGTAGAGAGCGGGCCGGGAGCATGAGTGACGTTTTCGATCGAGTGGCGCGCACCTGAAACGCTCGGACTATCACTCGATGCCCTGCAGGCGTGGCTCGCAGATCTGGGTCCGGTTGCGGTAGTTGATCTCGAGACGACGGGATTGCCCGATAGTCGCAACGCCGAAATTATCGAAGTCGGAATGGTGCTGCTCGATCCCGATGCGGACCGCGTGGGTGTGGCGAGCTCACTCGTGCGTCCTTCGCGCTCAATTCCGCCGCTGGTTAGCCGCCTAACAGGAATCTTCGACGAGGACGTTGAAAATGCTCCACGCATGATTCAGTTGCGTGATGCCGTCCGTGAAGCGCTGGCTGGCCGCGTACTGGTCGCTCATCAGGCAGATTTCGAGCGGAGTTTCTTGCGTCGTGACGTCGACGCATCACTCGGGAAGGCTCGCTATCTCGATACTCAGGATATTCTTGCGCTGACCCACCCTGACGCGCCTGATCTTCGGCTAGAAACTTTTGCGCGGATGTTGCTCGGAAGAGAAGAACAGCACCGGGCCTTTGAAGACGCTTTGGATGCTGCAGCTGTCATGTCCCATATCGCCGTCGGCGCGATGGCGGGAGAGCTGCGTTATGTCGAGGCGCGTCGCATTGTTGAACGGCATCTTCCCGCTACGCCTTGGTACGGCCTTCTGGCGCCCGACTTCAATCCGCGCGTGGACGACGCGCCGGGATTCGCTCCGGTCGCGCTTCCTGTTAAGGGGACTGAGACTAACTTCGCTGCGCAAGGTTTTGACTTCAGCAAGTTCGCCCAGGCGCAGGAAAAGGCGCAGGGCCAAGCCAAGAGTCCTGCGCAGGTGAGCATCCAGCGTTCGGAGGGCGATGAGGCCCGAGCTGGAGACTCCCCCGGACCCTCGCGAACCGGAGAGACGTCTTCCTCACGAGTGACGCGCTTTCTCTCAATAGGCAAGACTGCCGAAGAGCCGGTGCCCTTTGATATCGATGCGATCATCGAAGCGCTGTCCGACGAAGAGCGAGGGCAAAGACATTTCCCCGGATATCGCGTTCGCCAGGAGCAATTGGAGCTCGCGCGGGAGTTCTTTCACGTCTTTTCGGATGGAGGGATCGCCAAGCTCGAGGGGGGTACGGGCGTAGGTAAGTCGCTCGCCTATCTCGCAGCCGGGATTCCTTTCACTATGGCCCGGGCCGCGGCAGGGGATAAACAGCCGGTCATTCTATCGACCCGAACGAAGCTGCTTCAGGATCAGTTGCTGCGAAAAGATATCGCGGCGGCGGCACGTTTCCTTGGCTATCCGGGATTGCGCGCGCTCTCAATTAAGGGGCGTGCGAATTATGTCTGCGAGCGGCGACTGACGGCCACGTTAGGGGAGGCTTCTGATCCAGCACTCCTTGACGACTTGAAAACAGACTACGCACTCCTTGAGGCGTGTGCGCGGATTCGACCTAACGGGGAAGTGGGCACAGTTCCAACGGCGCTTTTGCGAAGACAGCCGAAGCTGCGTGAACTTTTGCGATCGAGCGTGGCGCTTCGCTCAGATCAATGTTCTCGGGAACAATGCGGCCACGAGAAGCGCTGTCCTTTTGGTCGGCATAGACAGTCGCTGGCCCGTGCGCATCTGATTGTTGCGAATCATGACCTCTTGCTGAGATGGCCTCCGGATTATCCAACCTTTAGCCATGTCGTGATGGACGAGGGGCACGAAGTCGGAGGCGTTGCGGAAGAGGTCTATGCGATTCGAGTTCGTCCCGAGGATGTGGCGGAGCGTTTGGATGAACTCTTTGGCGCTCCGGTTCGCCGAGGGCAGAGACGTTATGCGACCTCAGGTCTTGTGGCGCAATCAGAATCCCGCTCGGAAGAAGCATCGCTTCGACAGAACCGACGCGACTTGATGCTCGAGTTGATCGGGCTAGGGCGGACCCTTGCGGATCAAGCAGATGCGTTTGGCGGAGTGGAGTTGTCTCCGGATGCCGGTCGCCGGATGCCTCAGGCCGCGGAACTCGCAGCGAACGCCGCCGTGCGAATCGAGGCGATCGCGGCACTTGCTGGACGCCAGGGACCGGTAAAGCGACTTGTAGACGGGCAAGACAAGAATGGACTGCCGACGAAGCCAGAGAGAGACCTCGATGCAGAGGAAGAGGTGGAACGCGCGATTACTGCTCACGTCGAATCGCTGTTAGGTGCATCGCACGGTCTACGGACAGCGTTCTCTCCTGAGGGTGACGATTATGTAGGCGCCTTCGAGGGGCTCGAAAGTCCTTACGATCGTTGGTCGCTTGTGTTGCGCCCGGTTGCGCCAGGGGAAGCGTTCCGAGAAGAATTCCTCGGCCGAGTCGATGGATTAGCTGTCGTTTCCGCGACGCTCTTCGTTGCAGGAGATGACCATGCTGCGTTAGGCGAAGTAGGGCTTTCGGGGAACGACGTGCCCTCAAGTTGGAGTCGGTCGGTCGGTTCTCCCTTTCCTTACGACGAGACGATGCGGGTGGTGGCGATCGATCATGATTTGGATCTCGTAGAGGAGACCGCCCAGACGCTGGCGGTCTTGGCGCGGTCGCTGCGCGGGCGAACTCTTGGCCTTTTCACGAGCCTCGCGCGGATGCGGGAAGCCGCGGACCGGCTGAGCCAGTTGCTGGAAGGGGAGGGGATAGAGGTGCTTATGCCGCGGCGAGCGAGCGATGATCCCGGTGCTCTCGTCGAGCGTTTTAGGCGCTCTAAGGGCGGCGCGGTTCTCCTGGGCGCGCGGCGTTTCTGGCAGGGAATCGATGTCCGGGGCGATGATTTGCAGGCGGTCGTCATCGAGAAGCTGCCCTTCGAGGTGCCGACGGAGTTGAGACGACGTCGTGATGATCGGCTCAGGGCGGTCGGAGAAGACCCCTTCGGTCGGGGTTCTCTCGGGAAGATGCTTCTCCACCTCAAGCAGATGTCGGGACGGCTGATTCGGAGCGAGACGGATCGTGGCCTGGTCGTGATCATCGATGGGCGGCACAAAAAGGGATATTTTCGCCGGTTGCCGGATGCGTTCCCCGAGGGAACCAAGATATCGGTGATCCAGCGCGATGAATTACCCG
The DNA here is from genome assembly GCA_002390675.1 of Deltaproteobacteria bacterium UBA4427. Classification (GTDB taxonomy): domain Bacteria; phylum Myxococcota_A; class UBA9160; order UBA9160; family UBA4427; genus UBA4427. The sequence goes on from DGPZ01000075.1 coordinate 46,400, forward strand.
AAATTGCTAGAGAACTCAGATTAGGGCCGGAAGGCCCCAATTTTGGCGCAGGTATTGACGACGCGTGACCACGGGTCATCATTCTAAAGATTCCCGTAGTTGCCGAGATTTTGCGAGACATTTGCAGTTCGAATGGTTAAGCCTCGCTAACGTCAGGGAATCGGATTTCCCGACCGGTTCCGGCCCTTTACAGGTCGGAGCCGAGGAATTAAATCCGTGTCGCAGCGCGCCTTCCTGGACTGTTCCGATATCGGGCAATCCGGGGTGGCCCCACCCCCAAGGCTGCGTCCCATAGTTGAGCTTCCGACATCGCGGATTGCGCGCTTGATCGGCGCTCAGCTGCGTATGCATGTATCTATGCCATTTATGTCAGTCGTCAGACATCTAGGTCCGGAACTCACCGTTCACCAAGCACGATTCACCATTCACGAATTAGGGCATCTCACAAGGATGCTGACCAGGCGCCAAGGCGGCGCAACGGAAGATCGACAACGGGCGTGGTGCGGCGAGGCATGAGATCCGACGTCCACGTGGCGACGAGATCGAGGGGGTAAAAGTTGGGTACGAACGATTCAGGCGCAGGCTTTCCGAGCAACGAATGGGCGCTGATCCTCGGTGGATCGAGCGGCTTCGGTCTCGCAACCGCAAAGCGTTTGGCCCGAGGTGGCCTCAATATCTTGGTGGTCCATCGCGATCGCCGCGGCGCCATGAAAGATATCCAGCCTCATTTTGATGAAGTAGCTGCGATCGCTGAAGGAAACGGCCTCGGCTTTCACGCATGGAATGCCGACGCGATTAACCCCGAGCCCCGCTCCGAAACGCTCGACTCGATTGTTGAGGCGATCGGTCCCGACGGCCGCGTTCGCGTCCTCATGCATTCGATCGCCTTCGGCAACCTTAAGTTGATCGTGCCTGAGAATCCGGAACCGCGGACCGCGGCGACGAATCTTGCTGAGCGTCTCGGTGTCGATCCGGCCAAGCTGATTGAGCTCGCGGATGAACTTTTTGCAGCCGGCGAAGATGGGCTTCATTCTCTCACGAGTCAGCCCGTCTACCCGAGCAGTTCATATCTCGACGAAGAAGATTTCGGTCGCACGATTCTCGCGATGGGTACGAGCTTGTTGGGTTGGACCCAAGAGCTTCACTCGCGCGAGCTCTTCGCCCCCGACTCACGCATCTTCGGCATGACAAGCGAAGGCAACGAAGTTGCTTGGAAGGGTTATGCCGCTGTCTCTGCTGCGAAGGTTTCTCTCGAATCCCTCGCGAGATCGATTGCAGTCGAGTTCGCACCCTACGGCGTGCGTTGCAATATTATCCAAGCCGGCGTCACCGACACGCCGGCCCTTCGCGCTATCCCCGGCAGCGATCAACTCAAGAGCCAAGCGCGGTTGCGCAATCCGGGTGGTCGTTTGACGACCCCTGAAGACGTCGCGGGCGTGATCTACTTGCTCTCGCTCGCCGAGGCGAGTTGGATCAACGGCGAACTGATTCGTGTCGATGGAGGTGAGCATATTTCCGGGGCGACGAAGTAGGTCGTAGCTGCATCGTTACGACGGCGCTTTTTATGTGCTTCTTATGTGCTTTTTAGGGACGCCGTCCTGAGTGTGTTTAATAGGATGGGCCGATCGGGCCGGAGCAAATTCCGGGTCATCGGTCGAGGGTAGGCATCTTGAGCTTGAATCTTCTCGGACTAGGGCATTACAACCCTGCGAACGAGATTACGAATCGCTTCTTGGAAGATCTCGACATTGGTACCAATGACGAGTGGATACTTGAGCGCACGGGGATCCGCAGTCGTCGGACCGTGCTTCCGCTTGACTATATTCGCGAAACGCGGAACGCTGACCCACGCGCCGCGATCGAAGCCGCTGATATTTCTAACGCCCAACTCGGAGCCCGCGCCGCGCGTATGGCGCTTGATCGCGCAGGGGTCTCCGTGGACCAGGTTGGGCTCATGTTAGGGGGCGGTTGCGCACCGGATACCGTATCGCCCGCTGAAGCCTGCAATATTGGCGCAGCCTTGGGCATTCAGTCCGCTTCGCTCGATATCAACTCCGCGTGTTCATCATTTATTGCAGGCATGTACATGCTCTCGCTAATGGATGAGAACAAGCTTCCTGAGTTCGTGTTGCTCGTGACGCCGGAGTCTATGACGAAGACGGTGCACTATGACGATCGGTCAAGTGCGGTGTTGTGGGGCGACGGTGCACTCGCGGCAGTGATCTCGACGCGACATAAGGGCGCGGCTGAATTGATCGGGCAAATTCTGGTCTCGGACCCGGGCGGAAACGACAAGGTTGTCGTGCCGCGATTAGGCCATTTCCATCAGGAAGGCCGAACGGTTCAGACTTTCGGTATTCGCAAGACGTCGGACCTCTATCTCTCGCAGCGAAGCGAACTCTGTGATGAGTCTCGCAACTTTCATTTCGTTGGTCATCAGGCGAATCTGCGAATGCTCGAATCGATTTGCCGGCGAGCCGAAATTCCGGATGAACTCCACCACAGCAATTGCGAGTTATTTGGCAATACGGCGGGGGCGAGTTCCGGAACAGTGATCTCCCAATCATGGGATAAGTGGACTGCGGATGATGATATTTGCGTTGTCGGCGTTGGTTCAGGGCTCTCTTGGGGGAGCTATTTGATGCGTTTCAACGAACGTCCCGGAAAGATTTAGGCCAGCCTGCGCCGCGACCGATTGTTGCGAGTGTGAACGAACCTGAGAACGAAACGAGAAGCTAGTAAGATGCTGACGCACGAAGAATTCAAGGCCCGCAATCATTTCGAACAGGAAGATCTGCTTGGCTTTGCCTATGGCCGATTGATCGAAGATCCGCCGGAGGGGTTCTGTGCGCGGCTGCCTGTGCCGCCCATGCTGATGGTCGATCGAATTGCGAATATCACTGCGGACAAGAGTCGCGGTACGATCAGCGCTTCACGCGATGTGCGGCTGGATGACTGGTTCTTTCACTGTCACTTCTTGGGTGATCCGGTTCAGCCGGGATGTCTCGGGCTCGATGGCGTCTGGCAACTTCTTGGCTTCTACTGCAATTGGCGCGGTGGGATCGGCGCCGGTCGTGCTTTGGGTTGCGGCGAGGTCGAGTTCTTCGGACAGATCCGCCCCCACGATGGCGTGATGCGATACGAAGTCCAGATCAAGCGGTATGCCGAGCTCAAGAAGCAGGGTGCCTCGATGGTCATCGGCGACGCACAGGTGCTGATCGACGACGAAGAGATTTATACGATCAAGGGTGCGCGGGTCGGTCTCTTTAAGGGCATCAACTATCCCGACTATCCGGAGAAGAGCGCGAATAGCCGCGGCGGAAAGATGGAACGATGAGCGAAGGAAATGATCAACCAGTTGCGATCGTTACTGGCGGTGGCACAGGCATTGGCGCGGCGTGCTGTCGACGCCTCGCGGCCGAAGGTTTCCGCGTCGGGATTCACTACCGCTCGTCGGAAGAAAAGGCCAAGAAGCTTCAGGCGGAGCTCGAAGGTTCGTTCCTGATCAAGGCTGATCTCATGGACTCCGAGAGTCTTGATGCCATGATCAAAGAATTGAAGACTGCCGCTGGCCGGATCGACGTACTCGTGAATAATGCGGGCTATAACGTGAACGCGCCAATGCTCTCCATGAATCTCGATCAATACGATTCGATTGCAAATGTCGCGCGCGGCACGTGGTATCTCACAAAGCTCGTGTTGCGGCGCTTCATGATGCGCAAGGGAACCGGTCGCATCATTAACATCACGAGCGTTGTTGGGCACACGGGCAATGCCGGGCAGATCCCGTACACGATGGTCAAGGCGGGGCTCGATGCATTCACGAAGTCGCTAACCCAAGAGCTAACGGGCCGGGACATTTTGGTGAACTCGATCGCACCAGGCTTTGTTGAGACGGAGATGACAGACGATCTGCCCGAAGAGATTCAGCAGCAAATTCTCGCACAGGTACCGCTCGGTCGAGTCGCTCAGGCTGACGAAATTGCGGATGTCGTCGCGTTCCTCGCGACCCGTGGCAGCTATATCCATGGTTCAGTCCTCCATGTGAACGGAGGGATGTACGGTGGGTGAGATCCTCACACCAGCCGAAGTGCTCGCGATGGTTCCCCAACAGGAACCCTTTCGATTCATCGATGAGATCGTCGAACTCGATTCCGAACACATCGTGGCGCAGTACACGTTCCCCGAGAGTTCCGATTTCTATCGAGGGCACTTTCCGGGCAACCCCATCACGCCCGGCGTGATCCTGATCGAGACCGCAGCCCAAGCGGGCGTCGTCGCTTTCGGCATCTATCTATACGCAGCCGACACGAGTCGCGCAGACGTCGACAAGTTGCTGACGATCTTCACGGATTGTTCGATCGATTTTTCTGGCATGGTCAAACCCGGCGACCGGGTAACGACGACCGGCCTACTGAAGCAATGGCGTCGCAAGAAGCTGCGTGCGTCTTTTGAAATGACGCTCGACGACGGAACGGTCGTCTGCTCCGGCGAATTGTCGGGAATGGGAGTACCGCGATGAGGGCCGGTGAACATAAGCGAGTCGTGATCACGGGCCTCGGTGTAATCGCACCGAACGGCAATGGCGTCGCAAATTTCGAAGCGGCACTTCGTAAGGGCCAATCCGGGATCAAGAGCCAAGAGTCGATGATCGAAGCCAAGTTTGGTTGCACAGTCGCAGGCACGCCCGAAGGCGTTGACGAACTTTGTGACGCAACTTTCGGTGCGGACGAGCTGATGGCGATGAATATGAATCATCGTTATGCGAGCCTCGCCGCCATCGAAGCCTGGAAGGACGCCGGCCTCGTACGCCCCGCTCACGACTCGGAAGAAGTCGATTGGCAAACTGGCGCGATTCTCGGTACCGGCATTGGCGGTATGGACACGATCGCTGGAAAGGTTGTGCCGCTCACGAACGCGGGCAAAATTCGCCGCATGGGATCGACCGCCGTCGAGCAGGTTATGGCGAGTGGCATCTCGGCACGAATTTCCGGTCAGCTTGCGCTTGGCAATCAAGTGACCACGAACTCCTCCGCTTGCAGTACGGGAACCGAAGCGCTCTCGATGGGCTTGGAACGTATTCGAGCGGGACTTGCGGATCGGATGTTATGCGGTGGCGCCGAAGCGGCGAGTCACTATATCTGGGCTGGCTTCGACTCGATGCGTGTGATGAACCGCGGCTCGAATGAAGCCCCGGAAAAGGCTTCGCGACCGCTATCCGCGAGCGCTGGTGGGTTCATTCCCGGCTCTGGTTCCGGCGTGGTGCTGATTGAGAGTCTCGAAAGCGCTCTTGAGCGCGGTGCGCATATTCATGCGGAACTAGCCGGTAGTGGCGTCAACTGCGGCGGCCATAGGATGGGCGGCAGCATGACCTCGCCGAATCCGACGAGTGTACAGCGATGTATCACGGACGCCTTGGCTGACGCAGGCGTCAGGCCGGAAGAAGTAGATGCAATCAATGGCCACCTCACGGCAACAGGCGCAGACCCGAAGGAAATTGGATCTTGGAGTCGCGCTCTTGGTCGTGGGCCCGGAGAGCTTCCGCCGATTACGGCGACGAAGAGCATGATTGGTCATGCGCTCGGTGCCGCCGGTGGACTCGAGGCCGTTGCCTCAATTCTGATGGTGGAAAAGGGCTTTGTGCATCCGTCGATCAACTGCGAAGACGTGCATCCGGAAATCGAACCGCACGCGTCTTCGATTCCGCATGAGCTTCGGGAAATGCCGGATATGAAGGTGCTTGTGAAAGCGGGCTTCGGATTCGGTGATGTAAATGCCTGTCTGGTTTTTAAGCGTTACGAGTCATAGAGAATGACCTGACGCAGGTCGTGCTAGTCCTTGAGGTCTTGCGGGGATCACGCGCGGTCGAAATTATTTTTGGAATAGAAGTGCAGACTCGCTGATAGGCGAATCAAGTAAACGAGGAGTAAAGTTCGATGGAACAGTCGGAAGTAATGGAACGTGTCGTCAAAATTCTTACGCCGTGGGTGAAGGACGAAGGCGCTCTCGCCAAGGTTGCTATGGAGACGAATATTCTCGAGGACCTCAAGGTCAACTCGGCACGTCTCGTTGATGTTGTGATTGCCTTCGAAGATGATTTCGATATCGAAATCGCCGACGAAGATGTCGATCAGGTGAACACCGTCGGTGACGCTGTGAACCTGATTTCGGGAAAGCTCTAACCCGACCAAGGTCGGGTCGAGCAGACTAAAAGGCATGACGGCCAACGTGCAGCCCGAGGGCGACTCCGGGATGTCTGCAATGAAGAAACGGCACGCGCGCCAGAGGCTCGTGAGCATGGTCGCCGGCCCCCTGTGGGTCGGCCTTTCCGTGTTCGTGATGCGTTTCTGGTATCGCTACCGGATCGCGGATGTCGACGGCATTCGGGCGCAGTACCGAGCGATTCGTGCGCAGTCAGATGCGCCGATGCTCATCTGCGCCAATCATTTGACGTTGGTCGATTCGTTTCTCGCGACTTGGGCCTTAGGCTCCGGCGTGTATTGGGTGACACACCCCGACGAGCTGGCGTGGAATACGCCGGAGTCGACAAATTTTGGTCGGACCCGTAGACATCGCCTGGCGATTTTTCTGGCGAAGTGCATTCCGATCACCCGTGGCGGCGCCCGAGAAGAAGTGGCCGGCGTTTTGGATCGGGTGAGGCATCTGCTCGTGAATGGGGAAACGGCTTTGATTTTCCCTGAGGCCGGTCGCAGCAGGACCGGCCGTGTAGAGGATTCCTCCGCCGCATGGGGCGTCGGGCGAATTGTCGGCTCAGTCCCGGGATGTCGGGTGTTATGCGTATATATGCGTGGTACCGCGCAGGAGACTTGGGGCGATTTCCCGAAGGCTCATGACACGATGCATGTGTCGATGGCTTGTATCGAGCCGAAGAGCGACACCAAGGGTGTTCGCAGATCGCGCGACATTGGTCAGCAAATCGTGCGTCAGTTGCAATGTATGGAAGAGGAGTACTTCGATGCTAGGCAATGACGTTGTTGATCTAGAGGATCCGGAGACGCGACCGGAAACCTTTCGCCCGCGCTTTGATGAACGCGTTTTCGCTCCGACGGAACGACGCGCGATCGCGCGGGACCAGGATGAGCACGGGCGGCGATGGGCTCATTGGGCGGCGAAAGAAGCGGCCTACAAACTGGCGCGCCAGATCGATTCGAAGTTCGTGTTCTCTCCATCAAACTTGGTCGCTCGCTTTACCGAAGATGTAGACGTGGCCTCCGGAGTGAGAGAGCGACGAGGCACGCTGGATTTACCCGAAGGTTTATTGTCTGGCGATCGGCGCGTACTGCAACTCTTTGCGGAAGAGCGTGATGGATATGTTCATGTCGTCGCGATTCCCGGCGGCGCGGATCGCGACGCAATCGTGCATTCAATCTCGACGGTCGATGATCAGTCCCGTTCGAGTGAAATGGTTCGTGAAATGGCGACGGCGGAGATCGCTCGAAATCTGGGAATCGAGGCCGCGCGGGTGGCGATCGGGAAGCGTGGGCGAGTGCCGACGGTCCTGATTGACGCGGGACCATCTGCGTTCACGATTTCGCTTTCGCATCACGGTCGGTTCGTAGCATCAGCGTTTTCGATCACATCGGAATCGGAGAGTCAGGTCGGTTCGGCAGTGAGGGAGAGCGCAAGTTGAGCGACCGTGCGGACAGAAGTTCAAAATTCGCGGACCGCGGACCGTGGACGACGCTTGAACTAGATTACGATTCGCTTCTTATTCGCTTCTTTGGTGAGCGAGAAAACAGAGTTGCCAAATGAGCGAAGGGGGAAACGAAGTAGTGAATGAGAAAGCAACTGCAATGCTTGAAGAGACGCGAGAGAAAACGCATCGGAAGATCGAGCGACTCGCGATTGTGAACCGTGGCGAAGCGGCAGTTCGGTGCATCCGGACCGCAAAAAGCCTACGGGCTCTTGAAGGCGAAGGCCTAGATGTTGTCGCGCTGTATACGACGCCCGACCGTGACGCACCTTTCGTTAGGCAAGCCGATCGTGCCTTCGAATTGCCTTCCACAAACGGCGCCGTCGCCGCCTACCTCGATCATGATAGTCTGCTGGCAGCTCTGCGCGAAGTCGGTGCCGATGCGGTTTGGCCGGGCTGGGGATTCGTTGCCGAAGATCCTGCTTTCGTAGAACGTCTTCAGGAAGCTGGCATCGTCTTTCTCGGCCCGACCGCCGCCGCCATGCGCCAACTAGGCGACAAGATTACCTCTAAGCGCCTCGCAGAAACCGCCAATGTCCCCGTCACTGACTGGAGTGGCGGAGAGCTCGAAGATGAAGCCGACGCGCTTAAGCATGCCGAACGTATTGGCTTTCCCGTCGTATTGAAGGCGACCGCAGGGGGCGGTGGCCGCGGAATTCGAATAGTCGAGAAGCCCGACCAAATCGCAGAAGCATTTCGTTCAGCGCAATCCGAAGCCGCCTCCGCCTTCGGAAACGGCACGCTCTTTGTGGAAGCGATGGTTCAGGGCGGCCGACACATCGAAGTGCAAGTGGCTGCGGACCAACACGGTCATGCCCGTGCATTTGGTTGCCGCGATTGCTCCGTCCAGCGCCGCCATCAAAAGGTGCTCGAAGAAGCGCCGCCACCGGGTCTCTCAGATGCGTTGCTCGAAAGCCTAGAAAACTCCGCCGTCGAGCTCGTAACGCATGTCGGATACTCCGGAGTCGGCACGGTTGAGTTTCTGCTGACTGGAGAGGATTTCTTTTTCCTCGAAGTGAATCCACGCTTGCAGGTCGAACACGGAATTACAGAGATCGTTGCCGGCATCGATCTCGTGGAAATCCAAATCCGCATTGCACGCGGTGAATCGATCGCAGACATCCCGCGCAAGAACCGGGGAGTCGCTATCGAAGCGCGAGTTTGCGCCGAAGATCCCGACGAAGGTTTTTTGCCTGCTCCAGGCCCAATCGCTCTATTCGAGCCTGCTCTGGGACCTAACACCCGCGTCGATTCCGGTGTCACGACTGGAACGGTCATTTCGAACGACTTCGATTCATTAATCGCAAAGGTCATCGCCGTGGGCGATAACCGACAAGAAGCGATTGCGCGCTTGTCCTGCAGTCTGCGTGACCTAGAACTCGTCGTTGAAGGCGGATCCACGAATAAGGGCTATTTGCTTGGCATCTTAGGCACCTATGACTTTCAAGCCGGGGCCGTCGATACACGATGGCTCGATCGCTGGAGTGAAGACCGCGAAACGGTCGCGGAGTCACTTCCCGATCTCGCGCGCGATGCCTTAGTGGCCGCGGCGATCCTCGCCTATCAGCGTTCCCGAAAAACTCTTCGAACCGGCGTCTTCACCGACGGCCGGATGGATCGTCTGCCGTCTTCGGAAGGGCAGCAGATCGATCTCTCGCATGGTACAGAGAGCTACCGTCTCAAGGTCTACGCCATCGGTTCTTGGCGATATCGCGTGCATCTTGAAGGCCTCGCAGTCGGTGCGACGATGCGCGAAGAAGGCAATCATGCCGCACGGCTTATTATTGACAGGCGCGTTCGACGGGTGATCTATGACGCGAACGATCGCGGCCTGCGTCTCGAAGTCGATGGTCACGCTCTGCACTTCGGGTCCCAAACGGCAGGCGAAGTTCGATCAGGTACGCCTGCTGTCCTGGTCGCTGTGCAAGTCGAAGTCGGCGATACGGTGGTGCCCGGACAGCCACTCGGTCTGCTTGAAGCCATGAAGATGGAGATCGGCTTCAACGCCCCGGTGGGGGGGACGATTAAAGAGGTCCTCGTTCAAAAGGGTCAGCAGGTTGCCGCAGGCGACGTGATCCTTGTAATCGAAGAGTCCGCGGCTGATGAAAATGATGGCCGTCTGCGCAGTCGCCTATCATTGCCCGAACAAGTCGATCCCTTGGCGCTGCTCTTTCATCCCGAAGAAACGGAAGAGGGTACGAAGCCGCTCGGTATACCCGATCTTGCTGCGGCGGAGATCACTGACCTGCGAAGTCGTCGCGGCGCGATCGATGCGATTCGAGATGAAGTGCGTCGCGTACTTCTCGGCTACGACGCGAACCCAGGCCGCGCGGAATCGCTCACGGCGTTCCTCGAAGCACCGCTCCCGGAAGATATCTCTGAAAGCTTCTCTCGCGAACTCGCGGAAATTCGACACGAGGTCGCCGCCTTTGCAGACGTCGAACTCATTACGATCCGGTCCCCCTCCGCGTCAATTCCTGGCGAATCGGGACCCTCGAATCGGGCACGCCTGCAAATGTTTCTGCGCCGACTGGACGCAGAAGGCGCCGGAATCGACGAGGGCTATCTCGAGTTGATGCGGTCCGCCCTGGTGCACTACGGCATCACGAACCTAGGTGACCTCGACGCGCTTCGTCGTGCAGTCCTGCGCATCCTGTCTTGCCAAGCGGATAAGAAGCTTCGGCTGTCCTTGATATTAGGTGTCCTCCGCCGTATCACAGCGATCGGTCAGAGCGGAATTTATCTCGGGGATGATGACGAACTCGCTCGTGCGCTCAACCGAATTGCGCGCATGCGACCACAGGTGACAGATCCGGTCGCGGATGCGGCCCTCGAAGCCAGCTATGTCCTCTTTCAACAGCCGGGCATTGAAGAGCGCGCGAAGCGTTCCTCACGAACCGTTGAAGAATGGCTCGCGCAGGCGGAAGTGGACGTCGTCGCTCCGCCTTCAGGGGTGTTGCTCGAAGTGGCTTCTTCGCCTCGCTTGGTCTTCGAGCGAGTCGGCAGATGGATTGACGGCGAAGAACCGAATCGTCGGGCAATCGCACTCGCGGCTCATGTACAGCGTCGTTATGCCCCGGCACGCCCGGATGCCTATCGCGCGGTGCGCGTGGACGACGAGCCGATTCACTGCGTGGAATACCGTGGCAAGGGTGTGGTGTTGGCGGCGACCGGGATCGCGACCGACGCATCGATGTGGATGGACCGATTAGTTCGGGGGGCAGCAGAGCTGCTCGCGCATGATCCGAAAACGCCCATTATTGCGCTCGAATATTTGATCCCAGCAGATACGGAGATCGATTGGAGTACGACCTTAGCTGCACTCGAGTCGACCTATCGCGACGAGGGGCCCGATGCGCGGATGACGATTGGCTTGCTCACGCCCGACGGCGAGGGAGATGTCTACCGGACGCTGGTGCGGCGGGATGGTCATCTTGGCCAAGCTCTGGAATTTCATGATCTGCATCCCGAAACGGCCACGCGAATCGGCATCGGTCGTTATGCGAACTTCGAACTAGAGCGCCTGCATTCAGACGAAGGGATCTATGCGTTCCATGGTCGTCCGCGGTCTGCGCCCGGGGACGAACGTATTTTCGTGCTGGCTGACGCCCGCGATCGTTCGCCGGAGCCTGGTCGCGAGCTCCATCATCACCTCGCGACTTTTGAACGCGTGTTCAATCGTGCAGCACGAAGGCTGCGGACGGTCTTGCAATCGCATGATCCGCGCCGTCGTTTGCAATGGAACCGGATCGCCATCTTTGTCGCGCCACCGGTCTTTCTGGATCTCACTGTCGTCAATGAGGTCACGCGCAGGCTTGCACCGGCGACCCGCCATCTCGGTCTTGAGAAGGTGCTCGTCCGCATTAATAGGCTCGACCGCGAAAACCCAGAAGCACCACCCGTTGCCCACGAATTAGTGATCACTGATACGGGCGAACAGCTCGAAGTAGATTGGCGCGCTCCACACGACAACATTCTGATGCCGGCACAGGAATACGAGCGGAAGGTCGTAGCGGCCCGAAGGCGTCGCCTGATCTATCCCTATGAGATCGTAAAGATGCTGACAAGCGAGTCCGACGACGGTTCGCGCGCGGTGGGGAGCTTTGAGGAATTCGACCTAGACCCGGCAAGCGATCGGCCGAAAGCTTTTTCCGTCGAGGGACGACCCTACGGAAAGAACATATCCGCCGTGGTCTTTGGTTTGATCAAGACCCCCACGGAGAAGGTGCCGGAAGGCATGCTCCGTGTGTTGCTTCTGTCGGATCCGACTATGGGTATGGGGGCGCTTGCTGGGCCCGAATGTGACCGTGTCATAGCGGCCTTCGACCTGGCTGAGGCGTTAGGCGTACCTCTTGAATGGGTGCCGGTTTCGTCGGGCGCAAAGATCGCGATGGATTCGGGGACGGAAAATCTCGACGCAACGGCTCGGGTCGTGCGACGGATCGTGACCTTTACGCAGGGTGGCGGTGTCGTGCACGTGATCGTGCAGGGCGTGAATGTTGGAGCCCAAAGTTATTGGGATGCTCTCTCGACTATGCTCATGCATTGTCGTGGCGTGCTCATCATGACGCAGAACGCATCGATGGTACTCACGGGCCGCGCAGCCCTTGAAGCTTCGGGGGCGGTTTCCGCGGAAGACGAGATCGCGATTGGTGGCTTCGAGCGGATCATGGGCCCGAATGGCGAAGCGCAGTATTTCGCGCGCAATCTCGCGGATGCCTACCGCATTCTCTACGACCACTATCGTTACACCTACGTCGTGGCGGGTGAAACTAGGCCGCGTCCCTTCGTGACGACGGATCCTTCGGAGCGATCGATCGGGTACACGAAGATCGACGCTGAGGATGCGGACGGTCTCGCCACGATCGGCGAGCTCTTTGATGACGAAACGAATCCCGGACGAAAACGCCCGTTCGCTATGCGTGCGGTCATGAAGTCGATCGTTGATGTCGACGGCGGTCATCTTGAGCGCTGGAATGCTTGGGTCGGAGCGGAGACGGCGATTGTTTGGGACGCGCATGTGGGCGGAAAACCGGTCTCTCTGATTGGTATCGAAAGCCGCAACGTGAACCGAGACGGCTATCACCCGGTCGATGGCCCCGAGGCATGGAACGGCGGCACGCTCTTTCCTCAGTCTTCGAAGAAGGTCGCGCGTGCAATTAATGCCGCGAGTGGGAACCGCCCGGTCGTCGTCCTTGCCAACCTGTCTGGCTTCGATGGCTCGCCCGAGTCACTTCGTAAGATCCAGTTGGAAAACGGCGCGGAGATCGCTCGCGCGGTCGTAAACTTCCAGGGTCCGATCTACTTCGTAGTGGTCTCGCGCTACCACGGCGGGGCCTATGTGGTCTTCAGCCAGGAGCTTAATGACAACATGCAGGCGGTCGCCCTGTCGGGTTCTTACGCGTCGGTGATTGGCGGCGGACCCGCGGCGACGGTTGTGTTTGGTCGCGAGGTTCGAGCGCAGGCCCTCGATGATCCGCGCGTTAAGGAGAAGACAGATCTCGTGCGACGACATCCGACGGAAGAGAATCGTGCGACCCTCGAGGCGGTGTTGCGTGAAGTGACCCTTGAGAAGCAGGCTGCGACCGCGGCTGAATTTGATGCGATTCATTCGGTCAATCGCGCCGAGCAGGTGGGTTCGCTCTCGGCGATTCTTGAGCCCGCAGATCTTCGACCAAAGATCGTCGAGGCGCTCGATGCCTTCGAGCGGAAGGGCTGACCCCGCTGCGGGATCGGCTGCTCGACCTTTTGTTAGGTGCGATGATCGGCTTGGCCGGCTTTGTCGGGGTGGAGGCGTCGCTTCGCTTCGGTGCAGCCTTCGGTCGCGCTTGGTTCGCGTTGGGACTCCCCAGAACGCGCCGAGTGCTAGAGCAGCTCGATGCCGCCTTCCCGGACCGCACAGCAGCAGAGCGTGAAGGTTGGGCTCGGGAAGTCTTCGAGCATCTCGGCCAGGGGCTCTCAGAGCTGATCCTGCTCTCGGGTCGCCACAGGGCCTTCATACTCGATCGAGTCGAAGTAGAAGGTCTTGAGCATCTCGAACGCGCTCAAGCCGAAGCCGGGGGAATGGGGGCGGTCGTGATTGGGCCGCATCTTGGGAACTGGGAACTGGCTGCCGCGAAGCTGGCCGAGCTCGGAGTTTCTGTGTCGGGGGTCTATCGCGATGCGCGACAGCCGGCGCTTCAGCGCGCGATTTTGCGTGTACGTTCGGCGACGGCTCCTGTGCTCTCGGAAAAGAGCGATCCGATTCAGTATATCGCTATGGGTCGGCTCGCCGGAGTGCAGTTCGTTCGCGCACTCAAATCTGGTCGCAGCGTTCTCGCTCTGTTGGATCAGCATGCACGGGCAGGCGAAGGCCTTCTCGTCCCCTTTTTCGGTCGTCCGGCAAGTACACGCTTCGGGCCACTCAAACTCGCCGACCGAGCCGGCTCGCCGGTGCTCTTGGCTTTCGCACGCCGCCGCCCAGATCGCCGGCGCCATGTCCTGACCATTCATCCTGCACTCCAGCTCGCGCCGGGAGCTTCCGAAGATGAGGAAGTCCTCCGGCAGAACCTAGAAAGGGTGACTGCCGAACTCGAAGCAGAAATTCGGACTTCCCCCGGTCAATGGATCTGGACTCATCGGCGATGGCGCGAGCCAGCCCAATCGGACGCGGCGGACTGACGCCTCGCCGAACCCAGATTGCGGCCGAAAGGAAGCCTTCAAGAGATGTCCTGTGGACGCGTCCAATCGTAGAATGCTAGGCCTAACGCAGAAGCGATCCGCGGCTAGCACCTTGCTGCTGTCTTTATCTCTGACGCCCTAGATCACTAGATCAGGCGCTACGCGTGATTGCTTCGAGACGAAGACTCGGCTCGTCGGATCCTCAAACTAGCGAAACTAATTAAATGATCGCATCGCGGAGAACCATCGGTCTAAGCCGCGGAGCTAGGCTTCGCGGCCGTCTTCTTAGTCTGGCTGAATCGGGCTTACGTCCATGTCGGGCTCGGCGACGATGACCTGGTTGCGGCCGCCATCCTTCGCGGCATAGAGTGCCGAGTCGGCGTCTGCGAAGAGCTGCCTGCGGTCGCCGGCAAAGAATGCGACGCCGATGCTGACGGTGAGGGGTTCGCGTTCGTTCGGAATGTCGGTGACAAAATTTGTTTCCTCGACTGCCTGGCGAACCTTCTCGCCTAACGCTGCCGCGCCTTCCAAATCCGTGTTGATCGCGAGTAGAGCGAATTCTTCACCGCCATAGCGCGCTAGAAGGTCTGTTTCGCGGCATGACTGGTTCAAGACCTCTGCAATGCGTCTCAGGGTTTCGTCGCCACCCGCGTGGCCCAGCCGATCGTTCCACTTCTTGAAGAAGTCGATGTCGATGAGGATGAGACAAAGCGGGTCTTTGGTACGACTGGCGCGTTTGCATTCGCCTGCGATTGCTTCCTGGAAATAGCGATGATTGTGAAGCTTGGTGAGGCCGTCTGTAATAGAGAGCTGTTCGAGAACCAGGTTCACGTTTGACAGCTCCGTGTTCTTCGCGACGAGTTCTTGGTTCGCGGATTCGATCTCGCGCCGGTTGTCTTCGAGTTCGCGTGCGTTTCGCCCGAGGCCGCGGCTAATGTCGTTAAATGTTTCAGTCAGCAAGCGGACTTCGTCAGCCGAGGTTTCTGCGGTGTCGATTTCGACTCCGCGTTCACCAGCCGAGAGTCTCTTAGCAGCATCAGAGAGCGCGCCTAATGGCCGAACGATCGATCCAGCGATTCGGAAGGCAATCAGACCAACGGCGAGAACCATTGCGAGGTTGAACCAAGCGACGCGGCTCATGGCCCTCACAATCGGAGCGAAGGCTTCTTCGTAGAGCTGCTCGATCACGAGGGTCCACTCAAAACGAGGGAAGGGTTTACTCGTACCGATCACCTGTTGGCCGAGGGAGTCTTCGTAGTAGGCGACTGAAGCGTGTTCACGCTCGACGCCGTCGCCCTGAAAGGTTATGTCAGGAGCCACGCCGGGCGGCGGGTTCAAGAAGCTGCTACTGCGATCGACGAGATAGATTTTCGTTGAACCGCCGAGTGAGGCGCTTTGCAAGATGGGCGAAATGCCTTCGAAGTCGAGCACTGCGAAGAGTCGAGCGGTCGTGCGGGCCTCCGCATTTCGCATGGGGACGGACGCAATTTGAACCAGGCGACCGCCGAAGCGGTACGCAT
The DNA here is from genome assembly GCA_002390675.1 of Deltaproteobacteria bacterium UBA4427. Taxonomy (GTDB): domain Bacteria; phylum Myxococcota_A; class UBA9160; order UBA9160; family UBA4427; genus UBA4427. The sequence continues at coordinate 62,294 of DGPZ01000075.1, forward strand.
CGGAGATCTGGGTGTGTTCGTCTGCGCCGAATTTATCCGCAAAGAAGCCATCTGGGAGCGGCTCGGCTTCGATTCCGTCACGAGCCTTCCCGACCTCGACGAGGGGTACGCCTTCCGGCGTCGCGATCGCGAGGCGCCCAAATTGCGGGAAGCTCTCGAGGACATATCGAAGGTATTGCTCGGCTTCGTTGCGGGCTTGCTCGCCGCGCCGGCCCTCTTGTTCGAGGCGCGGGGCTGACTCGGTCAGGATCGCGCTGCTCGCGAAGACTTCGATTTCGCGGGCGCGGAGCGAGTACCACTGATCTAGTTCATTCGCGACGCTTGCAGCGAGCTGGGGAAAGCGCTGGTCGACTTTCTGGCGCAGGAAGCCGTCCAGGGACTGCATCGAGATCCAGGAAGCCGTAAGCGAGCTGATCACCGTCGCTACAAACACGAGTAGCGTGATACGGGCGGCAAGACTGCGCAACGGGTTGGTCATCGGATCCAGTACGCGGCTCGGAACCGCATGGCTCGGAGAGAGCGGAGGTCGACTCGGGTGAACGCAGGTGCGGGCACTCGATGTTTTAACGCTCATCGGCCTGCTGAGGAGCACGCTTGACGCAAGTCACCGATGTAACGCGGGAATCCCCCTGGGGCACGCGTCTGATCGTAATCCCGATCTGAAGTGCCTCCGCCCCTGCGATTGCGGCGCATAGGCGGGCTGTGTGATGATTCCCCGACACCGCCCCCCAGCCATCCCGGAGCCCCAAGTGTCCCTTGCCGACTCGGAAAATCTCTCGAGCGCTAGAAGAGATCTGTCCCCAACACCTCCGAGCCCCCCCGCCCGCCCATCTAAGGCGCAGGCGGAGGAATGGGTTGCATCCGCCGTCGACGGCGTCGCCGCAGAAGTGGCTTCTGCGAATGATGCGAAGGCCAAGGGCGAGACGATTGACCCGAGTGCGCGCGAAATCGCCGGCCTCGATCGCGAGCAGGCAGAAGCCCTCGGCGTTTGGCTCCACGAAGCGGAGATCCGCGACGTTCTCTGCGAAGGCGCCACGGCGATCAAGACCAAAGTGACAGGAAATCGGGTCACGGTCTCTCGTAACATCTTCATTCCACTCACAAATTTGTGTCGCAACCGCTGCAACTACTGCACCTTTGCAAAACAACCTGGGTCCGCAGAAGCGCATACCTATTCGATCGATGAAGTCGAAGAGGTCGTGCGCGGCGGCATTTTGACCGGTTGCGTCGAAGCGCTCATGTGTCTCGGCGACAAACCCGAGATCGCATATCGTAGTTACCGGGACCAATTGGCCGCGCAAGGTATGTCGAGCACGACAGACCTTATTGTTGAAGCGTGCAAGGTTACGTGCGAAAAGGGCATGCTCCCGCATACCAACGCCGGCATCCTGAATCGCGAAGAGATGGAACGGCTTAGACCGTACAATGCGTCTATGGGTCTCATGCTTGAGACGACCAGCCGACGCCTGCGCGAAAAGGGTGGCCCGCATTTTCATGCACCGGACAAAGAACCCGCGACGCGCATCAAGATGCACGAAGAGGCTGGCGAATTGAAGATTCCCTTTACGAGCGGCATGTTGCTCGGAATAGGTGAGAACGACGCCGAGCGAATTGACACGATCTGGACGATTGGAGAGATCGCGCGGCGCTACGGCCATATCCAGGAAGCGATCATTCAGCCCTTCCACCCGAAGCCTGGCACCAAGATGCGCGCAGCGTCACCCTTGGATGACGACCGAGTGGTTGGATGGGTCGCTCTTTCGCGACTGCTGCTTCCGCGCGAAGTCCACGTTCAGGCCCCGCCTAACCTAGGCGCTGAAATGCTGCCGCGCCTGCTGCGCGCCGGCGTTGACGATTGGGGCGGCGTTTCGCCGGTCACCGTCGACTTCATCAATCCTGAGGCTCCGTGGCCCGCTTTGCGCCAATTGCGCGAGGACACGGAAGCTGCGGGCTTCGAGCTTTTTGAACGAGGGCCGGTCTATCCGGACTGGATCCTCGAAAGACCTGATTTCTTTGACCCGAAAATTCGGGCGCTACTGCCAAAATATGCCAACGACGAGGGCTACGCAGAGCGAAATGACCAGTCCGAGGAGGCCGCCTAGCATCATGCTCGATCAACTATCTGCCGCAATTACCCCCGAAGTGCGCGCCTGCCTCGAAGGTGCGCTCGAAGGAAAAGAACTCACCAAAGAAGATGCTGAGCGACTGCTTGGGGCGACCGGGATGGATTTCCACGCGCTAATCGCCTCAGCCGATCTCGCACGCAAGCGCGATTGCGGCGACGACGTCAGTTATGTCGTTTGCCGAAACATTAATTTCACGAACGTCTGTTATGTCGGTTGTTCTTTTTGCGGATTCGCCCGCCACAAGGATGACAAGGACGAGGCCTTCGATCGCAGCCACGAAGAAATTCTGCTGAAGTGCAAGGACGCCATCGAGCGCGGCGCGACGGAAGTGTGCATCCAGGGCGGCATCCATCCCAACAAGGATCATCACACCTACCACGACATTCTGACGGCCATCAAAGCCGTCTACCCCGACCTTCACATCCACGCCTATTCGCCGGAAGAAACTGACTTCGCGCATAAGAGGTCCGGTATGGAATTGCCGGAGTATCTGAAATGGCTCGTCGACGCAGGCCTCGGCACGATGCCCGGCACCGCAGCCGAAATCCTAGACGACGAAATCCGCGACATCCTCTCGCCTAACAAGCTGAAGACGGATCGCTGGGTCGAGATCATCAAGGCCGCCCACGGAATCGGCCTACGATCCACCTCGACGCTCATGTACGGCCACATCGAAAAGCCCCGCCATATCGCGGGCCACCTCGATATCCTTCGTGAAATTCAAAAAGAAACCGGTGGCTTCACCGAGTTCGTTCCCCTCGGCTTCATCCACGAGCGGAATCTGCTCTACAACCTCATGGGCTCACGCCCGGGCCCGACCGTCGAGGAAGATCTCCGGATCATCGCCGTCTCGCGTCTCTTTCTCCGCCCGCATATCAAGAACATCCAGGTCAGTTGGGTCAAGATGGGCCACAAGCTCGGGCAGATGGCGCTCTGTTCCGGCGCGAACGACTTCGGCGGCACGCTTATGGAAGAGAGCATCAGTCGAGAGTCGGGCTCCGAACACGGGGAGAACACACCGCCCGAAGAGTTCCGCCGCTTGATTCGCGAACTTGGTCGCGTCCCGGTTGAACGGACGACGCTCTACAAGACAGTCGCGCGCTTTGAAGATCCTGAACTCGATCCGCCGAGCCTCGAGCCCGAGCAGAAGGAAGTGGATATTTCTGGCCCGGGAAGATGGCGGAAGAAGCTCGAGGCTGTGCAGCCGGCTGTTATGCCGGTGGGTGGGCTGCAGTAGCTAGTTTCGCCAAGCAAGCCTACTGCGTTCGAATGGGGCGAGACCTTGGATTGATCATCCCGCGCAGGGCAAAGCCAACGTTCCGGGAAGCATATAGAGGGACCGAATTGATCACACGGTCGCGGTCCCCCGGCGGCGCGTCGATCACCGCTTCGATGGTGCGTACCCAATTTCGAACAAGGTTCCTGTTTGGATCGGTTCTCCCGAGTGACTGGCGCCGCGCCTCGGCCAATTCGAGCGCTTCGTTGTATCGCCCGATGCGGAGCAAGCACCACACCTGTCGATAAGCGGCAAGAAGATTGTGCGGCTCGATCGCGAGGATCCGGCG
>DGPZ01000170.1 GCA_002390675.1 Deltaproteobacteria bacterium UBA4427
ATTTGTCTGTGTGGGTCTGGCTTCGTTGCTGGCGCTCAGTTTGTTGTCAGGGTGTGGTGGCGGTGGCGCGGAGGGCGCGGTCCTCTTTGTCGATGCTGAATTCGATCCCGCAGCGGTGTCGAATCTGTCTTCACCGATCGGGGAGACGACGACGAGCGCCGCGCAGATCTTCGAGGTGATCCAGGCGGGCAAGCTCGAAGAGTTTTGGATCGTTCTGACGAATGCTGAATCCGCCGACGAGGGGACCGTCCAAGTGACGATTCGCCCACTGGACGGAGGGGGGCGCCCGAACCCGAGTTCCGCGACATCCATCATCACGCCAATCGACGTCGATACCACGACGCTCGCAGCCTTTCCGATCGAGACCTTCGTCGAGTTTGATGTCGGCGATGACCCGGGGCGGGTCGTTGATCCCGGGAATCAGTTCGCGATCGTCGTCGAATTCGTAAACCGCGTCCCGCCGACGGGCGCTGTTTCGGATGGTCTACCGATCGCACGACTTCTTGGCCGCGACGACAACGGCGATCCCATCGGTATGGGCTCGACGAGCCCTGATGGCGTGACCTGGACCAATAACGCGCCCGACGACTACATCTACCGCACGTTCGTCCTGCAGCCTTAGATCGAAGCCGCACGGGGCTCTCGCGGACGCTGAGGTCGCGTGGCGGGAGGGGGCGTTCGAGCAGGTGGTGGTGCCGGAGGCGGGAATCGAACCCGCATGACCTTACGATCGGGGGATTTTGAGTCCCCTGCGTCTACCAATTCCGCCACTCCGGCAGCGGGCGCGCGCAGCATACCAAAACCTGCGAAGTCGTCGCCTGTTCTAGGATCACTTTAGAATAATGCCTGTTCCCTGCTCTTTGACAGGGATCCTCCTTGCGGTAGGATCCGCCTCCCGTTGGGGCCGTAGCTCAGTTGGGAGAGTGCTTGAATGGCATTCAAGAGGTCGCGGGTTCGATTCCCGCCGGCTCCACCATAACTATATGTTTTTGAGAGGGTTTTAGAGGCGGTTTTCGCCGCAGTAACTTCGCGGTAATTCTCAGCCACTGAACCACCAAAAGCTTCGCCTAACATGGTGTTCATTTCCCGTGTTGCGCGCGAATTGCCTTCACTATCGCGGCATGGTTCGCCCGCGCTTCGGTCGTGTAATGCGGCAGGCTTTGAAGGCTCCAATGCTGGCTCTGGTCCTTAAGCTCGTACGGCGTGAGCACCTCCGCCAGCCTTGAGAGAATCGAGTGCCGGGTGCCCGCTTGCGGCGAGATCGACTCACCGGCCTTCGTGCGCGCGGCATTCCACTTGCGCAGGTAACTTCTGTAGTTCCAGGTCTTCTCGACATTGTGCGCGTCGAGGTGCCAGAAGAGCGACTGAGCGCGCCCTGCAAGGCGATCGGCGTCCGACGCCTGCTCGTGTCGCCATTCCATTCACTTGATGAGCTGGGGTGCTCAGGGCTCCCGCCGTGTCGCTCCGTGATTCTTCTGCGTCCCTAACGGATTGTCGAGCCGTCACACGCTCCAGCGAGACGTCTGGGTCTTCGGCTTCGCGGATGAAATCGTTGGGAACACGTGGACAGATTCGCAGCGCGAAAAGTTCGCGAACGATCCGGTCAATCTGTTTGCGGTGGATGCCCGGGTGAAGCGCCAGAAGGGCACGAAAGGGCCGCTGGAGCGGCTGCCTCCGCGCGAGCGCTTTCACTGTCAGTACGTGACGCGCTTTGAAAGAGTTCTTATCACTACGGCCTGGAGTTAGGCGCGACCGAGCGGGAGCGAATCTAGGCGCTTCGAGGCCGACCTTGCAGCTAGATCTTTCTCGTTCCGGGTAGGACCACATAACATCGTCGGAGTCTACATGTCAGAACGCCTCGTGTCGGAGGCGCGGAAAATGCGGCTTAAAATTCCTATTCCCGGCCGGTTTTGTGTTGAAGGCGGGCGCTTATTCTTCTTGGTTTCGCTGAAAAAACTGAATTACATTTTTGACAATTTCTGGAAGAAATCCGACCAAAAATAGGAAAATGGAAAAACCAATGAGTGAGCTTTTATTTCCCAGTGAAAAGGTGATGTAAAATCCAATCCAGAAAACAAAAATAGAGCAGAAGGTAATAATAGATAGAGTTTGCAACGGGGTTGCTCCTGCATCCATTATTTTGTGGTGAAGGTGCGAACGATCTGCGGCAAACGGGCTTCTGCCAGCGATTACCCGTCTAATCGCCGTGTTTGAGATATCGGCAACTGGCATAGCTAAAATCCAAAGAGCCAAAATAGGATACCCATCTATTGTGTAGGGCTGGTCGCTGGAAATAGTTCCGCCAAATACGCTGATAAGCAGAACCGAAATGATTAGGCCCAAAAACATAGAGCCGCTGTCACCTAAAAAGATTTTGCGGGCACTCGACCTTTGAAGGTTGAATACGAGAAACCCGACCAAGCAACCCGACAAAAATAATGACGTGAATATAAGGCGCTCAGGAAGAATGTCGGTCAATAACAGAGAGCTGAGCTCCGCATTTTCGGGAACTATGTCGGTCAAAATGAGTGCGCTTAGGAGCGTGTGTTGAATAACTAATAGTGCTGACAGCGCACAAAGCCCGTCAATGCCATCGAGCATGTTGAAAGCGTTAATCGTTAGAACAATCGCGAGAACGGCCAATAATTTATGGGCCAAAGAAAAATCTAATGACTCAAAATTCCACAGAGTGAAGCCCAAATCGTTAATCGAGATTTGCAATACTTGGACAAAAATGACTGCGACACAGACTTGAGCTATGAGCCTAGTCGTCCACCTTAGTCCTTTTAAGTCGTCCCACGCTCCGACAAGGACAAGAAAAGCCGTCGTTAAGATCAAGAGATAATTGGTTCCGGGACGCGCTATGCACAGACCCAGCAAGAATATGAAGCTGATAACAGGCCCACCCAAAAGCGGGATTTGGCCCTCATGTTGTTTTCTTTCAGTCGGTGTATCCAGAAGGCCTATTTTTCGAGCGTGGGGTACGAAAAAATAGACCGCCGCAATTACAAGACCCGCTGCCAAAGCCCCGAAATAGAGGAGAGGGAGTGGCTGCCAAATATCAAAAGCATTCATTTTAAATTTCCACATCGTTCAAGCTACTAACCGGTCTCTCCGCGGGATTGGGTATATCGTTTCCCTCATAAGGAACCATTTCGAAACATACCCGACGTGGGTATTTTCCGACAGGGTCACATAGCCCCGTCTGGGTCTAATCTTCAGAACGCCTAACATCGGTGGTGTGGAAAACGCAGCTTTTTTTCTATCAGCGCAGCGCAGTGGTGGGATCGAGGATGTTGGCGGCAAGGCGAAACCTCTAGTCGAATAGTTCTGGCGATTCTCGCCTGAAGACCGTCGAGTCCCTTTCGTCCAACGCGACACTGTACGCCGGTAAAATTTCCTTGAGCGTGGAATCCGTCTTGCGGAAGTCCTCTGCTGTTCATTCTTTTCAACGAAGTTCATTTTCGCCGAGTTAGGGCGGGGCCGTTTCTGTTTCATGCATAGATGCAAAGAGCGCGGCGCGTTTCCATCTGACTTCTCTCGCAAGGAAAACCGTGTTTGGGCGGGGTCATCCAGCACTGAGCCGAAGCCCATCCAATGCACTGATTAACCCGCGATCATCCAGCTCATCTGCCTGGGGGGGACCGTTGGGCTCGAAGCATCGCCCTGTCGGAGTCGCTCAGGGGCTGGCTAATGAAGGCCGCACTACGGAAGACGCTGGAGGGCACCAGCTACCGGTCCGCAGGCAGCGAGTGCGGCGTGGATTATCGCGACCTCCACAATAACCGGAAGCGGCTCGGCCTGGACCGTGCGCACGTGGAGGCGTGGCGAGATGACTGGGGGCTGGCGATCGCTCCGGCTTGGAAGCACCATCTGCGACGGATCGACGACGACATAGACAAAGCCGGGCAGGTTAGGCTGCGTTAAAAGCCCATACAAGCACGCGGAATAGACATACAATTGTCGACGGACTTCACCGGCACCGGCTTCGA
>DGPZ01000093.1:0-13876 GCA_002390675.1 Deltaproteobacteria bacterium UBA4427
AGGACAAGGAGCTGGAGCGAGTGGCGCGACCGGAAACGAGCGGGCCGAAGGATTTCACCGAGGCGTCGCATGGACAGCTTGCCACTGCTGGTCACAAGGAAACTTTCGTCGGAGACGTCGTCGAATACGCCGTGCGAAGCGATGTGGAGAACATCAAAGGGGTTTTCCGCGAAGGTTTTTTCGAGGGTCTCTGTCGTGAAGTCGGTTCCGTCCAGTCGCAGACCTGGAAAGGTTTCGAGGACACGATCAATCTCTTGCCCGACCATGGCGAGGGGCGGGAAGCCCGGGGCCGGACGGGTTAAGCCGACAGCGATGCTCTTGATGCGCTGGAGATCTAGGGGGGACGGGTCTGTCAGCTCGAGGCCGGGTGTGATCGCGACAGCGATCTCCTCGATGAGGAACCGCTGGGAGTCCGTGTTCCAGAGCGCTGCGACCGGTAGCCCCATCCACTCCGCCATTGGGACGAAGACGAGGGTGTCTGCTTCTTCGTCTAACAGGTCTCCGATCGGGCGGATTAGCCAGTCATAGAAGCGAGCAGCGGAAGCTCGGTAGCGTGAACGGGTGGGGTCTTCGAGGTTGCGGCGAAACACGCGGAGTTCTTCCAGCACATCGATGCCTTCGATCGAGACCGTTCGCCGATGTAGCTGGCCGTTCTTCCCGGCGATGATCTCGATTCGGTCCGGGAAGACGATGGGATAAAGGATGACGGTCCGGGGAATCGAAACGAGCCTGCTGCGCGACCGCATAGCAAGGCATTCTGACCCAAAGAAGTCGGTGATTTCGGCGACTCGGAGTTCCTCGAGTGAGTTTTGAACCTCGTGGAGGAGGTCCTGCATGGCTGTGCCCGCAAGGGTGTCGCTCCTGCGAAGGAGCAAATCTGCCAGGGGAAGGTGGACCGAGCGGGCGAATTTGAGATATCGATTAGTGGACAGGCTTCCGCGTGCCTCCCGCAGCGCACCACGCGCGCTGCGGAGTGCAATGATCGCCGCGGCAGAGTTGCCCGAGCGAGACAAGGCCTGCGCCCGCTGGGTACTCCATTGGACGACGAGATCGGGTTGAGGAAGCGTGATGGCCACGAGTAAAGCTTGGTCGTTCTCGGCAAGCCCGGCAGCCAAAGCTCCTTGCCGTAAATAGATACCCGCTCGATAACCATGGGCGAACGAGATCAGCCGCTGCTGGTCTGTTGAGGGTAGGGCGGTCACCTTTTCGAATAACGCAATGGCTTCGGCTTCGAAGGGAGCCCATTGCTCGGGCTGGGCGTTCGAGGAGCGCAGCACTTGTGCCCATTTGTCGAGGGTTCGCGCAAAATGGATATGGGGCTCGATGGCGGGGGCGTCATCGCCGCTGACGGCGAGTAGCCGTCGTACCTCGTCGAAGGCGACCTGGAGGTTACTGCCTTCAGGTGTTTCGACGAAGTTTCGTGCCTGATTTAAGGCGGCCGAAAGAGCGGCTGATCGGGATCTCGGTTCTGGAACCACACTCTCGACGGATTCGACAGCCGCACGGACTTCCTCGCACTGCGGGGCGGCTAGGGCCATCAGAGGCGGGGACAGGAACGCGACAAAAGCCAAGAGGCCGAGTATCGGGGACAAACGTGACAGAGTCGGTTCAGAAGGCATTCCAAATAAGCTCCATATAGACCCCGTCCCGTTGTAATCCCTCCCCATTCTGAACCCCTCTTCGAATGGGCTGCGCCCAGGATGCCTGGATGTGAAGCCCAGCACCGGGGCTGATTGCGACAGAGAGGCCCGCGCTCGAGAGCGTGCGAACGGTCGACTGGTCGCGATCATTCCAGGCGTAGGCGACATCGACGAAAGGAGATAGCTCGACCCTGGGCTCCGATCCGTCGCGGCCCCATATCGGGAAGCGCAGCTCAAGAGACCCGATCAATGCGTTGTCTCGTACGAGACGGTTACGCTGAAAGCCACGGACTGTTTGCGGTCCCCCTACGGCGATTCGTTCACCAGAGAGTAAAGGGTCGTTGGCGAGCTGAATGTCACCGCGCAGGGAAACGACTGCGCGATCTAGCCACTGAAGTCGGTTGTGTTCGGGTTCGAGGCGGTGGAGGTAGCGCGCTTGGCCTAGCCAAGTGAAGAAATCGCTATCTGCGATCCGGCTTTCCCGTTCCCGTGTCGCGCCGAGTGCGTCCAGTCCAAAGCTGAAAGTCGATCTCAGCAGCAGTGATGAATTCGGTCGGCGATGGATGAATTCTTGTCGAGCGCGGAGTGCAGTCACGATGGGAGCGCAGTCGAGTTGATCCGCGCGAAAGCATGTTTCGCGTCCGCCGACGGTCGATCGCCAGCGGGTCCAACTGCCTAACAGGGCAATGCTCAGTTCGTGAGTTCGTTTTCGGATCAGTGCCTGATGCAGCTCGATTCTGAAAGATTCGGAGTCGGCATCGATGTCCAGTACCCGAAAGGAGGAATTCACGACTTTCGCCTCGCTTCTCTGGTAAGTCGCCCGGAACTCCGTACCGCGGGATGTGACAGGAATCGCTGTTTCGACGCGGTACTGATGTAACCCCTCCGAAAAACGAAACGAGGCCGAGAGGGCTTCTCCGTGACCGACGAGGTTGGAATAGGAGACGTCGATCCCCCCGCCCGCCATTCCCACGCTGGCGGGGCGTTCATTCGAGACACTCAATTGGGCGTCGATCTGGGAGGCCTCCGTAACGACGAGTAGGAGTCGACTCTCACCGATCTGTTTGCCCGCTTGGAGCTTGCTATGCACGCGCTCGATGCGAGGGTCGCGCTGGAATTCAGCGATTTGATCCGTGAGGCGATCGATTTGAACCGGGGTGCGTCCGGCATGGCGAAGACGATCGATGAAGTAGTCCTCTTTGAAGTAGCGGGTGCCCTCCACCCGCACTTCCGCGAGGCGTCCCTCAATGACCTGGATAACGACTACGCCTCCATTCAGATCCTGATCGGGGAGGACTGCTCCGGAAGACAGGTAACCGTCCTGGACGTAGAGCTGGGTGACTGCCTGCACGAGGCCAGCCAGCCCGGCGGTGTCGAGTTCTCGATTCAGGAAGGGTTGGACTACGGGGCGAAAGTCGCTGGGTTCGTAGACGCTGCTTCCGGCGATTTCGACGGTACGAACCCATACGCTCAGGCCGCTTTTGTCTCGTGAAATCGAACTGGAAGGCTCGTATGGAGTGTCTTCAAAAAGCGCTGGATTGGGCACGTCGATTTGCAAAGGCTCGTCGCCCGGCCGCACCGCGAGTTGGGCGGACGAGAGCCCCGAGTAAGAGGCCATGAGAAGGATGACCACCATCGTGATTCGGAACTGGCAGTTGGGCCAATCAATAATAGCCATTAGACGCACGGGGAACGGAGATGAGGGGAAGTCATATTCAGCGTGTTAGGCAATCGGCGGGAGCAGGGCTGTTTCGTTCTCGATCGACCTCGCTAGGAAAAAAGTCGTCGGGGGAACGAAGCTGGGGAGTCAAGCCCGCGACTTCGAAGCGTCCCTCGCCGGCGTGGCTTGCTTCGCATGGATTAGTGATTTGCTCATTAGGGCCTTTGATTTGCTCTCCGACGACGACGAGCGTACTGAATAGGTTCGTCTCAGGCGTCGACAGGACGATTTCTCCGGCAACGCCTAACTGGCCGGGGTCTGCAGTCAGTTCGGTCGTTGCATCGACTAGCAGTGCGGAGCTGGCCGAGATGAGCAGGTTGCCTGCATCAGCGCTGGCACCGTTGGCATCCGCCGAAAACGAAGAGTCGCTTAAGAGCACGATGGGCGCGGTGATCGTTATGTCGCCGCCCGTTCCATCATTTCGGTCGACCTCGGTCAAGATCGTTGTGGAAAAGGATTCAATGGCTCGCTCCGCCGTGACCTCGATATTTCCGCTCACGGCGCGGCGCGTGAAAGTTGAAATTTGGGAATCCTCAAGAGAGAGCACCGAGCCTGCGTGAAGGGAGATGTCGCCGCGATCGATTGCTAAACCGTTGCCCGGTGTGTCGAGAGGGGGGGCGGGCGGACTGGTTCCGCCCAAGGGTCGCTGGGCCTCCGCTCGGAGTTCGCTTCCACCCGAAACCTCGAGATTCCGTCCGGCCTCCAATTGAATACGTCCGGGCGCAACATCGTTGCCATTGGAAGTCGTGGACAAGATTGCGCCGTCTCGGATCAGGAGGTCGCGGTCGGCGTAGAGCACGATGTCCGCTGAGGCACCACCCCCACTAGCGAGTCCGCTTCGGGTCGTGATCGTGGATGGATTATTTAGATTTCTTCCTTGGATCTCGATGTTATTCGCTCGGATGACAATCGAGTCGGCTGCGCCTAACCCCGTAGTCGAGGTGGAGATGCGTCCTCCGTTGAGCAGTTCGACTCGCTCGGGGAACACAGAGGAATCATCTGCTCGGACGCCTCCGATCCGAATGGTTCCGGCCGAGCCGCCTGCCAACGAGTTCGACTCAGCCGAAATTTGAGAGGGTGCTTCTGTGCCACCGACGAGAGAGACGAGCTCGCTCACGTTCAGCGCGATCTGCCCGCCGTCTCCGCCCGACCGGGAAAAGACGGCCGCACTGACCTGCGCCCCGTTTAGAATACGAAGGTTCTGGGCGTCGATCCGAATATTCCCGGCGTTCCCCGTCGCGGGGTCGGCTAGGGATTCTTGCGAGTCTGGACCGAACCCTGTCCTCGCGTAAGCGCCGGCGCGATCCGTGCTTGCACTCTCCTGTCCGTCGATCAGCACGTCTTCTGTTGCTGTGAGCGTTATGTTGCCGGCTTCTCCTGCGCCGAAGGTTGAGACAGATAGTTTCGCGTCATTCAAAATTTGGATATTTCGGGCGTCTATGAGGATGTTTCCAGCGTCACCACTCTCCGGGTTCGTATTATTTCTCGATCGTGCGAATAGGCCTGGAAGAGAAGTGTTTTCGGGGTCGTCAGCAACCGCGTTCAGGTCGACCAGGACGTCGCCTGTAGCGGTGAAAGAGATGTTGCCTGCAGCACCGGAGGAATCGGCGTCGGCCGAGACCCGCACGATCGAGCGGGTGCCGAGTATTGAGATCTGGTCCGCGATAATCGAAACGTCTCCGACTGAGCCGCAGCTTTCAGTACTCGCACAGTTCGCCCCGTCACTCGTAGTGCCGACGACTTGTGCGTTGTCTAAGACGACCGTGGAGCCGATTAATTCGATGGAGGCCCCTTGATTTTCACCGGTTGTATCGGCCGTAATTTGGGTGTCCTGATCGAGGGTAATCTGCGGCGCTTCGATGCGGATTGCTCCGACGTCCTCGATAGGGCTGCGTTCCCGGGATTCGGATTTGAGCCTTGCGTTCGAAAGCTGGACCGATTGGGAAAACTCGATGTCGATCGCGGGGCGCGGCGAATCGCTTTCCGGTTCCTCGACGCTTGCCCCTCCACGGCCGCGCATGAGAGAGGGCGTGCCGTTTGAGGCGCTGACCAGGCGGCCCCCGCGAAGGACCACGCGCCCTGCTAGGCCTCTGGAAGCGGGAAGCCTCGGCCTTGTTTCTAGGCGTACGTCGCCTTCGATCGTGATCTCCGCATCGGTTCCGAGGTTTGAATCCGCGGCGGAGAAGCCCGAGAGTTCGAGCGGCAATGAGACCGCTTGAGAGCCGGCGGCTGCGATCTGAACGGACCCGACCCCGGCTCCTGTTAGGGCATCGGGGCTGGACTGGATAAAGCGAAGCCCGTCACCCGCGCTGATGCGGATTACGCGCCCTGAGATGTGGACCCGACCATCCCAGAGCGGGTCTGGACCCACGTTAGGTCGCGGTTCGTGACCGCTATTCATCTCGCCTCGGAAGTCGATGTCGGGAATCGAGGGATCGACGCCCGTGGGTCGGGCGAGGAAGCCGAATTGTACCGGGGTTCCGGACAGGAGAATGGGTGGCGTCTCTATCGAGAGGTCGAATCGGTCGCCCCGGTCATCGGTGAGGGAGTCGGCGGTTGAAAGATGAATCGCGCCCTCGGAACTGAGATCCCCATTTTCACCAATCAGAAAACCGTCTGGGTTCAGCAGGAACAGTGATGCGCCCGCAATCTTCGAACTGACATTTCCGTCGATCCAGGAAGCGGAGCCAGTGGGCGAGTTAATGCGGACCAGAACATGGTCGATGGGGGGCGCCCCAGTGCCTTCGAAGATGACGCCTGCCTGCGTCGGAACGTCGAATCGAGAGAACCCATGGAAGAGGTTCGTAACAGAACTGCCTGAGACGAGTGTCCCCTCGTCCCATTCAATTTGGTAATTCCCCTCGGCGTTCAGTGAAGGTGCGTCGCCCGGGAATTCACCGCTCAGCACGCCATCGTATACAAGCTGGGCGTTAGCGGGACAGGCTCCGAGAAGCCAAGCAGCGAGGAGCCCCGCCCACCGCGCGAAGGGGGCTGACCAGCTATTCAGGAGGGGCCCCTGAGATTGCTTCACAAGCTCCGTCTCCGTCTGCGATTCCGGTCGCCAGAGACCGATCCCAAGCCAACACATCCGCCATGTTACACGTGGTTGTACCGATCGCGCTGCACTTGATCCGGGTAGATGTGTCGTTTGCGATTTGAGCCAGGTACGCCCTTATGGATTGGATGTCAGAGGTCCCAGCTTCCGATCCATCCTCCCAAACGACGCCGGAGTGGTTCCCGTCACCACATTCACAGGCGTCTCCGTCGAGTTGGCTTGCAGGGTCTCCGGAAGAGCGAAACCCGCCGGTGTTTGTCTGATCGTTGGAGACGATCTCGCAATTATCGTCTCCATCCAGATGGCCATCCCCGTCGGCGTCATAGCCTGTGTCGCCGCTCGTGTTCCAGCTGACTTCGGTCGTCCCGTCCACGCTCGAGCCAAATTCGTCGACGAAGGGCTCTGCGGGGTAGGTGACGGTGTCGATGCCTGCGAAGATGACTTCGGGCTCCAGCCCCGGCTCCCCAACAGCGATCGTCGCGACACAAGTCGAGGCGGCTGTAGTCAAGTTAAGGAGTCCATAAGGTCCGGTGTACGGTGGCCCATCGCCTTCGAGCAGGACGTACAGCGTTTCGGGCTCGATATCCGTGCCAGAAATTGCGATATCGCCCGCGGTGAAGGGGCCGAAAGCCCAGGATGCGACGTTATCCACGTCTTCGTAAACTTGCGCTTTGTCACATGCGCGTCGCCCCGTGACGCTATCTGGAAGACCAGTACAGCCGACGAGGCCAATGTCGGTCGAGAGAGAGGATCCCGCCGGTCCCTGCAGCGCGAAGGAAATTCGGTGCATCAGGAGAGTTGACTCGTCCGTGATGCAGATGTCCCATAGGACGGCCGTTTCCGCGGCTTGGCCTGCGGAGGGTACGATCTCGAGCGTGAGGCCCGGCGGGGGCGCCGCCGCGGTTCCAAAGCTCCTGGGAGTGGGCACGGGAGGGGCCTCCGATTCGGCTCGATAGCTCATGGGTTTACGGCCGGGTGCGGGAGCACCTGATGCTGTTGGAGAAAGAGCCCCCAGCAATGCCCCCCGCTGGGTGAGCGCCATCCGGGAGCTGTAACCACCCAAGCCCGGCGCAGTGAAGTTGATTCGACCAAGATAAACATTCGTCTGGTGGGCGGCACAGAGCAGATCGGTTTCGAGTGAACCTGCGGTCAGGAACAGAAACATGGCGTCTTGTCGATATGGCGACGGGGCGGAGGCGCCGGGAATCGAGACGCCTGACAACGCGGGGTCGACCGTCGCGCCAATGCCCGTCCGGCCTGAACATCCCTTTCCCGAGACTGGAGAAAGAATGTTTGTTTGCGGGGGCGAGTCACAGCCTTCGTCCACCCCCCCGAACACGAGCCCGAACTGCACTTGCGTCGCCGAGGGTGGGATCGTGAGGCCGAAGTTCAGTTCTTGGAGATCACTTCCCCCGCAATTGAGGTAAAGGTCCGCGCCCGTTGGCTGGAGACCCGTTGAAAAAGATGGGGCGTCCTGGACGAGTGTCAGACTAGGCATTTCACACACGTCCCCCGTCCCATCGCCGTTCAGGTCTGTCTGATTCGTGTTGGCGACCGGCCGACAGTTGTCACACCGATTCCCGATGCCGTCTTCGTCGTCATCGGCCTGCGTTGGATTGGGCTGAGTAGGACAGTTATCCACCCCGTCCGCAATTCCGTCGAAGTCCTGATCGGCGATCGCGATCGACGAGAGGGCCTCGACGGCATCGATCTCGGATACATCGAATGGAGAAAGATTGGTTAGTCGTACGAACGAGTAGTGGGTCCCCGGGCTTGAAACCGAATCGATGTCCAAGTCAGTCACCTGACCCGTGGCGATACCGACTTGAAGCCAGGTCGTGCCGTCTTCACTGATCTCAACGTTCGTTAGGCCCGTCGTGCCCGGGAGTCCCCAGATGCGAAGGTCGGGATCGGTCTGCCCGTTGCCTATTAAAGAGTTGTCGGTGAACTGCACGACGATCTCTCCAGAAGGGCCGAGGGATGTGTGGAGCGAGTCTTCTTCATCTAAAATTCGAGTTGCGTCCCACTCTGGGAGCGCCGTCGCGAACCCGTCATTGTTAGGGACGAACCGGACCCACTCATCGGCGTAGGGATCTTCGGCGGAGAGATAGACGATGTCGTCGATCCAGATGTTGTCGGCGGGGTTCTGGCCGCCTGCGGACTCAACGACGTGGACCTCGGCCACCGGGAGGCTTCCAGGCCTTGCCACGTAGCCGACGAACGCGGATTGGCCTTGTTTGACCGAATCGAGCGAATACTGCGCGAGGACGCCTCCGTAGGCATTCAGGAAGCGGACTTGATCCGAATTCGTCAAGCTCGCCCCGTCATTTGTCGTTGCATCGATGATCCGGATACCGGCCGCGCGCACTGGCGCGTCGAAGCGAACCCGCACGTCATCTTGATCGACGTTGGTACTGCCGGGTGAGGCAACCAGCCCAAACGTAGCGGGCGATTCGAATACCAAGAACGTGCCGAATAGCGTCTTTAGCGGGCCGTCCAGGATAATGGGGTTAGGCACGAAGTCGGCGCTGATGATTGCGCCTCTACGAACTTCCTGACTTGCAGAGAAGACTCCATCGCCATCGTCGTCGAGGGGGAAGCTCTCGAAGTCGATGTGTCGAGCGCCGGGGCCAAGGCGGGCGAGAAAAGAGTCGAGTTCGAAATATTCAAAGGCTTGAGCCTCTCCTGCGAATACGAGGGCCATCGCTACGGCCATCGCTACGCGTCGGGCCGGGGCGCGTCGCAGGCGCTTTTTTCGGCTCTGCAGCCCGCTGAGTACGCAAATGAAAAGCGCGCCAATGCCGAGCCCTACGGGTTTTGAAGGCTCCGGGAGATAAGTCGCGGGTAAGGTCTGAACCTCCAAAGCCGCATCGACCCACTCGCTGGTTGTCGCAGTGAGCTGAATGAACGCGTCCCCTGTGATCGAATTCGTGCTTCGGTCGACTACTAGCTCTCCGAGTTCGACGCAGTTGCTATCGCCGGCCGGGTTAAAGTGATTCAGGATGATGTTTGAGTCCGAGACACGATTCGACACCACCGCCGGATTCAAGACGGAGTTCGGATTGAACGAAGTGAGTACGATCTCCGTGGAGGTCGACTCGAGTCCGATCGCAAGGGCACAGACCTCATCGCCATCGGCACCCGTGCCCTGGAATGCGCAGACGTTGCTTGTGGTGCTCGATACGTCGGTCCCGGGGATCATGATGAGTTGAAAGGTCGTGTTTCCTACGCTGATGAGGCGCTCGTCCAGATTCGACGTGCAGTCGCAGCTCGAAGTGGTGGTCAGGCAGAGGCTCGGGGCAGCAAGCTGCGCCGGGGCAAGTTCGGGTGAAGCCAAGCCCCAGCCGCATATCAAGATCAAAATCCGGCCTACGTATTGGACGAACCTCCTCCTCTTGAAGCGGCCAAGACTGATTAACATGTGATGAACTCCCAGATTCTTTGGGTTCGGCGGGGGCCTCGCTACGCGGGCCCCGGAGAAATTTTCTCTGCCTGCGCCTCTAAACCCAGACGCGACACTTCGGGAATTGATATCGCTCCTGGCCCGGCGCAGAGAGGAGATCTTTCTCGATTCAGAATACTCTGCGAGCGGCTTTATATGTACGAAAAAGCCGCCTGCTCTCTCGGAGTGCGGAATCTTCCCCTCGGGGTATCGACCTGCCTCCTTTAATCCGGACGGCCCTGATTTCCGCGTTTGATCACTGCATAGAGGGGTATAACGGAGCCAATGAGGCGGGCGGCGAGCCCGACTCGGGCAAGGATGGCCTCGGCAATGCATGCGACGAGTACTATCACAACGACAACGCAACGACTTCACTCGCTTTTCCGAGGCCTTAGCGAGCAGGAAGAGGCTGAAAACGACCTCGCGCTTCTCGCCAAAGCCAAAGGCTTCCCGGTGCATGACGTACGCAGGTCCCTAGAGATCGTGTCGGGGCGCCCGCTCACAGTATCCGGCCAGGATCGTCCCCTAAATGCATTTGGTTTCAGGGTGTCCGCACCGGCCTGAGTGCGTATACCTTTAGGCTTATGTTTTTCGGTATCAATCCGTTTCAATGGGTCATGCTGATCGCGACTGCGGTCGTTCAGAACGTTGTTGACTGGGAGCTGCAGCTAGAGCGACTCGGCGGGGGCGACCATGTCGCTCTTTCGCTCATTCGACGGCTAGTGACGGGCCAGCTCATGCGTATGCGCGCCTATGAGGCGCGGGAGGGCTGGGACGATCTTGCCCAGGAAATCATCATTCGCGTTTGGCGCAGCCATAGAGACCGAAAAATCCGTGACTACCGTGCCCTTCCTGGCTTCGTCCGGATGCTCACCCGAAACGCAGTGGTCGATGCACATCGTAAGAAGCAGCCGGACCTAGGAAAAGAGGAAGACGAGGTGGAGCGCCGTGCGGAGGCTCCGAGCGCGACGCTCGACCCTGCGACCCAACTGGCGCTGCGAAAAGCGCTTTCAGCGCTCTCCGAAAGGCACAGAGAGGTCGTCGAACGCGTTTATATCCAAGGCCTGAGCTACGACGAGACGGCCAGCGACCTTGGGAAGCCCCGCGGGACAGTTAATCGACTGCAAAGAGAAGCCATGCAGCAGCTCCGCGAGATTCTCGTGGATAATTCAGGAGAGATTGATTGAGCAGCGATACTGCTTCCGCCCTCCAGCCGTCTATGTGTGTGATCATTTTTCGTGGTCACTTCAAGTCTGAGCGGAGAGACTTCTATGGCTACTGACGACCGAGAGCGCTTCGAACTGCTTTATCAAGATATCCTTGAGGATGGCCTCCCGGCTCCAGAGCTTCTTGCTCAATATGCCACGGCGCCGAACGAGCTTTCCGAAGAGGAACGGCTGGAGGTCGAGTCGGCTGCGGGGAGATTTCCCGCCGTGGCCGACGAGCTCGATACATTGCGCGGGTTTGACTTCGAGGCACTCGATGCGGATCTCCAAGTAAATGCATCGGCGTCCGTCGCGAGCATTTTCCGGAAATTATTCATGCGCCCCGCCTTCGTCGTCGGCTTGGCGGCCTCTGCGGGTTTGGCAGCATGGTTGAGTCTCGGGCAAGGACCGTCGGTTGGCGACATCCAGCCGTCTCCCGATCTGGCATCCGCGACGCCAGTAGAGCCCACCCCCAAAACGGCTCTCGAGCCGCTCCCGACCAACATGATTCCCGAGGTGGTCGAACTCGCACAAGAACAAACGAATTCCGAGGAATCCGCGACGGGCCAATCTGAATCGACATCGATAGAAGAGCCGGCTCTTGAACTCGCGAGCGAGTCCGCTCCGCCCTTCATCCAAGAAGCAGTTGAGGATCCCGACGGAGGCGATGGTCTCGGAGCCGAGGAGGCCGAATCAGCTCCGGAACGTCCCGAGATCCTCCTCGCCATGCTCACACCCACGTATCAGATGCCATTCAACTCACCTCTGCGCCAGAGGGACATCGGCGGTTTCCGCGCGGCTCCTCAGGGCGCCCCCCTGATCACCCTTCTTGCGCCGGATCACGTCGCCCGCACGACCTCACAAAATCCGAGACTTTTTTGGCATGTCGACCGAGTTCCCGAAGTGGGCGCGTTCTATCTCACGATCTCCACTTC
Organism: Deltaproteobacteria bacterium UBA4427; assembly: GCA_002390675.1. GTDB lineage: Bacteria > Myxococcota_A > UBA9160 > UBA9160 > UBA4427 > UBA4427. The sequence continues at coordinate 11,998 of DGPZ01000093.1, forward strand.
TCACGGCGAAGAGTCGATCGTAGAAAACCTTCGTCTGGCCCCTCCGACAAAGCCAGGGATCCAAGGCATCGACCTAGCAACATTGGAAGTCAAGGTCGGTAAAAACGAAGAATACCGTTGGTCGATCGCGCATCGGCTGAACCCGGAAGCTGCACCTAGCACCTTTGCATTCGGCTGGATTGTCGGAGTCGAGCCCGACGCCCAAACACGTGCACGCCTCGCTTCAGCCCAATCCGGCGAGAAGCCCGACGTACTGGCGAGAGATGGCTACTGGTACGACGCACTGCAGGCGACGGTCGAGCTCGTTGAGCAGTATCCGCTTGATCACCGCACCCAAGCTGCGCTCGACGCACTTCTCGAGCAGGGCGGGGTCCAGGGCGTCGGCGATTGATCAAGCGCTCCTGTCCAGACTGCCTGCTCCCCGGACCCTTCGTTTAATACCGCGGGCGTTCCCCAAAAGATTCCGGTTAGGTTTGCTGACACCAGGGGAACGGGGCCCCAGAGAAGCTTTCCGAGGCTGACCTTTCTCACACGCTCCGCTTTGACCTCACTAAAGCTAATCTTGATTTTGAGACTCTGGAGCAAAAATAAAAAGGGCTCCGGGGATGTCCCGAAGCCCTTTTGTCAAATCAGTAGTTGCTGGCTAGCTGATCAAAATGAGTATCGCAGACCAAACACGATCTCGTGAATATCGAGAGGGTCGTCTGATTCGATATCTACGCCAGCAAATTCGTCTTGTAATTCCGGCGCGGTAACACCGGTGTATCGATAGCCCGCGGAAAGGGTGATGCTTTCGGTGACCGAAGTCGATCCTCCTACCATCAGATTCCATGCGAACTGCACATCACTATCGTCAATACAGACAGCACAGCCAGATTCATCCGAATCGACTTCAACCACGGCTAGACCAATGCCGGCGCCTATGTAGGGCGTTATCGGAAAATCGACTTCGATGTCATAGATTCCATTAGCCATGATCGTAGTTGTACCAATATCTCCGACTCCATCTAAGCTGCCTAAACCACCGCCGTCAAGCTTATCAAAATCTTGCTCTCTATAACTGACGTTAAGCTCTGTCCGCAGCGAATCACTCAATTCGTAACCGATTGCGCCGCCAATGACGAAGCCAGGATCAAGTTCAGCCGTCGCACTCAATCCGCCACCTGAGAGATCTGTGTCTCCTACGAAAGATACGCCGGGGGCGAGCTCAGCATAAAAACCGTCTTGAGCGAGGGCGCTCCAAGGGCAAAGAAGAACTAACGCAAGAGTAGCTAGGAATCTCAATCTCATTTAACGCTTCCTTTAGAAAGTCAGGAGTTTTGTTATGGTAGGCGATACCTTAACACACGACGTGCTAGAAAATGAATGCCTGACAAAGTTCACCTAGCGGATGACACCAAGGCCTATCACGAAAGAAACGCAGACTGACCATTTGCTGCGCGAGTAGAAGCCCCCCTCGAAAGGCTTTTTGCTCCAATTGTTGCGACTTCACCCCTCCTTCTCGAGGTTTGGTCAAGAATGGTGGGTGCGGCGAGCGAAGGTCTCTATGTTGTCGCCCCCCTGGATTTCAGGTGTACTTCGTAGATCTCCGAAGCTCGCTCTCCAGTGTATCCACTCGACGACTGCGGTCTTCGACTGCCCGGGCTCAAGCAGAGTTCGGGCCGGTGAGACGCGAGATCCTGGCACGTTAACGCCGTTCGTCGTCCAGCACCTCTCGCGCATAAGCCTCAACAACCGTGCCGTCAAAGAACGTCGGATTCATGCCGCCGTGCAGACGGATGGGGTTGTCGCAGGCGAAGCGACGGAAATCGTCTTTTGAAACGAGGCCGTCATCAAGTAGCTCGCCCGCTTCGGGGATGACCTCGCGCATGTCGCGCAC
>DGPZ01000093.1:13886-16510 GCA_002390675.1 Deltaproteobacteria bacterium UBA4427
TCCCAATGGCCGAGGTCAGAGCCGAGGATGGGCTGAAGCGCGATGCCCCCCGGCAGGGTCTGCCGCGCGTAGGCCTGGGGGATGGTCGAATCGTCCGCCTCACACCCGAAAAAGAAGCGCTCAAAGATCGCGGCGATATCCGCGACGTCATTGATGCCGGTTTCTCGAAAGTCGTCGCGCTCGATCGGCGGATTGTCGCTTTGGGCTCCGGTGGCACGAAGGATCGTGGGATCTTCGAATGCCCCGCGCCCATACTTCAGCATGAGCTCATTCCATTTGGATGCGTCGATACGTGAAGGGTCAAGGGCTTCGATATTAGGCCCGCCCCGTTTTGACCATCGGTCGGAAAGGTCAGCGAGAAGCCCCGCGCCCCATCCCACGCCGCACTCAAGAAAACCGACGCGAAGCGTGGGGAAACGGTTCATCACGCCCCCGAAAATGAGCGCCTTTGCGAAGGCTTCGCTGCTCGCGGCGAAATTCCCGATGTGATTAAACATGTATCGCGACGAGGACTGCCTTAGGCCTATGCCTTGGGACGAGCTGTGGACAGTCACGGCTATGCCGAGCTCGACGCATTTTTGCCAGACGGGGTCATAGTCGTAGGGACTGTCGAGGGCGAGTACGTCTATGTAGTGACTGCGCGGACCGCCAGGCGGGGAGGGGCGTTCTACGAAACTGTTGAACATCGCGGTTCGGAAGCCGAGAGTGCCCACCGCATACTCAAGTTCCTCAATCGCCTCTTCGGGAGTATGCATGGGGATGACGGCCGCGGCGGTAAGGCGGTCCTGTAATCCGGCGAGCTGCTCGTTCAAGTAGAGATTGACCGCACGGCATCCGTGCTTTCGAAGCTTGTCGTCGGCGTTTCCTATGAAGGCCAGGCCGACGCTCGAGTAGAGAATTGAGAAGTCGATGCCGAGATCGTCGAGTCGCTCGTGGAGCAGCTGAGGTAAAAACCCTGTGGCACGGTCGAGCGTGTTAGTCGGGAGTGCCCACCAAGGCTCAATCGGTGTTCCAGGGACGGGGATACCGCCACCCGCCGAGACCTTCGCACCGGCGCTTGCGGACCGAGAGGCAAAAGTCTTTGATGCGCCGCCGAAGCGATCGGCAACTTCGCTTCCCGCGAGCTTTCTGAGCATCTCGACTAGGGCGGGCAGGGACTCCACTATATGTCCGTCGGCGTCGACGATTGGATGGTCGAGTTTCTGCCGGAACGAGGCGGCGGCGCTGGTCACTATGGCTCTCCCTTCGCGAAAGACTCACGATGGTTCGAGCGTACCTGAATCTGGTGGGGTGGGGTGGGGATTGCGGCGCGCGGATTCACGGCGCCCCTAAGATGGTTTTGAAGCGGGTTTAGTTGGTTTCGGCGGCGTAGTCGTGGGCGCAGCGAGCGCTATGATTTTTCGAAGCGAACTATCAAGGAGACCTCGATGGCCCAATCGATCGATCACTTGCCGAATACCGCGCCCGCTGCGGAGATCGCCGCCCGAGTCGAAGAGCATGGCGCCGTCATCATCGACGATCTGCTCGACGCCGACGTGCTGAGCCGCTTTAACGCAGAGCTCGACGTCGACTTCGCGCAGACGCCTGACGGCCGTGAACTCGCGAACGAAACCTACGAGGCCTTCTTCGGAAAGCAGACGCGCCATCTGTCCGCAGTTGCTGGACGGTCGCGGGTGTTCGCAGAGGAGGTGTTGATTCATCCGGCTCTGCTTGCGGTCTGTGATGAGGTCTTGCTTGGGAACTGTGCGAACTACCGACTCAATGTCGCGCACGTGCTCGATCGAGGGCCTGGTTCCGAAATTCAGTATCCGCATAGAGACGAAGCCGTTTGGCCGCATGTCCCGCATCCCCACGCCCCCATCCAACTAGCATCGATCATCGCGCTTGAGGACTTCACCACCGAAAATGGCGCGACGCGAATCGTCCCGGGCAGCCACAAGTGGGAGGACCGGCAGAGGGTTGCTGAGGAAGATGAATTCGTCTCCGCAGAAATGACGGCTGGATCGGCTGTCATCTACTCGGGCGCGACGATTCACGGCGGTGGCTCGAATACGACGACCGACCAGCGCCGCCGCGGCATGCACATGAGTTACCTCGTCGGGTGGTTGCGAACGGAGGAGAATAACTACCTCACCGTGCCTCTTGAATTGGTCAAGACGCTGCCGAAACGCGCGCAGGAACTTCTCGGATATCAAAGCCATGATGCAATCAAGTGGGCCGGCGGCGCGTGCGGCCTCGTGAATACTTTCGACCCGATGGTGCTGCTCGAGCGCGAGGAACTCTGAGCGATTAGCCGATAGCGAGGACTCTTTCCGAGTAGCACCGAAGCTAAAATGGCAGGGTTCTCAGTCGAACTCTCTCCGACTCCTGGGACGCTCAGATTGATCTCTTCTCGGATCCCCTCTTGGGAGCGCTGGATATGACGCTTCGTACGATTTTAGGTGGCAATCACGGTCTCGCGCCGATCTGCAGGTCTCAGGAGCTGATGGATGAGGTCGCTGTCTGGTTGGAGCGGAAACTCGGGGTCCTACGTTAGTCGGATTGGCTCGCTCGACGTGTGTTTCGTCGATTTGTGCGAGTTCACAACGCGAAACGTTGCTCGAAATCGTCGTTTTCCTGTCTCT
>DGPZ01000112.1:0-2321 GCA_002390675.1 Deltaproteobacteria bacterium UBA4427
TCGGACTTCCGACTCAGCCGGAAACAGATGGCATATCGCGGCGCGATGAAATCCTCTCGGCCCTGGCGGGCGGCGCCTCGCCTGAACGCGAGGACGAGCATTCTGTCGCCTTCCTCGATGAGAATTGGGGCCGTCCGGGTACAGGCCCGAAGCCTGCTATTTCGGTCGCGGAAGGGTCTCACCGGTACGTTTCGGGAAGGGATCACGCCGGGCGACCGTTCGAGGTTCTTCTTTCGACCGAATCGGACACTCTGGTCGATCAGAGCACGGAGTTCCCTGAGGTCACCCTGCGGCTTCGCGGCCGAGCAGCCGATGCTCTCAAGGAGAAGGCCGTGTGGGAACCAGAGACTTTTGACCTAGACGAGATACAGCTAGACCAGCTTCGAGCCCTTGGCTACGAGCTGCCCTGAGCACTTGACGCGCTCCTCCAACTTGCTCGCCAAACTTGCACCACCACCACTACGCCTAACGGAACAGCAACGACTACCAGGAAAAGCTGGCTTCGCCACCGCAGACCCTCGGATCAGCGACGTAGTTCAAGCTCTGATCGTTAAATGTGGAGATGTCCACAGAGAAGGTCTTGTATCGCTCGTCCGTGACGTTCCGACACCAACCTGCGATCTTCAGTCCCGAGTCTCCCGCCGGCTCCCACGTCAGCCGAACGTTGTGTAGCGTGTAGGCCCTGTTTCCAACCAGATATGGGCGGAATCGACTCTCGCCGAAGAGGTCGACCTCGCCTCTGCCTCGATTCGGATCAAAGGGTGTGTCGTCCGTCCACGTGAAATCATATTGCGGCGTGATCGTTCCGAGCTCATGGAGATCGAGAGGCCATACGAATGTGGTCGTGAATTGCAGGGTGGGTGCGCTGATCAGCGGATTGCCTGAATAGTCGATGGAGACGCCAATTCCTTGGCCAGCGGCGATCCGGTTCTCAGAGTTCGTAAACTCTATATAGTTCGTCACGAGCCAGCCCGCGAGAAATCGGACCTGGAGCCCCTCGATCTCTTCCGGGACGAAGCCCTCCAAAGGTCTGACGTTCAGCTCTAATTCCGCGCCGTAGTTGCGTGCCTTATCGGCGTTTCGGATCGTGCGGAATACGCCGGTAGGACCTTCCGTAGTCAGTCGAAAGACCTGATAGTTTTTGTAGTTGTAATAGAAGATGTTGGCTAGACCGTTTACGCGACCGGCCCAGCCGACAAACTCAAGACCCCACTCGAAAGCATCAATCTGCTCCGGATCGGCGAAGCCCTGCGACGGATTTTTGGCCTCACTCGCTCGACTCGGGTTGAAGTGCCCGGCCTTGAATCCGCGGCTGTACTTCATATAAGTCGCGACATCCTCGGTGAAGTCGAAGCGAATCTCGGCAAAGCCTGTAAAGGCGTCCCAGGTGCGCTGATTGCGGGATCCGTTTGTTCGTATCAAGTTTTCGGTCAGCCCGAACGGTGGAGGCGCCAGGGACTGCACGGCGGCGTCGACTTCGAAATCCTTTCGCTCCCAGTTGTACCGCATGCCCGCCGCGAGGGTGAATGCCTCCAGAAATTCGTAGCGACCCTCAGCAAAGACACCCCAACTATAGATTTCTTGTTGGAATTTATTAGTTCTCAAATCGTCGAAGACGGACTGAATATTAGTGGCTTCGACCTGTTCGTGCATTCCGTAGAGGCCTGTCGCCCACTCCAGCGGTAGATCGCCAATCGCCTCGCCCGAGACTTTCAAATCGCCGTATATTTCCCAGGCTTGGTCGTTTGAGCGCGAGGGAAATTGGATGTTCGGGGAGAGGTCGGTGTCACTGCCTTCGGACTTCTTGTAGTCGACGAAACCCGCCTGCATTTTGATGTCGATATCGTCGAGATCGATCACGCCGGTCATCGACGCAACATGCGTATCAAGGATCGTTCGGCCGGGCCTGTCTACGTCTCCGCGGTAGGGATTTTGATCGAGCGGATTTTTGTAAAGCTCGCGGGCGAGTTCGCGCCTCGAAAGAATCCTGAAAGGGCGGTCTGGATCACGAGGGGGGCCTGCTAGGTCAGTCCGACTCAATTTGATAGCGTCGAACAACTCCGCCTCTCGGGCCGCGATGTCCGGGTCCCTATATCCCGCTCGGTCCGCGCCGCCGAGGCCGATTTGATTGCCACCGAAAGTCGTCCCTATGTGTTGCCCGGTAGTCGAGTCCCGGTTGAGTCGCGAGATTTCAGCGCGGAAGGTAAAATCGATCGGTGTGTTCGGAGGAGCAATTCGGACCTGTCCGCGAAATCCGAAGTCGTCGACTTCGCCGATATACTTGGATAGGAATTCAGAAACCGAGCTTTGCTGGCCCTGGA
>DGPZ01000112.1:2444-6613 GCA_002390675.1 Deltaproteobacteria bacterium UBA4427
AATACCGGCGCATTCATGGCCATCTCGAAATCGTATCGATTCGCATCTCGCGCATCGACTGAAACGATTCGAGCGAGGCTGACCTTAGCCATCCCGGAAAATTCTGGTGCGGGTTTCGCGGCTTCCACAAGGAACGCGCCGGCGGAGGCATTTCGATAGTTCCCAGAGCCCTGCGGGCCCTTTAATACGGAGAGGCCACCGATATCGAAGAGCCCGACCAGCTGCGTCGCGGAAGGGTTACGAGGCACTCCGTCCTGGAAGATCGGGACTGAACTCGAGGCGTTCGCACCGAAATCCTGAAGACCGACGCCGCGCACGAAAAAGGAAGCATTCGTTGCGTTCTGAGACCGGATCTCGAGGTTAGGTACATACGCTGCAATGTCGCTGAGGTCTTCCACGCCATAGGCATCGAGGTCCCCCGAGTCAAAAGAGATCGCTGATGTGCTCGCCGGAGCAAGCAACGCCGCCGTGCCCGACCCATTAACGATCATCTCTTCCACGCCGGCGAAAGGGTCGTCGATCCCATCCGTCTGAGCGGCTGCGGGGAAAGCAATCGCAAGCGGTAAGCAGATCGACAGCAGGGTCACTAAAAAAGGCAATACGCTAGGAAGCCCCCCTTCGTTCCGGCCCGGTTGTCTCGTGTCCTCACAAGGCAGTTGCGTTGCATACTTATGCCTACTCAGGATCATATTCGACCGCATCGTCGACGCTCTCTTCTAAGTGCCCTTGAAAATACTTCGGGCTGGTAAATACCAAAAGGCAACAGGCCTAATGGGTGCTCCGACATGATAGGCCGCTCTTCCGGACGTGCAGATCAATCAGCGCGCAACCGCGCTCTGCCGAGGACTAGCTGGGCCGCGCGCCCTTCATTCGGTTTATGTGGTTATCGATGCTTCTGAATGATCTAACTGAAAAAACAAATTGGTTGATATGTTCAGCTCGAGGACATCGTCACGGCTTCATTGATTGACCATTTCTTGATAGTCGGTCCGTATTGGGTCACCTAACAAAAAACTCCGCCTACTTCTAATCTGTAAGGGTTACACCCATCGATCCTAGTAATCTTGGTTTGCACAATCAATGACAATGCCAGATACTTCTACTCCCAAAATGCGCCGATTTGTGTCATTCTCGCACCTACAAGGTGCTATCAATTCTAAAGCTTATTGGGGCTTCCTCGCCATTTGCAGGGCGCGGGAGGCCATGCGGCCCTAAGGCGCTGAGTGGTGTGCGGGATCTCTTCAGCACCGGGCCCATAATAGTTGCTCATCTGACTTATCATCAAAATGCGAAGGCCCGATCAAGCGGACTCGCAGCGATACGAAACAAATGGCAGGAAATGCGAAGTGATCCGTGCTAGCCGCAGATCGAATCTCTTCAGTAAATCTCCTTCCAATACTCGATGAGACCCCAGCAATGCGTCGATCCACTAGTTCTGAATCCAATTCAACCCGCAGTGAGCCGTGCGGCGTCATAATAGCCCGCGTAGCCATGGCTCAGATTGCCCAGCCCGGACGTCCTCCTCTTGGTCCTCCTCTTAGTGTTAGTATTAGGACCGTTTGGCTGCTTCTGATTGCTGCGGCCATGGTCGGTGGGTCTCAAGTTTCTCACGCCGAGTCAGCCGCTGCTATGCACGACGGAGAACTAACACGATGGGTGCCTTCAGCGGCGCTCGAGGTGGGAATTTTCGGACATACGGGCAAGGGCAATATCGACAGTACGGATGTCGGGACGCCGCGCGTGGACCCCATCAGTCTTGTTTTTGGTGATGTTCCAGGACCGGGCGTGTTGCAAAACCCCATTGCGTCTCGAGAGCAGATTCTTTCCGCGCTCGTCGGCGGCGACTTCGAGATCATGACGCCCCAGCTTGCGGACTTGCCAACCCACCCCCGGCTCTTCTTCGATATCAATATTTCCGCTGTGCTGACCAACGACGTCGGCTTAGCACGCAGCGGAGAACCCAGCTTCCTTCAGTTCCCTAGCAATTTCGATCCAGGCTCGGTTCTCGGGGAGAATGTAGTGGCCGGTCGCGGCACTAAGATCACCGTGCAGCATCAGGGGCCGCAACTACACGCGGGGCTCGGGGCGGCGTTTACATTCGATTTTGGTGAGGAGAGAATCCGCATCAAGCCTTCTGTCGTCTACTCTCGAATCGTTACGGATATCTTCGCTATCGCGAATCGTGCCGTGCGTCTCCGGACTCCCGAGGGCGGCGTACCGCGGGACTTCGATGCAGAGTTCCGGAAAATCGAACTGACTGACAAGACTCGCGAGATCTACCACGGCGTCGGTCCGGCGGTCGAGATCGAGTACGAGACGGCCAACCGAATCGGTCCGTTCTCAGTCTCGCTTTTCATCAAGGGACACGCTTCACACTTGCTAGGTGACCTAAAAACGCGACTCCAGCAGACGAATCAAGACCCCACCGTAACAGGTGATGAGACAGTTAATTGGAAGTACTCCCAGGACAGTTGGGTGTTCCGTGCGAGTACGGGGATACGCTTCCGACTGGTTCCCCGACGTAGAAGGTAATTTGGAGCTAGCTACTTGAGGAGCCAGGCGATCGGGGCTCTGCTCATTCATGGGCCTGCGCTAGCGCTCGTCCTCATCACCCTGGCTCTCGTCGGACAGCCCATCTACGCGAATGACACGTGGATCCATCTTGCTCTCGGCGAAGCCTTCGCCAGCCAAGGGCCGTTGCTCGCCGCGGACCCGCATTTGTTCGCAGCGCCAGGCCCGCCTTCCCCGAGTTCGTGGCTCGGTTCGCTAGCGATTTTTGAGATCGAGTCCAGGTTCGGGTTCCAAGGGCTGCGGGTATTTCACGCGAGTATCGCTGCCGTGATTCTCCTGCTCGGCTGGTCTCTCGTTGCGAAGGTCACCGCCTCCACTCGAGCCGCGAGCGCGGGACTCGTGCTTTTCATCCTTCTATCTACCTACCGGCTGGTCCAGCTCCGTCCCGATCTATTCAGCCTAGCCGCAACATTGTCGGTCCTGCTCCTGCTCGTGGTCCCTCGAGAAGGCCCCAGCTCACTCGGGATTGCGAGTGCCACGCTCATCACAGTGCTCTGGGCGAATGTCCACGCCGCGTTCCTGTTGGGTCCGCTGCTCATTCTGGGCGTGAGTACGAGCCTGTTTGCATTACCACTTTTACCTGGCGTCGCAGTCGATACGCGTGATCGGGCCCGTGCTCGACAGCTGGGTCTAGCAGGCGGTCTCATGCTGATCGCGAGCTTGATGAATCCTCAGGGATGGGATGCGCATCTCGCCTATATCGTTGCAGGTGACGACACCCTCGCCCTCAGCGCCGTCTCTGACGAATGGGGTGCATCGAATCTATTCGGATGGCCCAAGGCCAATTTGCCGCCGACTTGGGCGGCATGGATCGTGTGCTGGATCGGCGTCGTCGCGACGCTGCTCGGAGCGCGTAGGCTTCTATCTGAACTCCGTCGCGGGGTCCCGGAACAAGATCGTACGATCGACCCCGCCATTCTGGCCCTGGCGGTTGCCGGGATGACCGGGGCGATCTTGGCCTCCCGATTTCTATGGCTCGTGCTGCTGCCCCTAGCCGTTGGGGGCGCGCTTCTATTTCGTCGCGCGACGCCGCGCCTGGAAGCACAGCGGCCAATCGCCGCAGTCCTGATCTGCCTCGCGTTGATGGGGGCGAGCGCCCTTCATTTTTGGGTAGGAGACTGGGTGTTGGTCTCACGTTCGTTTCGGTCGCCTGCCTCGGACTACGCATCCCCCTACTATCCCGGGCGATTCAGCGGACACGCGGTCTGGTTCCTCATGGACAGCGGGGTCGAGGGGCGGATATACAATCCCTATCCCCTCGGCGGATTCATGAGTTTCTGGCTCTCGCCGGGACTCACGATGTCGTCGAGCGGGACGATGAACGTCGCGCACGAGGCGATGGAGGCGAATCTCGCGATCGCGAACCAGGTGCCCGGTCCGGACGGCGAGGGGCTGCACGCGTTGCTCGATCGGCAGGGAATCGATCTCTTCCTTGGCACTGGTCTTCCGATCGAGGCAATTCCGGGCAGGCGGAGCCCGAGTACCGTGCGCCATCTCGAGGGGGCAGCCGGTTGGATCCCAGTCTTCCGGTCGCTTCGCTCCGCGATCTACCTGAGGGACAACGACCGAAACCGGGAGAACCTCGAGCGAATCGCTAC
>DGPZ01000080.1:0-1454 GCA_002390675.1 Deltaproteobacteria bacterium UBA4427
ATCCCACGCCGGCTCTTCATTCCGGTCCGCCTCAATTCGAAGCATTTCCGGCCCCCCGATTCGGCCACGCCGAGCCAACTCGAAGTCGTGTTCGTCCTCAAAGGGCAGAGCCTTTCGAATTTTCTCGTTCTGTGCCCGCGTCGCCGACGACGCGCCCTTAGGAGCAGACGTGAGCGGACGCCCGCCTTCTGGAGCACTGGCACCGAGACCGGCGCAGCCCGATAGCACACCAACGCCGATCATCAGCACGAGCATGAATAGGAGCGGTTTAAGGGTTCGCATCAAGGCGCATTTCTCCAAGCGCCGCCCGAGGAATGCGACGCGGATCAAAGGAAAGGAACTGAATGAATCAGTTGATTCGCCGAGTTCGACCCACCCAATAGGGTTCGCGTAATTCGGTCTTCAAAATCTTGCCCGATGGGTTTCGTGGCAGCGCTTCGACGCGGTTAATCGACGTCGGGCATTTGTAGTGAGCCAGACGCTCTCGGCAATAGGCGATCAAGTCCGCGTCGCTTGCGGCGGCACCAGCCCCGTCAACAACAATCGCCTTCACGGTTTCACCCCATTTATCCGAGGGCACTCCGATCACCGCGGCATCGGCAATCTCTGGGTGGCTCATCAATACGTTCTCGATCTCGGCGGGATATACGTTCTCCCCGCCAGAAACGATCATGTCCTTCACGCGATCATGGATATAAAGGAAGCCCTCGTGCATGTACCCGGCATCGCCAGTTCGGAAGAACCCGATCCCATCGGCGTCGCGCCCCTCCGGATAGACTTCTTCAGTCGCTTCCGGATTGCTCCAATAGCCCTTCATGTTCTGGGCACTCGCGCACCAAATCTCGCCAACTTCGCCATCGGGCAGATTCTTACCGGTCTCCGCATCGACGATCCGAACGGCAACGTCTCCCCAGGGTCGCCCCGCCGAACGAAGCAAACCTGCCCGCGGTCCGTCGGGTTCATGGTCTTCCGGCGCTAAGCAGGTAATCGCACCGGTCGTTTCGGTCAGCCCGTAAACCTGTGCAAACTCACACGCGAACACTCGCATCGACCGAACTAACACCTCTTCTGAAATCGGCGAGGCGCCATAAACGATTCGACGGAAGCTGCTCAGGTCCGTCTTTTCCACACCGGGGAACGCCGAGAGGATCTGAAGCACGGCCGGAACAAAAAGACTATTCGTGACGCCGTAGGTTTCGATCAACCGCAGAACTTCAGCTGGGTCGATGTCATAGACGAGCACCATTTCGGAACCCTGAGTAAACCCTGCGAGGGCCCAGCCACTTCCCGCGATATGGAAGAGCGGCATCGCAACCATTACCACGCTCGAGGAATCGATGGCCCATTCGATGGCGCCTATATCCATGGCGGTCATTAGATTTCGATGTGTGAGTTCCACGCCCTTCGGAAGCCCCGTTGTACCCGAAGTATAAAGCTGGTAGCAAACGTCTTCG
>DGPZ01000080.1:1562-4528 GCA_002390675.1 Deltaproteobacteria bacterium UBA4427
AGGATGTACTCCATCTCCGGCGCTGCCAGTCGCCAATTCACAGCAAGGGTCACACCGTTGATCATCGCGGCTCCGAATAGCAGCGTGAAATATTCGGGAATGTTTCGATCGAGAAAAGCGACCCGCTCCTGAGGGGCGACACCCTCTGCCAGCAGGCCCTGAGCGACCCGAGCGGACTCTGCACGCATTTCGGCGTAGGTCCAAGTCCTATCGCTGGCGCGAAGTGCGATTTTTTCGGCATGAAGGTCCTCGTAGACCCGCAGGACTTCATCAAGAGTTTTGATCTGGGCTTCGGACTGAGACATGGGCGCATTCCTAGTGGTCGATCGTCGCGACTCTCAAGCTAACATGCGGAAGCGAGTCTGGTAACGAAACCTGGGTCCGCGAACAGCCGGCCCGTGTGATGCGGCGCCGGATAAGTCCTGGCGCCCTCGTGAGCGCCCATCACGAACTCGGTTCAGCGCTCGTGCGCCGGCCCGAGGAGACGAGAAGGAAATTCCGTGCCCAGCTCGCCGCCCGCCCCCGCTCTCTCCATTGACCAACAAATCGATCAAGCCTTCCGATCCATCGCCGACGTCGCCGACGGGATCGTTATGTTCGAGGCGCCAATCTTCGGTGTGTCTGTTCCTCTGATCGTAATTTGGCTGATCGCCGGTGCGAGCTTCTTCACAATTTTCCTAGGTGGTATTAACATCCGTGGCTTCCGACATGCTTTGCGCATCGTCCGTGGCCTCGAAGACGATGGCGACGAGCCCGGGGATGTCTCGCATTTCCAAGCGCTCACGACGGCCGTCTCCGGAACCGTCGGCGTCGGGAACATCGCCCACGTCGCGGTCGCCGTTTCCGTCGGCGGCGCAGGCGCCGCGTTTTGGATTGTCGTCGCGGGCCTTCTCGGCATGGCGTCAAAATTCGCCGAGTGCACGCTCGGCGTGAAATTTCGGCGCGAGAATCCGGACGGCACGATTTCCGGTGGCCCGATGTATTTCCTCGAATACGGTCTCGCCGAACGGGGATGGCCCGTATTAGGCAAAAGTCTCGCGGTCTACTACGGCATCTGCGTCGTGTTTGGCGCAATCGGTGTCGGCATGTTTCAAGCGAACCAGGCCTTCGTTCAGTTTGTCGCAGCCACCGGGGAACAGGAGAGTTTTGCTTCTGGCCAGGGCTGGACCTTCGGCCTATTCCTCGCTGTAAGTGTCGCGGCGGTCATTCTCGGCGGCATCAAGGTCATCGCACGCGTGACCTCCGGCCTCGTCCCCGCCATGGCCGCGCTCTACATCACGACAGGGCTCTACGTCATCGGCACTAATATCGACCGTCTTCCAGATGCGCTCACTCGAATCGTAACTGAAGCATTTACGCCGCACGGTGCCGTCGGTGGAATGTTAGGTGTTGTCGTTCTTGGTTTCCGACGAGCCGCCTTCTCCAACGAAGCAGGCATCGGATCGTCTTCGATCGCCCACTCCGCCGTGCGCACGAATGAACCGCTCACCCAGGGCTTCGTCGCCATGCTTGAGCCCTTCATCGACACGGTGATCGTATGCTCTATTACGGCGCTCGTGATTACCACCGGACTTCCGCCCGAGCTTCTTGGAACAGGGGCGGTGTCTGGCGTGGAACTCACCTCCAAGGCCTTTGCCAGCGCGGTCAGCTGGTTCCCGCCTGTGCTCTCCCTCGTCGTATTCCTCTTCGCCTACTCCACCCTGATTTCCTGGTCGTACTACGGCCTGGAGGGCTGCGTCTATCTCTTCGGCCCGTCTAAGAAGATCCGCTTGGTCTTCAATCTCTTCTACTGCTTCTGCGCAATCGTTGGCTGCGCATCGACTCTGGCAGCAATCCTGAAATTCTCGGATGCCATGATCTTCGCGATGTCCTTCGCGAACCTGATTGGTCTGTACTTCCTCGCCCCGGGTCTTAGGGAGGACCTCGATGTCTACTGGGCGAAGGTAAAAGCTCGAAAAACGTTGAATGCCTGAAATACAACGAGTTCTTGAATCCCCCACCGACGCGCTTCCTAATCGCAAAGAGACTTAGTCAGGATTACTCGCCTAGCGGGCCGAAGCGCGGACCGGATACCACTCTATCCTCCGTCGTCGACCCTCAGTCGTCACAGCGGGAAACCTTGACCGCACAGAACTTGAATTCAGGAATCTTCCCATCCGGATCAATCTCGTCGAGGGTCAGCAAATTTGCCGCCGCCTCTCGAAAATGAAAGGGCACAAACACCGCGCCACGGATTTCACGCGTCGTGAGCTTCGCGGCCAAGCGAATCCGCCCCCGGCGGCTCTCGATCGCGACGCGATCCCCTTCGCCAACGCCAAGCTCCGCAGCGTCCTCAGGATGGATCGCCACAAACGCTTCTGGCGCAATCGCATCAAGCGCAGCCGAGCGCCGAGTCATCGCTCCGGTATGCCAATGCTCAAGCAGCCGTCCCGTATTCAGGACGAAGGGATATTCGTCATCCGGCAGCTCCGGGGCGGCGGTCCACTCCGCAGTCACGAGTTTCGCGCGGCCATTCGCGGTCGGGAATGCGTCATCGAAGAGAACCGTCGGCCCCTCTTCGTGTTCCGGATTCGGGTTAGGCCAAAGCTTTCCGTGGGGGCCGAGATTGTCATGCGTAAGCGTCGCGTAGCTCGTCGTTAATTTCGCCATCTCCTCAAAGATCTCGGAAGACGAGGCGTAGTTCATCTCGTACCCAACTCGGCACGAAACATCCTGAACGATCTTCCAATCGAGCCGCGCCTCTCCCGGCGAGTCGAGGGCTGGACGGCCGAGCTGAACCCGGCGGTCCGTATTCGTATACGTCCCTTCCTTTTCGAGATACGCGCTCGCCGGAAGGATCACGTCGGCAAACTCGGCGGTCTCGGTCAGGAAAATATCCTGCACGACCAGAAACTCGAGATTTGAAAGTGCCTTGCGAACCTTGTTCGTGTTGGGGTCCGACAGGAAGGGATTCTCTCCCATGATGT
>DGPZ01000193.1 GCA_002390675.1 Deltaproteobacteria bacterium UBA4427
CTATCGCGGTCGGACTCAGCTGCCATCGCCGGCTGCCCGCCTCCGAACGTGCACTCGAAGTCTATCCAGCCGGGCCTTTAGTGTAGAAGATGTGGCTTTGGGGCGATCCCAGCGCCCATCGAACGGCGCTACCCAAACTCGTCGGCCCAGCATTCAAGAGAATTTTTGAGGACGAATTTTCAGGAGCCTTCCAACAGCGTCTCGTCATCCCCGAAATTCTGGCCGATCTCCAGAGGATCGTTCGATTTCTCGAATTTTGCACTTCGCAAACTGGATTGGGTAGGAGCGATTCCCCCCTCGCCTCGCCGACGATCTCGCCTAAACTCGGCCTCCGCCTTTTGATCGCGGAGGAGAAACGATGAGCGACGCAACTCGAGATGGTTCCAAGACTCGTTCGAACACTCCATCAGGAGCGTCGGATTCGGGAACGCCTAAGAGCGAATCGATCGGGAGCGGTGGCGTGGACCGACGTCGCTTCCTTGGCGGAGCTGCTGGGACCCTCGCGCTTGGATCCGCTGCGGTCTTAGGATGTGCTCCCGAGGAGAAAGAGTCAGGCCACACCTGGGACCTTGAGACGGATGTCGTCGTCGTAGGAACAGGCACCGGCCTCGTGGGAGGCCTGGCTGCCGCCGTCGCGGGCGCGAAGGTCGTGGCACTCGAGAAGCGCGTGATCATAGGCGGGAGCACTGGCCACTCAGGTGGCGTCGCATGGATCCCTAACAACGATGCCATGAAATCCGAAGGCATTCAGGACTCGCGCGAGAACGCGCTGACCTACCTCACTCAACTCGCGCAGGGGCAAGCAGATCAGGATCTCTTGGACGCGTTCGTCGATGGCGGCCCCGAAATGCTGCGCTTCGTCGAGGCCCATACGCAGCTCAAATTTCGCGTCTCCACGATCATGGGTGAGAACGCCGACTATCACCCCGAATGGCCAGGGGCCGTTAAGAAGGGGCGCAGCGTCGAACCCATCTCGGAACGCCAGGGGCTTCTCGGGCCAGAGCTCATGGAAGGGCTCCGAACTGGCTTCGAGGAAGCCGGCGGCGAGATCCTTCTCGAGACCCCTGCGAAGCGACTCATCCTCGAAGATGACGAATCGGGAAAAAGGCGCGTGATCGGGGTCGAAGCGGAACGCGACGGAGCGCCCTTCTTCATCCGAGCACGTCGAGGCGTGCAGCTTGCAGCCGGCGGCTTCGATTGGGACATGGAGTTGAAACGCCATTTTCTTCGGGGCCCGTCTAACTACTCGTTAGGCGCCTCAGGAAACGAAGGCGACGGCATTCGCATGGCTATGGCCGCGGGCGCTGATCTCCGCAACATGAATGAGATCTGGGGGATCACCGTCTATCGCGGCGAGGCTGAGCCGGTCGCGAAACACAAGATGGGCGCGACGCTTAACGCGGAAATCGAAAAACGAACCGCGGGATCCATCGTCGTAAACGCCCGCGGCGAGCGCTTTCAGAACGAGGCTGCGGACTACGATACGACCTGGCGCAGCTATCACACGTGGGAGAACTGGGGCGAACTCGGTTACCGAAACCTACCCGCCTATCTTCTCTTCGACAGCGCAGCTCGTGGACGAGGAAGTCTTGCGGGAATGCCGGACGGCGAGGCGCTGCCCGATTGGGTCGTCAGTGCGCCGAGCCTTCCGGAACTCGCAGAAAAGCTTGGCATCGACGTGCAGGGGCTCACTAAGACCGTCGCGCGCTTCAATGTTTACGCGAAGGAGCTTCGCGACCCAGACTTCCACCGCGGCGAAAGCAGCTACGACCGCTACGGCGCAGACGACAAGGGGATCACCCTCGCCCCCCTAGAAACCGCACCCTTTTACGGCGCTGAAATTTCGCCCGCGGATCTAGGCACCTGCGGCGGAGCACGTGTGAACGGCCGCGGCGAGGTGCTTGATCCCTTCGGTGCCGTCATCCCGGGGCTCTATGCGTCGGGAAATAACGCCGGCGTTGGGAGCCCGGGAACGAGTTACGGCGGTGGCGGCGGGACGATCGGTCCGGCCATGACCTTCGCGTATCTTGCGGGACGTTCGCTGGGCGCAGGTGGCGGGGACAGCTGATCTGATGCTGCTCGAAGATGATCCATTCACTCCGCTCGGGCACCTGCTCGATGAAAAGGAAAACATGACTCGCCTACTCCTTCGCTCCATCCTCCTCCTGACCCTGCTTGTGCTGAGCGGCTGCGCTCACAAACTGAGCGGCCCGATTCACTCGGCTGACGGCCCGGGATGGGTCACGGAAGCTGAAGTCACCTCGGCCCCGACCGACGTCACGGTTCACCACCGAATCGTCTTGATTGGCGATGCTGGCTACTTCCTCGAAGACGACCCGACCCTCGCCGCACTCGATCAGTGGGCGACCTCGGTGGACTCTTCGACCGTCGTCTTTCTCGGCGACAATATCTACAACGAAGGCCTGACGGACGAGGACCGTGAGAACGGCGAAAGGGTCCTCAGCCAACAGCTGTCAGCTACGGCCGTCCCTAAGATCGCAATTCCTGGCAACCACGACTGGGGCCTGCTCCCGAAGAACTACAACGCGAAGTCGATCCAGAACCAGCAAGCATTCGTGGACGGATGGCTTCAGGGAAATGCTGAGTTCATCCCTAAAAACGGATGCATGGGTCCAACTGCTCGAGTATTACGTGAGCGATCTGAAGACCAGCAAGCCGTGGTCTTCATTGCGGTGGACCCGACGCCTTGGATCAATGAAGGCATTCGTGAAGCGTGTCCCGACGCGATGACCCAGGACGCCCACCTCGCGGCTCTGGATGCGCTGCTTAGCCTGCACACGGACGATCAGGTGATCATGGCGTCCCACTACCCCATGTTGACAGGCGGGCCTCACGGCGGCCTGTCCTACGGATTTATTGCGGACATGATCATCACGCCCCTCGGCTGGATGATGGGCGGCCTGCTTAACACGTACGAGACCGACTACGCCGACTGGATCACTCGCTCACAGGAAGTGATGCGACGCAATCCGCCGGCGATCTATGCCGCGGGACATGACCACAACCTCCAGCTGCTTCGCTCTGGCGACGTGGCAGGCATGTTTGTCGTGAGCGGTGCCGGCGCGAGAGCACGCGTCTCGACCGTCACGAACATCGACGAAACGATCTTCGCCCACGCCGCAGAAGGTTTCATTGTCGTCGACTTCGGCCAAACCGAGTCCGGCAAAGACGCAGTCGTTCTCCGCGTCATCGAACCGTTGGTTTCGGTCGACGAACCCGTCTTCGAAACCGCCCTCGACTAACGACTCGGACAACTCCCTAGGAAGCTACTCTGGAAGGTATTCCGAGAAGAGCCCGCCCGAGATCGGATCAGAAGCGTCCGGCACATCGTAGTGCGTGCGGATTTCGACCGATCCGTCGTCACCGAAAATGTAAGTCTCAATCGACTTCATGTGCTGCTTCTGTCCGTCCTTGCTGAAGATATTCTCCATCACCCAGGCCACTTCATTGCCGCAGATGAACCTCGTCTCGGGGTCCACGCGGAATTCCGTCGAAGGCTGGAAAAGATCGAAGGGCTCAACGCAGCAGCCCACGAAGTCGTGCTTCGGCGGAGTGCCTACGGGATCCATCATTGTGAAGGCACCGGGGGCAACCTTCTGCCAATTTTCGACCCAGGCTTCCTTCTCACCCTTATTCCAAAGTTCAACGTAGTTATTGGCCCAGTTCTCGAGTGCTTCGCGCGACGGCATGTTGTCCCCTTTTAATTGATCGATGTATCTCAAGATGCCCGACGAGGACGCCTCAGAATATTCGTTAATTCTAGAGGGCTTCGGCTCGTGCCGCAGTGCTCTTATGACATGGCGTTTCTGCAATCGGATCGCAGTCTTCCGGTCGACCCTTTGAAAGAATCCGTCGGCGAGCCGGCGGAGTGGCTTGGTCAGCCGCCCCGGTCGTTCTGGTTGTAGTCGAGACACAACGGCTTTTCGCAGCCGTACTCTGATCTCGTCGAGCACGGGAGCCTCGCTCACAAAGATATTCGGCAACACGGCGAGCGTTTCGAGTACCGCCTCACGCCCAAATGTGACGCTCTGCTCGCCGTATTATCGACCTTGCGCGAGTGGGGAGATGAATGGATCTTTAGAGCCGGAAACGAGCCCTTGATCATGAACGACCGCGCCGAAGGCGAGCCAGTCGCCCTAACGCAGGTTCTTGATGCTCAGGGAAACGTAATGTCGCGCAGTGATATCAGAGCGCGGCCTGGGCCTGGAGCCGATGAGCAGACCAAGACGCTCTTTGGACGTGGTGAATCGGAGAGCACATGAAGTTTTCACAAATCGCGGTCGGACTAGCAGTGACGCCCTTCGGCGCATCGATCGACCGGTGGTGCGTCCGCTTTTTCGGAGAGAGCCCCGTTTCATGGGTCTTCGCGAAATCCGAAGGCGTCGACTACAACCCACCGATTCTACTCACTACACGTGGACGTAAGACCGGCCTCGAACGGACCGTCGTGCTCCCCCATTTTATCGCGCATTCCCATGCCCCTGGATGCATCGCCGTCATAGGCTCCCGCGGCGGCATGCCCCAGGACCCACATTGGGCGCAGAACCTGAAAGCGCATCCTGAGGCCAGTATCTGGTACGCGCGGCAAGAGATCCCGGTCGACGTTGAATGCGTCGAAGGCTCGGCGCGGGATCCGCTCTGGAAGTCGATCACCGAACGGTCGCCGGTCTATCTCGGCTATCAAAAGCGCGCGGCGAAGCACCGTGAGATCCCCGTCTTCGTTTTGACAGCGAAGGACGGAACGGAACTCACGGCGCCTGAGTAATGACAATCGGAGGGCCTTCGCCCGGGAGACCTCACGCCCGCTTACGAATTCGCGCGGTCGATCGCTCCCCCCTCAGCTCACATCGCTGAACTTGACGAGTGCGCCGCCCTCGAGAGCCCACGTCTGGCCCGTGATCCATCGGCCCGTTTCAGCGGCCAGGAAGAGCGCCGCCCCCGCGACATCCTCGGGTTCTCCCAAGCGGTTAAGCGGATAGGCCTTCGCGACGTCGTCGCCCTTACCGTCTTCCCAAAGAACCTTGGCGAAGTCGGTCTTTACGAGACCGGGTGCCAGGCAGTTGACGCGTACGCCCGGCGCCAGCTCCGCCGCCAACTGCTTTGTGAGGTGGATCATGGCCGCCTTGGTGATGTCGTACACGCCAAGGATCGGGTTCGTAGACAGGCCACCGACGCTTGAGATGTTCACGATCGCCCCGCCGTTTTCCTTCATCCAGCGATTCCACACACGTTGGGCCCAAAACATCGGCGCCGTCAGGTTCGTCTCGAAGGTCTTGTCCCATCGCGCGCGATCGACGTTGATCGTCTTGCCGGCATAGGGATTGGTGGCCGCATTATTCACCAGAATATCGACCCGGCCGAATTGATCCATCGTCGCTTCGATGACCCGCTCCGCGTCCTCGTCTCGCGCAATATGCCCAGCCATGTAGGCGACGCTATCTCCCAGCTCCTCGGCTGTCGCGGCGCAGCTGTCTTCATTTCGCGAGGTGATCATGACCTGCGCGCCAGAGTCGGCGTAGACCTTCGCGATGGCCTTGCCAATCCCTCGTGAGCCGCCTGTGACGATCGCCACTTTTCCGTCGAGTCGAATATCCATATCGCGCGATTCTAGCTCCACGACCTGCATTCGCCGCAGGCGCTCGCCGACTCTCAGTCGAGTCGCCTCCCCCGTTACGGGCCACGCCAGAACGACGTAGCATCAAACGCTCCGTCCCGTAGCAAAGAGCCCAAGCAAGGAGTCATACCATGCCAGAAAACACCTCTTACCGCGTCGTACAGTGGACGACTGGAAATGTCGGCCGCCGTTCTGTTCGGGCCATCATCGCCCATGCAAATCTCGAACTCGTTGGATGCTATGCGTATGGCGAGGATAAGGTCGGACAGGATGTCGGCGTGCTCGCGGGGCTAGATCCGATCGGCGTTCTCGCCACCAACGACATCGATGCACTTCTCGCCCTCGCCCCGGATTGCATCTCCTACAACCCGCTCTGGCCCGATATTGACGTGATTTGTCGCCTCCTCGAAGCGGGCATCCACGTTGCCACGACCGCGGCCTTCATAACTGGACATGGTCTCGGAGAAGCCGCACGCACACGCATTCAGGCAGCTTGCCTTAAAGGTCGCGCTGCGATCTTCGGCAGTGGCATGAACCCGGGCTTCGCGAACATGCTGGGCCTCGTCTCTGCAGGCATCTGCGATCGCATAGATCGCATCACTGTCACCGAGTCCGTCGACGCATCCGGATACGCTTCAGCAGAAACCCAACAGAGCGTCGGCTTCGGGCATCCGATCACGCACCCAGACCTACATCAAATGGTCGAACGCGGCACGGCGGTCTTTGGCGACGGCGTCTACATGATGGCCGATGCACTCTCCGTTGATCTCACGGAGGTTCGCTGCGAATCCCAATTCGCGGTCGCCACTCAGGATCACGACTTGGGCTTCATGCGAATCGACGAAGGCTGCGTGGCTGGTGTCCAGGCGAGCTGGCACGGTAGGGTGGGCGACCGTTCGGTAATTGAGCTTCGTGTGCTGTGGAAGATGGGCGAGCACATGGAACCCGATTGGCCCCTTGAGCACGGCTATCTCGTCCGAGTCGAAGGCCAACCCGAAGTCCGCACCAAGTTAGAGATCCGGCCACCCAAGGGCTTTCAAGGGAAATCTTTCGAGGACTTCATGCAGCTCGGTATGATCATTACCTCGATGCCCGCGATCAACGCGATTCCCCATTTGTGCCGCGCGGCGCCGGGTATCCGGGGCTATGGTGATTTGCCGCTGATCACCGGGGCCGGCCTCGTTTCAACGAGCTAAAGGCACGTTTGATCTGATCACAGAAAATTGATTCCTACTGATTTAAAAGATGGGAGACCCCCTTGAGCGACGGTTCCGAAAAGAAGTCCAAGAAGCAGCTTCGCCTCGAAAAACAGGCGGCGGACAACCGTGCCGCGTGGGGCCCCCTTCAGGACGAACTTCACACCCGGCGCGAGAAGATGCGCGCCATGGGCGGAGCAGACCGCGTCAAGAAGTACATGCACGACCGCGGCAAACTCGATGCACGCCAGCGTATCGAAGCGCTCTTCGACGACGGAACGTTTCAAGAAATCGGACTTCTCGTAGGAACGATCAACAACATCCCCGCCGAAGGATTCGTTTGCGGCAGCGGCAAAGTGAATGGCCGAACGGTTCTCGCCGGTGTTGAAGACTTTAGTGTATTAGGCGGATCCATCGGAACCGGCGGCTCGTCGAAGCGCTACCGAATTGCCGAGCTCGCCGCGCAGGAACAAGTCCCTCTCGTGATGATGCTCGAAGGCGCCGGCCACCGGCTCACCGAAGAAGGTGGCGGACGCGCGCCAGGCGACCTGCAGGCAATGGCTGACCTCTCAGGACAAGTCCCCATGGTCTGCCTCGTGCTCGGCCCCGCAGCCGGACACGGCGCCCTCGCCGCTCCGCTTTCCGATTTCGTCGTGATGACAGAGTCCGCCTCCATGTTCACCGGCGGACCGCCCCTCGTGAAGGCTTCGACGGGGGAAGACGTCACGAAGGAGGAACTCGGCGGCGCCAAGATCTGTGTCGAGATCGCAGGTTCGGCGCATAACGTGGCGAAGGACGATACGAGCGCGATCGAGTTGGCCCGTCGCTATCTCGGCTATTTCCCGCAGTACGCCGGTGGAGTAGCGCCCCCTAGTGGCGGCGCCGATACACAGCCGCGGTCCCTCGACGACATGGTCGAGATCGTGCCGCCGGATGACCGAAAGCCCTATGACATTCACCAGGTGATCGAGCGGATGGTCGATGCGGACAGCTTCCTTGAAATCCAGCCCAGCTACGGCCGCGCGATCGTTGTGGGCCTCGCGCATATGGGCGGCCGCGCCGTCGCAATCGTCGCTAATAATCCATCGCGATACGCCGGTGCTGTAGATCCTCAGGCCGCGATCAAGGCGACGGACTTCCTCGAACACATCGGGAATTTCGGGCATCCCGTGATCTTCTTGGCGGACAATCCCGGGGTCATGGCCGGACCCAAGGCAGAGCGTGGCGGAATTCTGAAATGGGGCGGGAAGATGTACCGCGCGGAGCGGCGCCTGAAAAATGCAAAAATCCATGTGACCATGCGCAAGGCGTTCGGCTTTGGCTCGGTCGTCATGGCGCATAACCCGCACGACAAGCAGACGCTTTCGATCTCGCTCCCGGGCGTGACGATGGCCGCTATGCCTGCGTCGAGCGGCGGTCCGACGGCGAAGCTATCCGAAGAGGATCAGGCCGCGGCCGAAGCCGCACAGGCTGCGGGACCGTATAAGATGGCGCATGGACTCGTGTACGACGACATCATTGAACCGTCCGAAATTCGAGATCGAATTCTCGGCGGGATCGGTCTGTTGGAAGTCCGTTAGTTTGCTTGTTTGGGGGGACCGTGACAAAGGCTGCTAACGCCGACGCGCCTGAATGACGGCGCGAGCCTTAGGCGCTTGCTGAACGCTTTCCTTCGGACTCCGCGCGCACGTTTTCCACAAAGGCCGTGACCGCCCTAACCGAGGCTTCTGTCCGCGGAGATTGAAAGATCTCAAAGGCGTGCTGTGCGCCAAGCAATTCAGCGTGCAGAACAGGCTGGTTGCTCTTCTCTTCGAGTGCCGTAACGAATGTGACCGCCTCCTCCGCCATTACGAGGCTGTCGTGAGATCCCTGGATCACAAAGAATGGCGGCGCGTCTTCGCTCACTCGCATGAGCGAGCAGACCGAATCCCAAAGTTCAGGAGCATCCTCTGGCTTCGACTTGAAGACGCCCGGCCCAACCGAACTGATCATGTCGCCTAGTGCGCGGTCCCCGGCGCGATCGAGAAAGTCGAAGACGCCGTAAAACGGGACGCATGCAGCGAGGGTCGTATCGACCGATTCAAATCCGGGCTGGAAGCGTGGATCGTTCGCCGTAAGCGCAGCCAATGAAGAGAGATGCCCGCCGGCGGATCCGCCCGTGATGCAGATGAATTCAGGATCGCCGCCGTAGCTTGCGATCTGTTTCCGAATCCACGCAATCGATCGTTTCACGTCAACGATATGATCGGGCATCGTCGCTTTAGGGCTCAGCCGGTAATTGATTGCAACGCAGACCCAGCCACGCGACGCGAGCTCACGCATCAGAGGACGTCCCTGCTCACGCTTATCACCGATCATCCAAGCGCCACCGTGCACTTGAAGTAGGACGGGTCGTCTGTCGCCGGCCGCTGCATCCTTCGGGCGTACGATATCGAGCAGGTTCCGTCCGCCCTGATCTCCGGGTAAGGATTCCCCATACTCAATATTGTGAATACGTTCGACGTCTGGGTGATTAAAGCCGAAGGGATTCGGGAAGCCATGAAGCGCCGAAACGTCGCGGTCAAACTCGAGGCCGATCGGAGCAAGTGCGGCCGAGAGTTCGCTTGCGGCATTCACCCCGCGGCGATGCGCCAAGCCGAGGAGTGTCCATGAAAAGAGACATAGGACGAGTCCCGCTTTGCCTGCATTTGCTTCAAGAGCACCGCCTGAAACGAAACCAAGGGTGACTGCCCCTTCGATGACCAGGGTCCAGAGAACGAGTTCGCCGCGAATCCATCCGATAATGAACGTTGGAATAAGCAGAGCGCCCGCAAGCCGTACGCGAAAGTAGGTCAACGCACTCAACATCAAGCCAAATAGGCTCATGACTAGAAAAATTGTTGCTAGGTTCATGGTACGAATCTCCGGGAGGATGGGGCCACGCCTCATCACGGACGTGACGACAACTCGGCTACGGCCGAGAACTGGATCCCCCCAAAGGAGACTGTTCTGGCGTTTTTTCTGTCTGACACACTCGATCTTGTCGGCGAACCCCTCGTTTCGATGGGGCTGCGCCGCCCACCCAAGAGCAGACAAATTAACCTGTCCGAAGGGCGACGCTGTCGCGTGCGAATTCTCGGGACTAACGATGCCGCAGGTCCGCCGATTCTGCTTCTCCACGGATGGTTCGCCAGCGCGGGCCTCAACTGGCACCGCACCTTCGCGGAACTCTCAAAGCATCATTTTGTCGTGGCCCCTGACCTGCCTGGTCACGCCGGCACCACGCCGCAGGACGGACACCGCAGGTCTCTGCTCTCCTCCCGCTTCGACATCGAACGCAGTACCGATGACATCGTTGAACTCCTCGATGAACTAGAAATCGACCAACCCGTGATCGTGGTTGGGTATTCACTCGGAGGAATGGTCGCTCAGATGCTTTGGAGGCGATATCCCGAGCTTGTCGCTGGCCTAGTCCTCGGCGCGACGAGTGCCGCTCCTGTTCCCATTTCGCGCGGTCGCCTCCCGTTCGCGGGCGCCATGCACGTTGCCCGGGGAGCTACAGACGCCCTCGACCGGCTCACGCATCATCCGAGGCGACTCGTAGGGGATCTCCATAAAAATCTTGTCGCGCGTCTTCCCTCGCCCCTCAACTCTGCCCTCCGCGAGATACCGAGCGTGCATTGGGTGCTCGAGGAGTTTACTTCGCATCATTGGCCAACCGTCCTCGATGCGGGCCGAGCGATCGCGCATTTCGACGCGCGGGAGTGGATCGGCGATATCGACGTCCCCACGAGTGTGATCATGACGGAACGAGACACACTCATCCCGCTGGAGCAACAAGAGGCCATGGTCGCCGCCCTGGACTCACCCCATGTCGAGACAATGGACGCCGGGCATCTCGCATGCGTCCGCTCAGACTTCGCGCAAACCCTCCTCTCGAGTTGTCACGCAGTGAAGCGCGGAGTCGCAGCCAATTTGGCATAATTGGGTGCATGCAAGGCGTACGCTGCTCTAGTCACGGAATCCATACGGCCACTCTCACTCCTGATGCGTCGGACTTACATGGTCCCGGCGACGGAGTTCGCATCCGCACGCAGTCGGCTTCGATCTGCCAGACGGATATCAATCTGGCGAACTTCGGCGAGCTGCCGTTCACAATGGGCCACGAATTCGCGGGCGTGCTCGACGACGGAACTCCGGTAGGCATAGAACCGATCGCTCCATGCGGTACGTGCCAATACTGCGCCAAGAACGACTATCACTTCTGTGAGCGGGGCCACGCCATGGTCATTGGCATCGGTCGCAACGGTGGCATGGCGGAAGAAGTCCTCGTCCCCGAACGCTCCATAGTTCCTCTCCCAACGGGGCTTGACGTTCGCGACGCCTGCCTGATCGAACCCCTCGCAGTCAATCTCCACGCCCTCGACCTAGCACGCCTGCGCGGAGACCAGCGCGTCTGCGTAGTTGGTGCGAATATGACGGGCTTCGGCCTATTAGGTGGCGCCGGGGCGGTCTACCGAGGTTGCGAGGTCGCTGTCGAAGAAGAAGCGGCTCACGCTCTCGAAGCGGCTGAACGAATGGGTATGAAGTCCAGCCCCGAAGGCCTTTATGATCTGGTGATCGAGGGGGATGGCTCAGAGGAGTCCATTGCTCGTGCGGCGGAGCGCGCAGCCCCTGGTGGAACGGTATTAATGGTCGCCGGCTACTACACTGAGTTCAAAAACTTCAAAGTGCTGCCCTTCATGGCCAAGGAACTCACCGTGATCTGGGGCACCTACTACGGGCATCACTCGACGGGACGAGACGCTGACTCCGCGGCGATGATGCTCGCGCAGCAGCCCGCAATCGCCGACTCCATCATCACCCATCGCTTCCCACTCGAGGCCGCACCGGAAGCCTTCGAACTTGTTCGCTCCGACACGCCTTCGCTCAAAGTTGTTCTCGAGCCCTGATCCCATTACTCCGTACTCAGGCGGAGAGGAGCGGCCTAATGTTTTCTCGTGACCGCGCTGAACGCGACTTCCGAATCGTCGCCGGACTTGCGCGCGCGCTACCGAACCTCATCCGCTCCCGCCCCGGACAAGAATTCACGGTCCCGGATGCGATCGAAGCCGTTGCGCGGCGCTCTCCGAACCAGGTCGCCCTCGCCTTTGAATCCGAGAGCGTCACCTACGCCGAATTGAATCGGTCCGCGAATCAGGTGGGCCGATGGGCAATTGCGCAAGGGCTCAATCCGGGCGACGTCGTTGCCTTGCTCATGGAGAACCGGCCTGAGTTCGTGGTGATCTGGCTCGGGCTCGCGAAAGCCGGGCTGGTGACGGCCCTGATCAACACGAACCTTCGTGGCGGCCCCCTCGCGCATTCCCTCAAGGTCTCGAAGGCTCGGCACTTGATCGTGGGCGAATCCCACGCGACGGATTGGAACGAAGCGAGTCTGGACTCGGATCTCAAACTCGAAACTTGGGTCAGTGGTGGGACGAGCGATTCGGAAAGAGATTTCGATGCGGACCGCGGTCGCCGATCGAACGCGCCGCTTCCCGCGAGCGCACGTGCGGGGCGCACCTCCCGCGACGATCTTTTTTACATTTACACGAGCGGCACGACCGGGATGCCCAAGGCCGCTCGTTTCAGTCATCGGCGTTTTCTTATGACGTCTTCAGGGTCGATGACCCTCGGCGAATATCGCCCGAGCGACCGCGTCTACATTACGCTTCCGCTCTATCACACGGCCGGAGGTGTCATGGCGTTAGGCGGAACGCTTCTCGCAGGCGCAACCGCCATCCTTTCGCGAAAATTTTCCGCATCGCGCTTTTGGGAAGATTGCGTTCGTCATGACGCCACCGTGTTTCAATATATCGGCGAGCTCTGCCGCTATCTGGTGAATAGTCCCCCACACCCTGATGAAAAGCGCCATCGGCTACGCCTCGCCATTGGCAATGGTCTTCGACCCGAAGTCTGGCCGACCTTCCAAGAGCGCTTCTGCATTCCACGCATACTTGAGTTCTACGGAGCAACGGAAGGCAATATCTCGATGTTCAATCTCAGCGGAAAGGTTGGCGCCGTTGGCCGAATACCGTCTTGGGCACGACGGGCGAGTGGGGTTCACGTTCTGCGCTTCGACGTGGATGCGGAAGATGTAGTGCGAGGGTCCGAGGGATTTTGTACGGAAGCTGATCTAGGGGAGCCCGGCGAGCTGGTGGGACGGCTTAATGAAACGTCACGATTCGAAGGCTACACGGACGCCGCTGCGAGTGAAAAGAAGATCCTGCGAGACGTCTTCAAGAAAGGCGACGCCTACTTTCGAACGGGCGATCTTCTGAAAGTCGATGACGAGGGCTATTTCACTTTCGTCGATCGCGTCGGCGACACTTTCCGGTGGAAGGGGGAAAATGTCTCCACGGGCGAAGTCGCGGAGGTCCTCTCCTCTTGCTCTGGAATCGAAGAAGCGAACGTCTATGGCGTCGAGGTGCCGGGGACCGACGG
This sequence comes from Deltaproteobacteria bacterium UBA4427, assembly GCA_002390675.1. GTDB lineage: Bacteria > Myxococcota_A > UBA9160 > UBA9160 > UBA4427 > UBA4427. Next base: position 13,294 of record DGPZ01000193.1, read on the forward strand.
ACGTGCCGGGATGGCGTCGTTGGTCGTGGATGAGACCTTCTCGCCTAAGGCGCTGTTAGACGCGATCAAGCCCTCACTTCCGGCGTATGCCCGCCCGCTCTTTCTGCGGCTCCTCTCCGAAATCGAAACCACTGGCACCTTCAAACATCGTAAGGTCGACTCAGTAAGAGAGGGGTTCGATCCAGTAAAGGTGGCGGACCCTCTCTACCTCCTCGACTCTCAGCGTGGCGAGTATGTCGTTCTCAACTCTGATCGGCACGCGCAGATCCTCTCTGGAGAGCTTCGCCTCTAAAATCCCGGCCGAACACATCTCCTCCCGCCCGCCCCCCAGGAGCCCCGATGGCCAATCGCTCGTCTACGTCCAAAGCGCACCCGGACAAAAAAACGGAGCACGACTCCAACGGCGTCCGATCCGATAAGCCTAGGCGCCCCAAATCGCGCCTTCCAGGCTTCGCCGCCGCTGTGCGCAATGGATTAGAAATTGCTCGCAAGGGCGGTCTCATCGAGCGCAAACCCTCTCCCTTCGAGATCGTGGCGGAGGGTGAGAACTTCCGACTACGTCACTACTTCCCGGATGCAGACTCCGAAGACGCGACGCGGGCTCCCATCCTCCTGGTGCCGCCGCTCATGATGAGCGCCGACCTTTGGGATATCGCCCCCGGGTCGAGTTCCGTTGCGACGCTCTACGCCGCAGGCGCCGATCCCTGGGTGGTGGACTTCGGGTCTCCAGAGCACGAGGAAGGAGGGCTCGGACGCGACCTCACAGATCACGTACTTGCCGTTTCCGACGCCGTCGCGGCGGTCAAAAAAACGACGGGGAAGGATGTCCACCTAACGGGATACTCGCAGGGCGGAATGTTTGCCTACCAGGCGGCCGCCTATCGAAAGACCCGGGACATCAGCTCGCTCATTACCTTCGGGAGCAGCGTAGATCTCCACGGAAACCTTCCGGCCGGCCTTCCCCCGGAGATGGTGATCGATGTGATTGAGCGGATGAGTGCGCTGCAATCCTCTTTGATTCCCGACGGAATTCCCAGCTGGGCCACGCGGATGGGTTTTCAACTGATGGACCCGATCAAGACCGTGCAACAGCGAATCGATTTTGTGCGGCGCCTTTCCGATCGCGAAGCGCTTAAGGAGCGCGAAGGCGTGCGCCGCTTCATGGAAGCGGATGGATGGACGGCATTTCCAGGGCCGGCACTCGCGGAGCTCATGCGTCAGCTCGTTGCCCAAAACCGTTTGCTTAAGGGCGGTCTGGTGATCGGAGACGAAACCGTCACGCTCGCTGACATTACTTGCCCGATTCTCACGTTCGTCGGACTCGCCGACACCATCGCCCCCCCGGACACCGTTCGCGCGATCTATGCCGCCGCTCCTCAAGCGGAGGCCTATCAAGTCACAATTCAGACGGGACATTTCGGGCTCGTCGTTGGATCAAAATCGACGGACGAAGCCTGGCCAGCAGTGACGGACTGGCTCGAGTGGCGTCGTGGTGAAGGCTTGCTTCCCGCCAGCGCCAAGCGTCTCGAAGATCGCCCCCCGAAGAAGCGAACGAGAACAGGACTCGACGTAGCTAAATCGGTTGGCGCCCTCGCTGTTGATCTTGGCTCAGGCGCTTTCTCTGAAGCGACGCGAGGCATGGGGAGTCGGCTCGGGCAATTGGCGCGGTTCGCTGATGCCGTGGCGCCTCAAGTCCTACGCATTAATCGCCTCGCGGATATTCGGAGTGGCTCAGAAATCAGCCCGGGGCTTTCCTTGCTCGAGCGAGCCAACGAATCACCAGAGGACACCTTCTTTCTGTTTGAAGGCCGTGCCCATTCATACCGCGCCGCCAATGAACGAATCGATAACATCGTTCGCGGGTTGATCGAAGTCGGCGTTCGCCATGGGCAGCATGTTGGGCTGCTCATGCAGACGCGGCCGAGCGCCGTCGCGGCCTCCGTCGCCCTTTCGCGGTTGGGCGTGATCGTCGTACTTTTGCGCCCCGATCTCCCCCTCGCCGAACAGCTCGCGATCACATCGATCGATCATCTTTTGGCGGATCCTGAATCCGGCCCCGAAGCACACGATGTCTACGGGATGGACGTGCTTGTGCTGGGCGGAGGCGGTGACGCCCGCACCCTACCTGATGGCCTGGTCGACATGGAAGCGATCGACCCGGAGCGCGTGCAGCTGCCCGACTGGTTTGAGCCGAATACCGGTCTCGCGGGCGAGTTAGCCTTCATCCTGATTACGGGCGCCGAAGGGAACCTCAGAACGAGTCGCGTGACGAATAGACGATGGGCGACATCGGCCTTCGGCACCGCTTCAGCCTGCGCGCTCACCCCTCAAGATACAGTCTACTGCCGATCCCCGATTCATCATCCCACGGGCATTCTCGTTTGTATCGGCGGCGCCCTCACAAGTGGCGCACGGTTGGCCATGGCTTCAGATTTCGAGGGCACGATCGACGCCGCAAGTTTTTGGCAAGACGTACGGCGATACGGGGTGAACGTCGTCTTCTATACGGGCTCTCTTTGTCGCGAGCTCCTTAACGCACCTCCTGATCCGCAGGAACGTCACTCGCCGATTCGTCTCTTCGCAGGTAGCGGGATGGCGCGGCAACTTTGGACACGACTTCGTGAGCGTTTCGCGCCGGCGGATGTCGTCGAGTTTTTCGCCTCCACCGAAGGCAATGCCGTTCTGGTGAACCTAACAGGTAAGAAGGTCGGGTCTCTGGGACGCCCGCTTCCTGGCGCAGGAGACGTCGCAGTTGCTGCATGGGATTTGAACGCCGGGCGAATTGATGCGACCCGGAACGGGCTAGCAAGGCCCTGTACGCCTGGCCGCGTCGGACTTCTTGTTGAACGCATCGATCGCGAGCGCGGCGAACTCGAAACTCGTCCGCTCCGGAGTCTCTTTGAAGCGGGCGATGCATGGCTCGACACCCGGGACCTCGTGCGAGTGGATCGCGACGGCGACTACTGGCTCGTCGACTACGTGCGCGACGTCATCCAGTCAGAGGACGGCGCCGTGGCGACCGTTGAAATCGAAGACCTCCTGGCGGAGCACGCCGAGGAGCTTGATCTGGTCGCCGTTTATGGAGTGCCTAAGTCCAGCATTGCTGAACTCGATAGCGACGAGCACGATCTGGTGGTAGCTGCAGTCACGCTGCGCCCGGGGGAAAAACTCGACCCAGCCGCATTCCGACGTCTTGTGGAACGACAGCTACGGCCTTCCCAACGCCCGAGCGTCGTTCGTATCGTCCATGAAATGCCGATAACCGGGGGGCACCGCATTCGCAAGCGCGCCCTTCGCGCGGAAGGCTTGGGCTTCGGCGACGATGCGCGCGCCGAAGAGACCTGGTGGCTGGCCCCACAATCCGACTGCTATCAGCCTCTTGAGCACAGTCGAGTCGGTGACTTGGCGACGTTGCGATAGCCCTCACCTAGTGAATCACGGCTTCGGCAACTCGATAGGCTCAGAGCCCGTTCACTCGTCGTAGAACACAACGCAGCGAACCTCGATACTCCACCTAGCCGGCTTGCCGTCCATCGACGCCGGGTCGTAGTAGGCCGTATGAAAGCTGAATGTCGAGGGCGCATGGGGCTCTGCCGCATCGCCCAGTTTCCCGCCACTCCGCGCAAGCGGCCCAGCGGAGTCCCACTGCTTGATCAGCATGGCTTCGCTGCGCTCAATCTCCGGATAGGTAAACCACCTGTGGCCGGTTGCGGCCTTCGCCCAGTAGTTTTCACCGATCCGGTCCGCATAATGAATTTCGAAAACCGCGAGATCTTCCGGCGCAACACTATGAGCCGCACAGAGAACGAGTGGATCCGACTGCACTGGCGCGGCGTCGATGTTTCGCCAGAGATTAATGTAGGCATAGCGCCCGCCACCCAGAACCGTTTCGACGCGCACCGGATCGAGCAGGCTCGGTCGATCGCCAAGGCGCGACGCGTAGGTGTCATTCAAGGCAGGAGGCTCGGTCAGATCCCGCAGCCGCTGGACGCTGCTCGTGAGTGTGTAGTCGCCGTGCACAACACGCGCCGGGCCTTGGATCTCTTGCCCTTCTCGAATGCGCTGCGACGATTCTTTCCCGACAACCGAACGGACGTTGTGATCGAAAGCGAAGACCGAACCTGCTCCTGTTGCCCCGCGAACGATCTCTTCACACTCCCCGTAGTACCGCTCCGCGACGACAGGCGCTTCGAGGAAATCGAGTTCAGGGTCAGCAGTCGGCGCGTTAAGGACTTCAAAGCCGTGTTCGAAAAGCGTGCAGCCCTGCCCCTCGTGTTCCGCACGGCCATCTTCCAGCATGACCTCGTGCTTGCTGAACTCGACGCCCTGAAGTGAGGAGTCGCTACCACCCAAATCACGCTGCATGAGAAGTTTGCCGGTTCGGTAGAGAGAGCTCGGCGTCGAGGGCGCCAAGTAGTTGAGCTCAGCACTCGCCAAAGGCATTAGGCGGCCTCCTCAAGCTGAATTGATCCGGCCACATCGCACCCATGGCTAAGAGCACCGGGGCCAAATTAGACAGCATCGAAATGATTCCGATTCGAAACGATCGGAAGATCGCAATCATCATACTCGTGATGACGATGAACGCGATCGGGAAGCCTTGGATCTGACTCGACATGGTGTAGTCCATCAAGATCAGCCAAAGCGCGCCGATCCCTGTCAGCGTGAGCGACGTTTCAACCATCGGCTCTTCAAGCATGAATTCGTCGAGCATCCCAACCAAATCCGTCGTCTGGCGAGTTGGGGCCAGACGCAGTCTCAGCTCGAGATTCGTGTGCCGGTAGTCTGAGGACACGTACTCCTCCGCCTCTCGCTTCCGTGAGCGCGATCAACTTCGCCATCGCGTCGACATTCCAGATGCCGTGCTCGACACCAGGCAATTCAAACCCGAGATAGGTCACTTCGTACGAGCCGAAATCCTCTCGGTAATTCTCGTACGCGAGATAGGTCGTATCGTCTTCATCGAAATACGATTCGTAGCTCGCATCGGCTTCGAGGCCGCTGGCGAGAGCCGCATGACCAAACGCAACTGCGATAAACGCAGGTGTGACAAACCACCGATAGTCAAAGCAGAATCCGGCGTTTTGGGCAAAACCGCGGTTGAGCCGATCAATCAGTCCAGTATTCGAATCGTGCTCCTGGGCCATGAGCCCTCCGTCATTGTGCGCGCCTTTGACGGTAGGCCAGTGGGCTCGGCTTGCCATGTGCAGAAGGCCTCCCCGGAGCCCCTCGATTATGCCAGAATCGTGCTCCGCTCCAGCGTTTTTGGTGGAGTCGACACGAGGGAATCAATGGGACGCCTGGACGGAAAAGTTGCACTGATCAGTGGCGCGGCACGGGGAATGGGAAATGCGACGGCGCGAGCTTTCGCACGTGAGGGCGCGAAGGTTGTCGTCACGGATCTGATCGACGAAGAAGGCGAAGCTTTCGTCAAGGAGCTCGGCGATGGGGCGATCTATCGGCATCTCGACGTGACTAAAGAAGACGAGTGGCAAGCAGCCGTCGAAGCAGCGACTAACACTTTCGGACATCTGAACGTCTTAGTGAATAATGCCGGTACGGTCATTCCTTCGATGATGCGCGATCTTAGCCTTGAGCATTACCGGATTGTGACCGAGGTGAATCAGACCGGCGTCTTTCTGGGAATGAAGAGCGCGACCGCCGCCATGGAAGCGGCAGGTGGCGGTTCCATGATCAATATTTCATCCATCGACGGAATGATCGGAATGGATCTCGTCTTCGCCTATGTAGCCAGCAAGTGGGCCGTTCGCGGGATGACGAAAGCGGCAGCCCTCGAACTCGCGCCAATCGGTATTCGCGTGAATTCTATTCATCCGGGCTTCATTCACACCCAGCTTGGTAACGCGAATCCGACCGAGGAATCGAAGGCATCCCTTGATCGGTATTCAGCGCGCCGCGTGCCGCTCGGACGAACCGGCGAACCCGAGGACATTGCGAACCTCTCCCTATTCTTGGCTTCTGACGAAAGCGCCTTCTCGACTGGTTCGGAGTTTGTGGCCGATGGAGGCTTTTTGGCTGGGGAAAGCCTTCCCCGCGGAGAGGACTGATGAGCGAAGCCTACGGTGCGATCAAACCGGATGAAGAACTGCGAGCGCCTTTCCGTGACTGGCTCGCGGAGAAATGGAGCAGCGAGCGCCCGGGCCTAACGGGCCTCGAACTCGGCGAATTCCAGCTTCCCAAGTCCGGCTTCTCTGCCAAGACGATCTTCGTGCCTGTGACCTACCAGATGGAAGGCCTGTCCGTTTCGGACAAGGTCGTGCTCCGGATCGAAAACCCTGAGCCCGCGGTGTACCCGCAACAAGCGCCCGGTCTCGATGTCGAGATTGAAATCCAGTACCGATCGATGGAGTTGCTTGAGAAAACCGGAAAGGTTCCTCTCGCAAAACCACTCGGCTACGAGTCGGATCCTAGCGTTCTAGGACAGCCTTTCTTCGTCATGGCATTCGCCAAGGGCGACGTGATGACCGAAGACCCGGCCTACATGGAGGAAGGCTTTTTCGCCGAAGCCACGCCAGAGGACCAGCGCCTCATCTATCGCCGCGGCATGCAGATGATGGTCGATTTTCACACGATCGACTGGAAGGACGCCGGCTTCGACTGGCTCGTCGCCCCCGGAGAAGAGCCCACTGTTGAGCGGCAGATCGACGTGTGGGAATCCTATATGCGACGCGAGCTACGTAATCGAGTCCACAAGGATTTTGATATTGGCATCGAGTGGCTACGTAAAAACCTTCCGACGGATCTTGAGCCCGCGCTCAGTTGGGGAGACTCGCGACCGGGCAACATCATCTACAGGGACAATGAGGTCCTCGCGATCACGGATTTCGAGAATATCGCCGTCGCGCCGAAGGAAATTGATGTCGGCTGGTGGATGCTATTCGACCGTACTATGCACGAGGCAATCGGCAAGGAGCGCCCTGCCGGAGAACCCACGCGCCAAGAAGCGCGTGAGATCTATGCCGAGCTCGCAGGATGCCCGACCCCGGACACATTCTACTATGAAGTACTTGGTGGCATGCGTTATTCGGCCATTGTTGTCCGGGTGATGAACCGAATGGTCGATCGCGGGCAACTTCCCGCAGACCAAGAAATTTGGATCAACAATCCGGCATCGACGGCGCTGGGACAATTGCTCGACAAGGGCGGTCTTCGCTAGAACAATCAAGCAGGCATTGCTGCTCTCCGCCTCGCCTAATCCGGAAGTGCGTACGCCACGAGTGAGTCCCCGGGTTCAGTACCGAGCAGCATGTGGCCGCCCGCCGCGATCACAACGAACTGTTTGCCTTCCTTGCTGAGTCGGTAGGTCATGGGGGTCGCCTGTGCACTGCTCGGAAGCCGAGACTTCCAAAGCAGCTCACCTGTCGCAGTCTCAAACGCACGCAGGTAGGCGTCCGTCGTCGCACCGATAAACGTGAGGCCACTGGCCGTCGTGATCGGGCCCCCGAGATTAGGCACGCCCATCTCGCCGAGGAAGAGCCAGACAGGCCAAGGGGCGAGATCACGCGTATTGCCGAGGGGCACTTCCCAGGCAATATCCCCACTTGCTAGATCTACGGCGACAAGAGTTCCCCACGGCGGCGGGTTGCAGGGCGCGCCTAGCATGGGCGAGAGCAAGGGGTATCGCTCGAGCGCGTAAGGCGTGCCCTCCTGGGGCTCAAATCCGAACATAGGGGCTTCCCCGGCAAGATCCGCGACCATGGCATCGTACTCCGCCCGCGGCACCATTCGCGTATACGTCGCAATCCTCTGTGTATTGATGATCATCAGCCGCCTACCTGAGTCAACAGAAAGGCTGCCCCAGTTTAGGCCACCGATCATGCCGGGATACTGAATAGTGCCCTGGGTACTGGGCGGCGTGAAAATCCCTTCCGAGCGGGCCTCTTCGATGATCTTGCGGCAGGCCGCCTTTTCCCAAGGCGTAAAGCCGAAGGCATCCTCCGGCTTCAACTCGCCGGGATGAAGCGGCGGCGGCTTGATCGGAAAGGGCTGTGTCGGGGATAGGCCGACCTCTCCAGGTACGGCGCGGCCAGGTACGCGGCGCTCTTCGACGGGCAGCAAAGGCTCTCCCGTTAGGCGATCCAAGAAGAAGAGATGACCCATCTTCGTCGCAGCAATTACACCGGGAACCGAACCCTGCTTCGTCGGAAAGTCGAAAAGCACTGGCTGTGCGCCGATATCGTAATCCCAGATATCGTGATGCACGGTCTGGTAGTTCCATACTACTTCGCCAGAATCGCCGTCAAGCGCGATCACTGAGCTCGAGTAATAGTCGAGCCCTTCACGATGTCCGCCAAAATAGTCAGGGGATGTATTTCCCGTCGGAACGAAGACGAGGTTGCGTTCGGGATCCGCAGAGAGCGCCGTCCAAGCATTCGATGTGCCACGCCGGAACTCATCTGTTTTAGTCGTTTCCGCACCGGGGACCAGCGCATTCCACGCCCAGAGCCGTCGCCCAGACCGTGCTGAATAGGCTCTGACCACGCCGCTTGGCGCATCGGCGCGGCGATTATCTAGCACCATCGATCCTGTGATCACTCGATCGCCTAACACCACAGGCGGAGACGTCACGCCGTATTCGCCAGACTGGATATCGCCGATTCCCTCCGTGAGGTCGACGGCGCCACTCTCACCAAAATCGGGACACGGCTTGCCCGTCTCGGCATCGAGGGCGATCAGACGCGCATCGATCGTGCCGGTAAAGATTCGCGTTGCACAAAAGGCGCCCTCTCTTGCCCGCGAATCAGTCCAGGCGCTGACGCCTCGACAATTCAGCAAATAGGCTCCCGCAAGGTCTACTTCCGGATCAAATTTCCACTTTTCTTCGCCGGTCTGCGCATCGAGCGCGATCACCTTATTGAAGGGCGAACAGATATAGAGCGTGTCGTCTAAAAGGATCGGAGTATTTTGAAACGTCGTCGAGGCGGGATTGCCGCCGTGTGCCGCTGCCTCGTACCCCCCTCCCGTAATCACGTCGCCGTGGTTGTACACCCAAGCCACTTCCAAGTCGTCCACATTCGCAGGCGTAATCTGATCGACTGGCGAATGGCGCTGCCCCCCCGCATCTCCGCCGTAGGCATCCCAGCCCCCGGTACGACCGCTATCTGTTCGCGGCGGCGCATCATCCGTGCAGGCAACCAGCACGAAGGAGAGCAACAAGAAGAGCCCCGTGTGAGCAAATGAAGTGGACCAAAAGCGAAGGTGACTCGTCGACATGGTTCAGCATTTCCTGGCCGGCGTGGACGTGCTCAAATGAGCATGGACCGGAGCAAAGGCGCGTCGATTCGCGCCGCCGCATTCTAGGAAAACTCAAGCCACATGGGCGACCCTCTTTATGAAACCTCTCGCGGCTCGTTGGGCCTTTCCTAACCCGCTAAGCCCGGTGGGTCCGCAGTGCTGACACGATTACTCAAGCGGAGAATGCTGGCCGACCGGGTCGAAGAGCTTTCGCTGTGCATAGAGCGTGTCGAGATGCTCGTGCACTTCGGTGATCCGCTGATCTCGAATTTTAAAGACGAACACGTAGTGATTTTCGTAGGGCTCACCCTGCCCGGTCCTAGCGGTAATCGTCATTTCAACGAAGACCTGCTCGTCATTGGCCGCGATAGCGTCTCGCCGCAACTCCATAGGCACGCTCGGGTCGTAGAGGCCTACACCGCCGGACATCAGCTCGAGGACCGCCGCTTTGCCGATGTAGGGGCCAGCCATGGGCGAGCTCTGCGGCGTACGCCAGACAACGTCGTCCGAAAATAGATCCGCGACACTCGGATCTCCTGAGCCCACGCGGTCGAAATAGGCGTCGATCAATTCGATCGGATCTGAGGGTGCTGAAAAACCGGCATTCGTCGATTGGGAATCAGGCATGGGATTACGATAGCCTCCCGTGCCGGACGTCCAGAGCCCCTGGACTGGCCTCGCAATCCCCCGGAAGGGACTCGAAAGGGAACCGTTGCTCCGCTCGCCGCTGCTTCATTTCGTGCTTCTAGGCACGCTCATATACGTTGTCCAATCGATGCGCTCCTATGAACCCGAGGTTTCGGTCGTCGAAGTCCGGAGGAGCGAAATTGACGAGCGCCTCGAATCGTACCGTCAGCAGATGGGGCGTGCGCCGACGGAACAGGAAAGCCGCGCGATCGAAAACCAGGTGATCGAGAATGCGATCTGGCTCGAGCAAGCCTACGCCCTCGGCCTACACCAGTACGACACGGTTGTGCACCAACGACTCCTGCTCAACATGCGGTTCCTCGAAGGGGAAGACGGCCCCGCCCCTTCCGTAGAAGAAGGTGGCCCCAGCGAAGCGGACTTAATCGCACGCGCAATCGAACTCGGAATGGACCGAAGCGACACCGTTGTCCAGCGCCGGCTCATCGACCGCGTACAAGCCATTCTCCGTGGGAGCGTGCGGGCACGAGAGATTCAGGATCAAACGCTTACGGATCACTACGAGGCGACGACTGACAAGTGGCGTGAGCCCGCGCTACTAGACCTTAGTCATGTGTACTTCTCGCGGGATCGGCGCGGCGCGAACACGACTGGGGATGCGACTTCAGCCTTGGCTCTGCTGAGCGCGCACGACGAGAACGTTGACAAGGCAATCTCCTCGGGCGACCCCTTTCTTGCGGGCCATCGTCTCCGTGGGGCTTCTCCGAACCGCATTGTGGCCCGCTTGGGCCCAGCCTTTGCCGACGGCGTCGCGGGCGCACCCGTCGAGACCTGGTTTGGACCGGTCGAATCCGCCTTTGGCCAGCACCTCGTATGGATCCATGAACGGATCCAGAGCCGGATCCCACCTCTCGCCGAAATTCGCAAGCGAGTCGTCGAGGATTGGATTGAGAATGAATCCCGCAAGACACTACGAGAGCATATTGAGAAGCGACGCACCCAGGTCCAAGTTCGAATCTTAGAAGACGGCGTCGCCGCGGATGGGAATCAATCTCCTTCGGAAGCGAACCAATCCCCCGCGACGTGAACCGCCACGCTCCGCGTTCCTGGGTGATGACAAGTCACTCGCTGCTCGTCTGAACTTCCGAATCATCCTGGCGAACTTCGTCGGAACGAACGCCCGCACGCACCGCGCGCAGCGGCTGAAGGTCAGTCACGAGGAATGGTCTGTGGATTCCATTCTCTCCGTCGATCGCGACGTGATGGCCGAGAACCGTCACGCCTGAGACTGAGTCAGCATCCTGCGGTGCAACAGTGCCGCGACAGCCTGTGTACTCATGGTTCGGGTTGATGATTCGAACACGATCACCGGGACGAAAACGGGGGCTCATCCATACACTCCTGAGAATTGGAACCTGCTGGGGGCCATGGAGTGTTACAAATTTCTCCGCTCAGCGCGCCTTCACCTCAGCCACCAGCGCCGAGGGCGTTCCCACGCTCATCATCCAAAGCTGGTGTACCGCACGGGTCGCTGCGACATGAAGAGTCCGCCGAGAAGCGGGGGTATCGTCGTAATTAGTGGAATCTACGTCGAGCACGATGACGTAGTCGAACTCCAAGCCCTTTACCTGCGACACTTCGGTGACTTCGATGCCCGCTTTGAAGGGGAACTCGCCGTCCCGGATGCGTCGTAACCGTGGTAACTCAGCGCGCTGCAGGCCATCAAAATAGAGATCGCTAGTGGTTGGGTTCGGAGTCAGGACCGCAACGGACGCGAGCGGCTCTGCCGCCATCAAATCCTTGAGCACGTCCGATAGGAAAGCTACGCAGGCGCCGCGGTCAGTCATCCGGAATAACTCGACCGGCGGGCCAGTTCGCGTCGTGACGATTTCCTCGTCTTCTTGCAAATCACCGAGCAGAGACGCCGCGAATTCCATCACTTGTTGAGAGGAGCGATACGAAACCTTGAGGGTTTCGATTTCAGCGCCGCCCAGACCGAGTTCTTCAAAGAACGACGTCCAGGAGGTGAAGCCCGAATGCTCCATGAGGTGCTGTTGGGTATCCCCGGACAGAGTGATGCTCGAGTCCTTTTCGAGACATCCGAGCAGCACACGCACTTCGATGGGCGCGAAATCCTGAACTTCATCGATCACGACGTGACGGAATCTGAGCGGCCGCTTATTCCTCCCTCTTAAATCGCCGTTGCGCCGCTGCCATGCCCGGAGCAAAAGCGCGTCGTCTTCAGGATCGATTGCACCATCCGCATCTTCGTCCCCGGCCATTTGCGAACTCAGCTCATCCAATCGTCGGCGATTCCATTCGACGAATCGGTCGAGGTCCCGTTCCGAAAATCGTCCCGGAGCGACCTCCGCAAAGACTTCGCCGAGTTGGGTGCGCTGTGTTAGGACACTGGCCCAATCATCAAATGCCTGATCCACCGAGCGCGGGCCTATCACACGCGCCACCTGGCGTTCGAGAGCCACATCCATCCCCGAATGCAGCTTGATGCGCTGCACCATGGCAGGGGTGTCGTCACGCGGCGCCCCGGGGATCCGCGGGAAATGTTTGCGGCGCTCGTCGTGAATCCATTCGCGGTAAGTCATGATGCGAACGCCGTCCAGGCCGAGCGACGGCAAGACGTGCGCGACATAACGAGCGAGTGCACGCGAAAATACGACGACGAGAGTGTCCGGGCCGTCTATTCTACGATCCGCGAAGGCGAGGTAAGCGATTCGGTGGAGTGCGACGGTGGTTTTGCCGGAGCCGGCGCTGCCTCGAATCACGAGATAGCCGGAGGCGTGCCGCGTGATCAGATCGAATTGCGACGGATCAATTAGGCTTGTTATTTCGGGAAGATGCTTGTCCGCCCGCAGCACTTCTCCCGCACGACCTTCCCCGAGTCGTCGCGCAAGTCCTGCACTTTCCTCCGAACTCGAATCTGCTTCATAACGAAGCGCCGCCGCTTCGCCTCCCGCTAAACGCGGCGTGTTCATCGCGTCTTTTCGCCAGCCCGACGCTTCCGAAGCGTCCAGGCTGAAGTCGCCTTCCGGCGCCTGAACCCGCTCGAGGGCCGCATTTTTGACTCGCACCATCCGGCGCGCCAAGACTGTCCCGTAGCGCTCGCGTCCGGAGATCTCTTCGTCGAAGACTTCGCCTTGGCGATAGCCATAAAAAATCTTGCTGATCGGAGCGTCCCGCCAGTCGATGATCCGCATGCCCTTTTCCAGGCATGTCGTGCGGCCCAGAAAAAGATCGCGGCGGCGACCCTCTTCTTCGAGACGCAGGTGTGCGAAGTAGGGAGAGGACGCATCCACCTGCACCCGGTCGCCCGCGCTTCGCAGCTGGTTCAGAATGGCGGATTGATTGTGGTACTGCTCGGTTAAGGCCGAGAGATCTTTGTTCTCGTCCCCGGAAAGCAAACGCTCGCGAAGACGTTCCAGCTCGCGCAGGATCGGTGCTTCGCTGGCGGTTTTCGCAGGCGGTATTTCAGCCAGCTTACGCGTGACCGCCTCGAGTTCATCGAGTTCTTCTTGTACGACCGGGTCCAGTCCCCGGTCCGGCTGCTCCTCGCGCCGGTCATCCATCCGCGGTCTCACCCCCCTCGAAAATCCAACGGACCCTTCGCGCTAGGATCCAGTATCCAGGCCAACCCCCTCATTTTTTGGGGTCTCTCTTTATACGCGGTTTTCGCAGGACTGCCCATACACAATTCACTCTCGCCCACCGGAGGGAGCAATGGCACTCAAATAATGGGGATCAGTCGACCTCGATCACCTGCTCGCGTGAGGGCCGTGCGCCGAAGCTCAGGCCGAGTTGAATCTCTTCATCCGCCTCACGGCCGATCCATCCGCCTCGAAAACCAGCCGCCTCAATCGTTCGGCGGGTCTCGAGGTAAGCCTCAAAACTGTCATTCCAAACATGAAATTGAATGAAGTCTTGCTCGGGATTCCGTTGCGCGAGCCAACTTTGCCACGCGCGATTCTTGTCCAACTGTCCCGGCATGAGACCTCGGTTCTCAGCCGGCCATTCGAGCGCAACACTCACTGTGGGCTCAGTATTAAGCCGCCATTGAAACCCATCTACGCCCGCTGAGTGCTTTCGCAGATAGAGCGCCGCGGACTCGAATTCATCTGGACGCAGGCCCCGCTGGATCGCCGGCCCCAGCAAGCGTTGGAGGGCGCGGCTGCCCTCGTCGTACAGTGCCTCCCGATCCACGAGAAAGACGCGACCCCCGCGCACCAGAATCCAGGACACGTAGCCTCGCTCCTTTTGCGGATCGGGGAGCCGCGCAACTAAATGCGGCGGCACTTTCCGAAGCTGCTCAAGATGGGTTGTGCGTTCTTCGAGCGAAGCACGCGCCTCATCAAGCTCCATTTTCCGACGCGCGAGTCGAGCGCCCTCGGTCTCCTGGGGGCCAGATGTATCGAGAGACGAAGCCTGCTCGGCAATCGCTCGGCGGCTCTCTTTTGGCGTCAAGTCTTCGAGCTTTTCAAGCAGCTCCTGCGCAAGCTGCGCTGCCGCTTTGGGGCTGGAATCCGTCCGGTCCAGCAGCGCGAGACGCCTCGCATCCTGCGCCCTCTGACGCGCAGGAATTATATCTGCGTCAGCACTCTCTTGGGCGGCCTGCGCCTTCCCGCTTACGACCACCCTGGCGAGCGCTTCTCCCAATTCGAGTTGAGTCAGAGCAATCACAACAACGAGAATGCCGACCACGTTCGAGAGTGTGTCGACGAGGGGGTCAAGATTGTCTGGGATGCTGCGTCGAAGACGGCGCAAGGGACGAGGCATTCAGCTCTCTCCCTGGAGCGTGGGCCGGGCCGACTCTGCACGCCGCAGGAGCGACCAATCGATCGTGCCCTCCCCCGGCAGTGGTAGCTTGGCGACACGAATCCCCGCGCGCTCAGCGAGCGTTTTGACCGTGTCCGCAGTCGCTAAACCTTCGGGTCGCACCAAGAGAACGAGAAGGGCTCCAGACTCTGCGCGGACGCGTCGCAAATACCGCGCTAAATCGCCGATCATCGCGACTTCTGATCGCGGCACGAAATAGCGCAGATCATCCCGCGCCCGGTAGGCCGTGACGCCCCGTCCGTCGCACTCGATAAAATAGGGCATCCACTGGCGGGAGAGTCCAGTCGGGTCGATCAGAATAGGCAGGGTTTCGCGGCGAGATTGCAGCACCTCGATTTCGGTCTCGAGCCCGTTCCGGTCGATCGACACCGCCTTCCATTCCGCTTCGACGGCGGCCAGCGCTGCACGGATATCAATTTCCCGGCGAAGCCGTTCGATCCAGCGCCTAAGGTCGAAAGCGTCGGCACCCTCAGGACCGCCCCGCGATGCAAGTTCGTCATCTAATCGAGCCCATGCGGCTTCCGCGTCGAGCAAAATCTGCTCGTCACGGTTCAGCTCGTTCTGAGCCACCGCGGCTGCGCTCATCCGACTCTCGAGGGCGAGCTGCGCGGCATCACTCGTCTCCACCGCGGACAGCGACATGATCGCGAGCAAAACGACTAACGCGCCGATCGTGCAGGCCAGCACGCTCATGAAGGGAAAGAGCGTGGACGGGAGCGCATTGCGGCGCGCCATATATCAGGCCGACCCGTCAGAGTCAGAACTCGACCGGGCAGAGATTGCGCCGTTGGAGTTCAACTTGAGTGCAATACGTGCTGCTGTCATTTCGGCGACGGCCTCCGCCAGTGCCGGATCAACCCCATCCAAGCTTGCTTCCGTCGGGTCATCGACCAAGCGAGATACCAGAAGGTCAGCGCAATAATCATCGACTTCGCCGAGCAGATTCTCTTCGACCCTCTGCACGGCGCTCGCTGGAAACATAATCAGAATGCTCATGACCAGCGCTAGCAATGTCGTATCGAACGCCACGCCCAAGCCGCCCGTGACCGCACCGATCGACTCCTTCATACCTGCAAGCGAAGACGCGGCATCCAGCGTCGCTGAAAAGCCGCCGACCGCCGCTCCGATCCCGAGAACCGTCCCAATAAACCCAAGGGTTGGAACGGCCCATACGAAGACCCTCACAAGCGCATAACTCGCGTCCACCCGTCCTTCGTCGGCGGCTGACTCCCCGGACAAAAACTCGACGACTTCAACGACGCGCCGTCGAGACTGGAAGTGGCGAAGCGCCCGTTCAATTCGCGCAGACAAGAAGCGATTCTCGGCCCCGTTTTCCTGTGCCCATTGATTAAGATGGTTGAGCGCCGCCTCGGCTTGACTCGGTTGCAGTCGGCCATCGGAGCCCACAGCGACCAGGTCCACTTCCAGCAGACGCGCCTCGCCCCGCAGTCGAAGCAGTCTGGCTGCGAGCAATAAAAGCGCCCACGCCGAGACCACAGTGATGACGTAAGGCACCCACCCGCGCTCGACGAAGAGTTCACTGAAGCGCCCCTTCGGACTCACATAAAGCGCTGAATAGAACACAACCGTTGCGAGGCCGGCAGCCAGGGCGGAGGGCCAACTCGGAACCTCTCCGGGCGCCCGTCGCGGCAATCGTCTTCGACGCGGCCCTGCCCCGTGGAAAGCTGCGACCGACAAAGACTCAACGGGTGCAAGCGAAGACCGGCCGCAAGATCCGCATCGTAAGACGCCCTCTTCGGCTGAGGATTCGAGCGCATCGGCCCGACAATGCGGACATCTTGGATCCATCAACGCTTCCATGCCTCCCTTTGCTTCCCTTTGCCTATTTAGAGTTGAGTCAGTCGACCACGTCGACCCCCTATGGCAAGACAGAGACTAGGCGCTCAAAGACTAGAACGCAGGAACCCAACCAGCGCTAGCCTTCTCCGATGTCCGGCGAATCTGCTTCTAAGAACGAAATGACCCGCAAACGGCTGCACGACATCCTCGGATTGCCACTCCATGCGCCGACCAGTGAGCTGCACACCGCGGCCGAGCGATTGCTCTCGTTCCTGCGCGCGCGATACGAACTCGCCGGGTCCGGCGAGGGACACGAGCAGTCCCCGCTGCGGGATGAAATCGTTGCACTCGAACGGGCGCTCGCCCGTTATGCCCCGAGCGTCGTCGGCCCGCCTCAGCCCGAGCCCGAATCTGGACCGCCTCGCCAGGTCAAGCGGCCGACGGATCGGCTCAGCCTCGCTGCTGCGATGGCCGGGGCCCTCCTAACACTCATTTTTCTGATCTGGTATTCGGGCGGCTTCGCTCCATCAGAGGAGGAACCGGGCCGAATGTTCGGACTAGAGGAGCCCGCGCAGCTTCTCATCCTGGGGCGCCATCAGAATGCAACGCTTTTCGTATTGGATGCCGACCGCGAACGAGTGCTTGCGGAATCTCCCGCCCAAGGTGCGGTGCTCGAGTTAAAGCCGGGGCGTTATGCGCTGGAAGTCCGACGAGAGGACTGCGCGGAGCAGTGGACACGGTCAGTATTTTTCGAGTCGGGACAGACCTACCGGTTTGAGCCAACGCCCTGCTCACCGAGTGGAAAGCTCCAACAGGCCTCGGATATTGAAGCCAAACAGCTTGTCATCGATGATCAAGCAGTAGGCGACAAGACTCAGGTAGAACACTCGCTGTCCCCCGACGAACATTCGATTCCCACCGAGAATAATGGCTACCTCGCCTATGAAACGAAATATGTAGTCGAGGCCCCCTCCCTTGATGCCCCTGCTGTCACACAACCCGAGCCCTTTGACCTAGGCGACTTACGGGATTCTATTGCTCCCTCGCGAAAGAGAGGCGGGGCGACGCGCCTGCTGGAGCGAAGCGGTCTAGGCAGATTGCCCGATGGAGGCTCTACGGCATGGCACGACCGCGTATCGGGAGAGTTCCTTGGACGTTTCGATCGTGATGCTTCGGGTCGCATCGACCAGCTAGAGGAAAGCGAAGCAATCGGATGCGTTTATTGGCAAGAGACCGAAGCCAGCTTCGAGCAGGGCGGGCTTGGTCTATCAATGGCTCGCTACTACGGTTTCGATGGCACCGAATGGCACGACGGCGCCCTTGGCTTCTCGCGGCAAATGCGCGGCGTGGCCTACGACCGAATGCGCGAGTGCGGTCTTCAACCTTAAAGAACAGTGCCCTAGACGATTTACCTCCATTATTAGGAGTAAACCCCTAAAACGCATCATTATTCCCCGGCCCCCCCGGCTTTCCTACATCGAATCTGCCGTTTTTCCCCAATACCAGGGAATCCTCGAGTAACTACATTGAAATACTGATTCGAAGGTTTTAAGCGATCCAGTTTTCAAGGATCAAACAAAGGGGAAGTCATGGTTACTATCGTGGTTGCAGACGATCATAAGATTGTACGAGAGGGACTCATTCGTTTACTGGAGGCGCGAGAAGATTTCACCGTCATCGGCGAAGCCGCTAACGGTGACGAAGCAGTCGCCCTCGTCATGGAAAAACGTCCGGACATTGTGCTCATGGACATCAATATGCCGAAGCTCTCCGGTATCGATGCGACGCGTCAGCTCGGCAAGGCCGGATGCCAAAGCAAGATCCTCGTACTCTCGATGCACGAGAGTCGGGCCTATGTTGAAGAAGTGCTTCGTGCAGGCGCCTCGGGCTACGTCGTTAAAAACTCCGCTTCGACGGACGTACATAACGCAATCGACGCGATTCAATCAGGCGCTTCGTACCTATCGCCTGCGATCACACAGCAAGTCGTCGATGCCATCGCGCGACCGGGCGATGGTGGACCTTCGGGTGTCTCCATGCTCACTGAACGCGAGCGAGAAGTCCTCGAGCTGATCGCCGAAGGACTCTCCTCTAGGGAGATCGCGTCCGAGCTCGGTGTCTCTCTCAAGACGATCGATTCCCATCGATCGAATCTGATGGACAAGCTCGATATCCACAAGGTCTCGGGGCTGGTGCGGTTTGCCATCCGAGCCGGGCTTATTGAGGCCTAGCCTGCTCTCGGGAGGCGTACGCGCGCGACCGGAAGCACGGAGCCTGCCTCGGTAGTGCAAGACGGGATCTTTCGGATTCGCAGCGCAATCGTGTCCGGGGCCCGGTATTTAGATCGGCCTAGCGAATCTGACGGAGATCCACGCGCCGGTTATGCAGCTTGCCCTGCGCGGTTTGCTCCACCTTGCGAAGCGGGTCTTCAGTGCCGCAACCGGTTGCCTCGAGGCGAGCACTTGGAATCTCGTCGGAATCGACCAAGTAGTTTCGTGCCGCTTCAGCTCGTGCCTGCGAAAGCGGACCGTTTACGACGGCGTCCAAAATCACGCCTTCTGAATCCGCCGACCGGACAATGATGGTTCAACCCCTCAAATAATAGGGCCGGGCTGCTCGAGCACTTCGGGGCCATGCACCAAACGGTCGACTTGGTGCCCCATCAGCTCATGCTTTTCTAGGAGCGTCTCAGCAAGCTCCTCAACGGTACGCCAGACCGGGCTGAGCAGGCGCTCTGCTTCCTCACAGTATTCCGAGTAGAACTGCTCTGATGGCCGCTCCAGGCCGATCAGCTTCGCGATTCGTGCGAGTTCCTCACGGCCTCTGCGAGCCGCGCCGTACCAACGGTCCCATGAGAGTTCGACGCCGAGCTCGACGGGAGCGAGGAGCCCTTTGCGAAGCGCAATGCGCTCCGAGGCGATGCCCGCGTAGGCAAAAATGCCGTGCGAGTCGATCAGTTTTTCGGGAACGACGCCGACCTGTTCGCCGCGACGACGTCCTGCTGGCGGGCGGCAATCCGTCGGAAGCGGCATGCCCGAGAACGTGACGACCTCCCCTTCAAAGGCTTCTGCGTCGATGACCGCGTGCTTCAGCACGTTCGGTCCATACAGAATCTCGCATACGGTTGCGCGGCCTGCTTCTCGGAAGGCCACACAGGCCAAGGCGTTCGTCGTCATCTATTCCCCTCAAGAGTTCGTTAGAGCCACTTTGTATATCGGCGAAAGACGAAAAAAGTTGAGTATTTCCGAGAGTGTCGAGTACAGGCGTGCGCGCTCATGCCAGCGCAACCTAATGCGCTGTGCGACTCTTGAAGCCTGAAACGAGGAGCGGTGAGCGATATGCGCGACGATGCAAGGCTTGAAGACTTAGGGGGCGGGCTCTTCGCTTGGCTCCAACCCAATGGTTCTTGGGGGCTCAGTAATGCCGGGCTCATAGCGGATGAGGAGGCTTCCCTGCTGGTCGATACGCTCTACGACCTACCTCTGACCAAGCGAATGCTCGACGCCATGGCGGATGCGACCCCCGCCGCACGCAAAATCGACACCCTCGTGAATACCCACGCCAACGGCGATCATTGTTTCGGGAACGAACTCGTCGAAGGCGCGCGAATCATCACTTCGACCGCCACCGCAGAAGAATGGGACGAGGTTCCGCCGGCCGTTATGGAAGGCATGCTCGCGAACGCGGATCAGATGGGAAAGGCCGGCGAGTTTTTGAAACGCTCCTTCGGGGCCTATCAATTTAAAGGCATCACGCCGACGCGCCCCACCGAGACTTTCGACGGGCAGATGAATATCCAAGTCGGCGATCGCACGGTCGAACTCATCGAGGTCGGCCCCGCGCATACACGTGGAGATGTCATCATCCACGTCCCGAGCACCCGAACCGTCTTTACCGGCGACATTCTGTTCATCGAAGGCACGCCTATCATGTGGGAAGGTCCCGTAGCCAACTGGATCGCCGCCTGCGAAAAAATCGTTGCCCTCGATCCCGAAGTCATCGTACCGGGACACGGCCCCCTTACGGACACAGAGGGCGCCGTCGCCGTTCGTGACTATCTCATTTACGTACGCGACGAAGCTCGCAAACGATTCGACGCAGGACTTTCGATTCGCGATGCCGCCCACGACATTGCACTTGGCGACTATTCTGCCTGGCTCGACTCCGAACGCATCGCCGTCAACGTAGCGACGCTCTACCGAGAATTCGGGCACACAGGCCCAGCCCTTGGCCCACTCGAGACCTTCGAGTTAATGGCCGAACTCTCACGCTAGGCGAACGAATTGGCTGGAAGCACAAATGCAGATGCCCCCCGCCCTGATTGCCATCATTACGCACGCTATTTCGTCACATGAGAAGTCGATCGGCCACGGCTAGCGCTCTCGCCAAGCTCGCGCCTGGACAGGTTTATCCCTCTCCCTCTTTCTCACCCTCTTAGTCAGTCTTCGCCTTCGCTCACGACTGCCATAATTTGGTCCGCCGCGGTCCATCCAGTGTCATCTTGAACTTCTCGACATCGGCGGAGCAGTCGGCCCAACGCGGGCCCTGCCGGCACGCCAGCGCGCATCCAATCCGCGGCACGCACAACATCTTCTGCCACGCCGCGCTCGACTGACGCGAGACGGGCAGAGGCGAGAAAACGCTCTCCTGCATCAAAGCGCCCTTCAAGGGCATCCTTCGTCGTTCGCCCCAATTGATCGGCCCGGGCTACTCGTTCGAGATCGACCATCTCGAGATCCGCATCGGCCAACTTTCGTGCGAGTCTTCGATAGGCCTTGGGGCCGGCGCCGTCTTTTACGAAAATCACAGGCGCCAGGTGATGTCTGCAAAGCGCCTCAACTCGTGAAGTAAGGCGGCTGCCTATCTTCAAAGATTCGAGCCATTTTTGCGCCAATCGTGCGCTCGCGACATCATGCCCAGGCGACCGAACTCGGCCGCTGGAATCCACTTCCGTCGTCTCCGCCTTGCCCAGATCGTGACACATTGCGGCCCACATCAGAACCTCGGCCGCGTCTTCTGACAGCTTCGCCGCAATCTTCGAAGCCTCGTTCACGACGAGTCCGGTATGCAGATAGACATCACCTTCGGGATGCCAAACGGGATCCTGCGGCACGCCCGTGAGCGCTGCAACTGGTGCGAAGATCGCGAGCTGCCCCATTTCACGGAGGCGCTCAAAAGCGCGCCACGGATTCTCCGCGAGAGACAAAATCCGCCTCAGCTCCCCAGCAATCCGCTCGACCGGCACGCTGGACAAATTCTGCGCTGCGCAGAGCGTCATCAACTCATCGTCCACGCGTGCACCAAGCTCCGCAGAAAGCCGCGCCACGCGCAAAACACGAAGCGGATCTGCCGCGAATCGGGAAGTATCGGCGGCTCGCAGAATACCGCTCTGCAGATCCTTCCGGCCTGCTAGAGGATCAACCCAGCACTCATGGCTGATATCCCATCCAATCGCGTTCAGCGTTAGGTCCCGCCCGCGAGCAGCCGCTTCGAACGAACGTGAATTAGGCGCGATGGGCATATCCTGCGGAGCGCCTTGATTTCGCTCGATGGACTGACCCAGCGCTGCGCCACGCCTTTCCGAGTCATTCGCAATCCCGTCCGCACGAGGCAGCGACACATCGAATCCAAGCCCTGTATGTCGCCATACGGGA
Source organism: Deltaproteobacteria bacterium UBA4427 (assembly GCA_002390675.1). Lineage (GTDB taxonomy): Bacteria > Myxococcota_A > UBA9160 > UBA9160 > UBA4427 > UBA4427. Next base: position 35,496 of record DGPZ01000193.1, read on the forward strand.
AACTGCCGACCGACCGGTGACGTAAATCCGAGGCCCGAAAGGATCTCTCCGAGGGCAGAGCCCGCAAGCCCGTACACCTCGAAGTCCAGGTCCTTGGATGTCTTCCCGCGCAGCGCATCGCGAACGAATCCACCTACGACAATCAATCGCCCACCCGCGTCGAAAATCGTGTGGGCAAGTGCATTCGCTTCGATCGGTAAACTGGACTGAAGCGTTTCCCGATCCGGTTCGTGCGCGTGCCCCGGCGGCGCCGAGGCCTCTTTAGTCAAACGATTTCGTCCTCGTCCACTTCCTTCAAGCAGATCGGATGCGGAGAGAATTCGGGACCGCCTTCCCATCCAGGAATTTGTGCGGCCGCCGCGAGCCAGGATGTTGCGATCGACTCATCGACCGCGACGTCGTTGTTGTCGAAGCCTTCGATAATCGATTCCCAAAGTTCCTGTCCACCGTTCTCCCACCACTCACGTGCTGGATTTTCGAAGTCGATTGCTAGCTTGATCATCGTCGGGTCCCCGTTCTATTTCGCTTGCTTCGCCGCGCGCTTCTACGCTGCGTAGTTTGGGCCGCTTGGGCGCGGACTTTTTGGCAACTTTATTGGCGGCCTTTTCCGTGGTCTTCTTCGTCGCTTATGCGGCCGGTGTGAGCCCGGAATGCCTTAGCAACGCTTCCGGGGACGGTTCTCGGCCGCGGAATGCGGTGAATACCTCCATAGGCGGTGTGCCGCCCCCCATAGCGAGCACGGTCTCTCGGAAGCGACGCCCGGTTTCCGCAACCGCCTCCGCATCCTCTAGTCCGGCATCTTCGAAGGCTGAGAACGCATCCGCTGAGAGCACTTCAGCCCACTTGTAGCTGTAGTAGCCGGCGGCGTAGCCCCCGGCAAAGATATGCCCAAAGCTGCAAAGGAAACGGTCCTCCGAAAGCGGCGGCATGACCGTCGTTTTTTCTGCGATTCGACGCTGTACGTCGAAGATGCTCTCGCCTGCTTCGGCAAGATCCGTCCTATGTAAGGCGAGATCCATCGTCGCAAAATAGAGCTGTCGCATCATGGCGCTGCCGGCGCGGAAGGTTCGGCCGGCATCGATCTTGTCAAAGAGCTCCACCGGAAGTTTCTCGCCGGTTTCGATGTGTCCGGAAAGTCCGATCAGGGTTTCGCGGTGATAGCACCAGTTCTCCATGAACTGCGAAGGTAGTTCGACCGCATCCCATTCTATATTGCGAATGCCAGATGCTAGGCCGTAGTCTACTCGGGTCAGCATATGCTGCAGCCCATGCCCGAACTCATGAAAAAGTGTGAGGACTTCGTCGAATGTCATGAGCGAGGGCTGCTCGCCCACGGGCGGCGCTTGATTGCAGACGAGGTATGCAACGGCCGCGCGAGGTGAGGTCTCTGAACCAGCAATCGTGCGCCCCAAGCATTCGTCCATCCACGCGCCACCGCGCTTGTCCCCGGGACGACTAAACGGATCGAGGAAGAACGCCGCAAGAGGATTGCCAGCTTCGTCCTTCACACGAAAGAAGCGCACATCCTCGTGCCAGACAGGCGTGTCCCCGTCAGCAGCCTCAATCGAAACGCCAAAGAGACGACCCGCCAGTGCGAAGAGTCCTTCAAGAACCTGTGGCATCGGGAAGTAGGGCCGCAGTTCTTCTTCTGAATAGTCGAACTTCTCCTCACGAAGACGTTCGGAATAGAAGCCGGAATCCCAGAGCTGCAAATCGCCCTCTAGACCTTGCTCTTCCGCATAAGACTGAAGGGCCGAAAGATCTTCACGTGCGGAACCCATCGAGGATTCGCGTAAGTCTTCGAGCAAAGAATCAACGCCTGCGACGCTCGGGGCCATCTTCGAATCGACGGACAGCGCGGCATAACTCTCGAATCCGAGCAGCCGCGCCATCTCATGCCGCAGCGCCAGAATCTGTTCGATCAAAGGTGCGTTATCAAACTCACCACTACCGGCGCGCGTCACGTACGCGCGGTAAAGCTGCTCACGCAGACCGCGGTGCTCCCCGTGCTCGAGAAACGGAATCAAGACCGGAGCGTCCAAGGTAATCCGCCAGGGTCCGGCCTCGGGAGTCGCGCCCTCTTCCCCTGCTTCGCGAGCATTCTGAGCCGAGAGTTCGCGAAGGCTCTCGGGAGTTCCGGCCATCTCGGCGGGATCTCGAAGCAAGAGCCCAAAGGCTTTCGTCGCATCGAGCACATGATTGCTGAAGCGCGTTCCGAGTTCGCCGAGTTCGGCTTGGATCGCATTGAATCGTTCGCGATCAGAATCCGAGAGTCCCACGCCAGCGTGCCGCGCCTCGCGAAGCAGGCTCGCAACGATGCGCTTCTGCGCAGGATCGAGGCGCGAAAAAGCGTTACTCGCTTGGAGCGCTTCGAGTCCTTCAAAGATAGGTCGACTCTGTGCCAATCGAAGGCCGAATCCGATCACTTCCGGCTGCACTTCGGCGTGAGCCTCGCGCAGAGCGTCGCTGTTCTGGACGCCCATCAGATGCCCGACCATCCCCCAGCCAAAGCCAAGACGTTCCGACATGGACTCGAGCCGATCGATCAAGCCCGTCCACGTGGGCTCGATGCTTCCCTCGAGATCACTGAGCTCACCTTCGAGCTCAGTTAAGAGAGCACGGACTCCTGGTACCACGTGTTCGGATTCGAATAGATCGAAGCGCGGAAGCGCTCCGGATAGATGCAGCGGATTCACCGCTTCAGACGACGACACAACATTTCCCCCGGATGCAGAGGCTGCTTCGGAC
>DGPZ01000038.1:0-3030 GCA_002390675.1 Deltaproteobacteria bacterium UBA4427
CACTGAGCGGTCTTCGAGGTGGTCGAGTGAGGCGCTCCAGCATAAACGTAGAAGGGCTCGTCTGCTTCCAGTCCGAGAACAACTAACGCAAACCAGCATCGTCGCCCCCGCTGAAACGGACATCCAGCCATTGTCATGAGGGGCTCCACCAATCGTGACCGAGAGTAGTAGGGTCCTCACCTTAGTGGAGGAGCTGTGCTGAAACGTCGATCAAGCGCTGAATTGCTAAGCGTTCGGTCATCCGTTGCAGTTCGTACTTGACGATCTCAGATACCTAGCTCGCGGACCCCACGTTGAGATTTGCGTAGTTGCTGCTGACGCCGCTCGCGAACTCGACGAGCTCGACAGTTCGCCCGTCCGGATCTGTCAGGAACATCATCGTGATGCCCGGCGTGACTTCGGTAGGTGGCATGGCCGGGGTCACGCCCGCGGCCTCGACTTCAAGATGTGCGGCCTTCACGTCAGCCACATTGAGCGCGACAACCGTCGAGCCAGCACGGGGCTCTTGCATCCCCTCGACGAGCTCGAGCATCGTGCCGCCGGGTAACAGCATGCCGGCGATATTGAGCCCCGCCGCGATACTTCCATCGGGGCCCGAGTCGTCGGGATCGAGCCGTACCACCACCTCGAGGCCCAGCAGATCGTGGTAAAAGGCGAGTGCCGCATCGAGATCGGCGACGGGCAGTACGATGTGAGAGAGGGCTCGGATCGTTATGGGCATATTGTCTCAATTCCTGTGGAAGCCACGACTCAAACCATCGTATTTACTATGTCATAGTTGTGGATATTGTTCTGAAGCGAAGGCGATGAGCTGCTGCGGGAGGGTAGCCCTCATTCCGTCGTCGCGGATCGTAAAATTGCGAATCAAAGGAGAGCGAACTTGACTTACAAAGTCATTCAATGGACGACGGGCTTCGTGGGTCGCGAGGCCGTGAAGGGAATTCTCAGCCATCCCGAACTAGAATTGGTGGGCGCCTATGCGTGGAGCCCCGAGAAGAATGGACAAGACGTTGGCGAGCTATGCGGAATCGGCCGGCTCGGGATCCAGGCCACGAACGACATCGACGCCCTGCTTGCTCTCGGCGCCGATTGCATCTGCTACACGCCGCATCAACTCGCGAGCGTCGACGTGCTCTGTCGCCTCCTCGAAGGAGGAATCAACGTCGTATCGAGCAACCTGACTAACATGCGCGCGGCGGGCGAAACTGCCCGCGCGCGAGTAGAAGCCGCCGCACAGGCCGGGGGAGCGAGCCTCTTCGGCTCCGGGATCTTTCCCGGCTTCGCAAACTACCTTGCGGCCAATATGGCGAGCGTCAGCCAGAATTTTCGGCGCGTGCAGTTCCTTGAGTCCGTCGATCTCTCCACCTATCACGCAATCAGCAACTACGAGAATCTAGGCTGGGGACAGAAGCCTGATCCAAAGTGGGAGCAGACGAGCAGCCAGGTCCTCGGCTTCTACGAGGAGTGCCTCGACGTTATGGCGGCCATGCTCAGGGTGCCGATCTCGGAACGTCGATCCAACCTTGAGTGGGCAATCACGCCCGAAGACCGCGAATTCTTCGGGTTCGAGATGAAGGCGGGCACGATCGCGGGCCAGAAGAACACGTGGCAGGCTTTCACCGCCGGCCAAGAGGACGCGGTGCTCGAACTCGACGTGTGCTGGGTCGCCGGAAAGGGCCTCGAGCCCGAGTGGCCGATTCATCACGGCTACACGATGAAGGTGGAAGGCAATCCAAACGTGCAGACACGGGTCACCTTCAGTCCACAGAAAGCAGAGCGAATCGAGGATTACATCGACATGTCGAATACGGTGACGTCCATGCCGATAGTCTCGGCAATTCCGACGGTTTGCGAAGCAGCCGCAGGAATACGGACCTATGCTGATCTGCCGCTCATCACGGGGCACTACGTTCCAAACATCTAATTTCTGAGAATCGAGTTCAACGCGCCTCGCGTGGACGCCGCACATCCAAAGGAGATCCCATGGACCGCAGGGTTGCTTTCGTAAGTGGTGCAAGTCGAGGGATCGGGGCCGAATCCGCCGTCGCGCTCGCTCGAGCCGGATTCGACGTCGCGATCACCGCGCGGACCCTCGGCGCCGGTGAGGCGTACGACCACGTAGGCAAAGTTGCGCCGCTACCGGGGAGCCTGCGTGCAACCGCTGCGGCGGTCGAGGCTGAGGGCGGCAAAGCACTTTGTCTTCAGGCGGACATCTTGGATCCCGAGGCCATCGACAAGGCTGCACAGTCCGCACTCGATGAGTTCGGCCGAATTGACCTGCTATTCAACAACGCCATCTATCAGGGCGCGGGTGTTCAGGAACGCGTGCTTGAGGTGACGCCAGACCAACTGCGCGCGATTTACCAGGGCAATGTTCTGACGCCGCTGGCGCTGGTCCAGCGTTTCCTGCCCACGATGCTCGAGCAGAGCAGCGGAACCATCCTCAACATGCTCTCGGCGACCGCGTTCGTCGATCCGCCAGCGCCTGCCGACCAGGGCGGGTGGGGCTTCGCCTATCCCGCCTCGAAAGCGGCCCTCCAACGCATGGCCGGCGCACTGCACGCAGAATATCCCGATTCAGGTCTTCGCGTCCTCAACATCGAGCCCGGCATGGTCTTGACGGAGTTGATGAAGGCGAACGGCATCGACGAGAAAGTTCTCGGGAAATTCACACCCACGCCTGCCTCAAGCATCGCTGCAGTCATCGCCTGGCTCGCAGACAACGAGCCGAGCGACGAATGGAGGGCACAGCCGTGTATGCGCGGTCCGGCAATGGCCGAAGAGCTAGGACTCGGAGGAACTCCTTCGTTTTTCTCTTAGGCCGGGTCGCAGACCTAGCGTTCTCAGTCACGGTCCAGCTCGAAGAAAGCTAAACCCGATAGATTGCGACGATGCCCGCGACCTTCTTCAAAGTTCGAGATATGCATGGTTCTCCGGCTGGTCATGACGCGTCGGATCTAGGAAACGCTTGAGACCCCGCGAGTAAATAATAGGAACCAGGCGAAAGGTATCCTAAGTGGCTCGCAAGCC
>DGPZ01000038.1:3057-5396 GCA_002390675.1 Deltaproteobacteria bacterium UBA4427
ACGACCTTGATCGCGCCGCCCCGTCTGTCCCGGGATCGCTCGAAAGCCTCCGGCGCCGCGGAGAGCGGAAAGCGATCGGTGATCAGCGCATCCGCGATCGCCTCGTCCGAAGCAAGGAGCCTGGCGGCAGCCTCGACGTCCCGCGTCGTCCCCGAATGCCCGTACATCGTGGAAATCGCGATGTCGAGTTCCTTCGCCGCTACGATGAGTCCGGGGAATTCGAAAGACGTCCACGACGAAGCCAGCATCAGGAGTGTCCCCTTCGGTCGCAGGGCTTCGCAGGCTGCAGCGACCGACGAGGCGGAACCGGCACAGTCAAGAACGACGTCGTAGTCGCCACCGTCCGCGCGGTCAATCACGTTCGCGCCAATCTGTCGACCGGCCGCAACCTGCGCCTCATGCCGAGCCACAAGATCCACGGTCGCCCCGGCGGCGCGAGCCGCAACTGCTGCACCGAGGCCAATCGTGCCGCCACCTATTGCGAGCACGCGCATGGTGCCGTTGATCCGTGCACGGCGGATGCCGTGGACAGCGACGGCGAGGGGTTCTACTAGGACCCCGCTGTCGGGATCGATACTCCTCGGAAGCGGGACGATGCAGCGCTCCGGCACCCTTATCTGTTCGGCCATGCCTCCATCTCGGCCGACGCCGTACACCATGTCGGTCCCGCGAACACAAACCTGGGTATCGCCGACATCGCAGAACCGACAGCTACCACATGGCGCGATCGGCTCGATGGCGACCGGCGTCCCGTCCTCCAACTCTCCGGCGATCTCATGGCCAGGAGTCCCATTAATAGGGAAGCCGCTGTCGAGGATCGTAACGTCCGACCCGCAAATCCCGCATGACCTAACATTAACCAGGACGCCTTCGCCCGCCGGGCGAGCAACGTCCTCGAGGACCACTTCTTTGTCCTTAAACTTGACTGCGAGCATCGTTTCCCCTGTCGCGAGTGGTGGGCGCGCTTTCGCTACGACCTAGATCCCGTCCGGGTGCTGCGGAAGACCGATCGCCCAGTCCGGATCGGATGGCCAATGGGCTCGCGTACGCCGACGAGGATGATCCGGATCATGTTCGGCGCATAAGCGTTCATAGTCTGCGCGCACTCGCTGCATCCCTTCCCAAGAATAGTAGTCTTCCTGGAAGCACCATAATCCGTCCCCGGCATAGACCTGGATCGTCACCCCGAAGAAATCCAGCGGTTCGCCGTTCGGGTCCGGGTTGTCGAAGCGGTTCACCATGCCATTGCTCACGCAATTGCCCTGGATCGTGTGCCAATCGTAGACGGTATAGAGCGCCGGCATCTCGCGGTTCATCACTAGATCGAGGTACTCGCGGATCTCTTGCCGCCCGTTCTTGACGCCTTCGATGACTCGGTCGATCAGGATCGCGTCCTCCGTGTAGAGGTCGGCGAACTCGGACCACCTCTCGCCGGCTCCTCCCAGACACCAGTAGTGCCGAAAGGCTTCGTCGATCTCTTCACGTGGAAAGATCTTTCCCGTATCGACGGGCGTGAACCTGGACATCTCTCATCCTCCTCGATTCCAGACCGCACGCGCCAGCGCCCGGATCCGAATTCAAAGCCAGCCGCTCTCAGCGGGGACGCTCTTGAACCAGCGAAGATTCGCGGTTCGTTCGCAGATACGCCACCCCTCAGAAACGCGAACGAACCGGTCGACGTAGTGCGTTCCAGCCTGGTCGTCCCACGACTGATTATCGTCTGCCCGGAAGTGATGGCTCACGACATATGTCTCTGCGAGAGCGCGATCGCCGTCCACCCGCGCACTGTGCGTACCGACGAGATTCATCGTTCCCTGATACTGCGCCTGGGACTCCCGGATCGACTCGGCAATGTGTTCGATCTCGCCTGCCCCGAGGCTCCCGTAGTCCACGAGAGCCTTGGCTACGAAGCAGCCGACGAAGTCGTCCCAACGACCGGCGTCCGTCGCGAAGGCCAAGTCGCATTGGATGCGGTGCAGATCTGATAGGTTGAAGGACATAGTGGCATTAAAACTAGACCGGCGATCCGGAGATCGCCATCGCCTCACCTCCCCCCGGTATCTGGCCTACCGAGGCGAATAAGAGGGACGACGAATCGCAGGCGGATTGCGCCCTCACGTCATGCCGGATGAGTTCACCAACCTCACGCGCCGAATACGATCGGCAGCCGATCGAACCCGCGAAAGAACTCGGAGCGGATGCGAACTCCGTTTTCCTCGTCGACCTCGTATTCGGGCGCGCGGGCGAGGAGTTCTTCGAGCAGAACTCGTCCTTCCATCTGGGCGACGTGCGCACCAAGGCATCGGTGGCGCGCGTTGTTGAAGGTCAGAATCCGCGGC
>DGPZ01000095.1 GCA_002390675.1 Deltaproteobacteria bacterium UBA4427
GAATGGGCAAAGCAAAATTCGAGCGTAATAAGCCTCACGTGAACGTGGGCACGATTGGTCACGTCGATCACGGTAAGACGACGCTGACCGCAGCCATCACCTCTCGTCAGGCGCATAAGGGCCTTGCTGAGAAGATGGACTTCGCGAACATCGATAAGGCTCCGGAAGAGCGTGAGCGCGGCATTACGATCGCGACTGCTCATGTTGAGTACGAGTCGGAAGGTCGCCACTACGCGCACGTGGATTGCCCCGGTCATGCTGACTACGTGAAGAACATGATCACGGGTGCTGCGCAGATGGATGGCGCCATTCTGGTCGTGTCAGCTGCTGATGGTCCGATGCCTCAGACTCGCGAGCACGTCCTTCTGGCTCGGCAGGTGAACGTTCCGCATATCGTGGTGTTCATGAACAAGACCGACCAGGTCGACGACGAAGAGTTGATCGAGCTTGTCGAGATGGAAATTCGAGAATTGCTCTCGAGCTACGACTTCCCGGGTGATGATATTCCGATCATCAAGGGTTCCGCGCTGGCCGCTGGCGAAGACTCGTCGAACGATGCTGACAACAAGTGCATCGATGAACTGATGGACGCGCTGGACGCACATATTCCTGAGCCGGAACGAGAGATCGACAAAGACTTCCTGATGCCGATGGAAGATGTCTTCTCGATCACGGGTCGTGGCACTGTTGTGACGGGTCGTATCGAGGCAGGCACGATTCATCCTCAGGACGAAGTTGAAATCGTTGGCATCCGCGACACGACGAAGACGACGATCACGGGCGTCGAAATGTTCCGGAAGCTTCTTGACGAAGGTCGCGCCGGCGACAACGTGGGATGTCTTCTTCGTGGCACGGGGAAGGATGATGTCGAGCGCGGTCAGGTTCTGGCGAAGCCGGGATCGATCACGCCTCACACGAAGTTCCGTGCTCAGGCATATATCCTTACGAAGGACGAAGGCGGTCGACATACGCCGTTCTTCAACGGTTATCGACCTCAGTTCTACTTCCGTACTACGGATGTGACTGGGGTGGCGAACCTTCCCGACGGCACCGAAATGGTGATGCCCGGTGATAACGTCGAAATGACGGTAGAGCTGATCACGCCAATCGCGATGGACAAGGAACTTCGGTTCGCCATCCGCGAAGGTGGACGAACGGTGGGTTCAGGCGTTGTAGCCGAAGTGATCGAATAACATTTTATGGGATCCGGAGCTTCGCTCCGGAACCCTGGCGCTGAAGGCTCCTCTCCTTTTAGGAACGGGAGCCGGATGACCGACACTCCCGGCCCGTAGGGCCAGCTCGGAGCAAACCCATGGCAGACGCCACGGCAACGAAAATTCGGATTCGGATGAAGGCCTACGACTATAAGCTGCTCGATCAGAGCGCTGGTGAGATCGTAGATACGGCCGTGCGAACGGGAGCCCGCGTCGCGGGTCCGATCCCGCTTCCGACTAACAAAAACAAGTGGACTGTTCTCAAGGGCCCGCACATCGACAAGAAGTCACGCGAGCAGTTTGAGCTTCGAACTCACAAGCGCCTGATCGATATTCTCGATCCGACGCCTCAGACTGTCGACGCGCTGATGAAGCTTGAGCTTGCAGCGGGCGTAGACGTGGAGATCAAGCTTTAGTCATGGCCACGATCGACGTCGTCAATCTAGATAATGAGAAGGCCGGATCGATGGATCTGTCTTCGGCAGTATTTGAGACTGAGGTGAAGCCTCATCTCTTCCACGCCGAGGTCCGGCGCCAGCTTGCAGAGCGGCGCTCCGGTACTCACAGCACCAAGAACCGGGCGCTCGTCTCGGGTGGTGGTGCAAAACCTTATAACCAGAAGGGCACCGGTCGCGCACGTCAAGGCACGACCCGGGCTCCGCAGTTCCAGGGTGGTGGTGTCGTTTTCGGCCCAGTGCCGCGCGGTTACTCGCACAAACTTCCGAAGAAGGTTCGAGCTGCAGCGCTCAAGTCCGCACTCAGTCAGCGCGTTCAAGATTCGGCGATCACGATCGTTGATGAGTTGTCCGTAGACGGATTCAAGACCAAGCGAATCGTTGAGATTCTGACAACGTTAGGTCTGGCCGAAGGCACGACACTGATCGTGATTGAGGAAGCCAACTCGACGGTCGAAGCGTCGGCTCGGAATCTGCCCGGCGTGAGCGTCGTTCGGACCGAAGGCGTTAACGTCTACGACCTGCTTCGCCATAAGAATGTGCTGATGACGAAGTCGGCCATCGAAAAGCTTCAGGCTCGTCTCGAGGGACAGGCTAAGGGCAAGGAAGGGGCGTCGGAATAATGAATATGCACGACGTGATTCAGCAGCCGATCGTGACAGAGAAGAGCGCGATCGCACGCGAAGAGGCGAACATCGCGACCTTCCGCGTCAATCCGGATGCCACTAAGCATGAGATTCAGCGTGCTGTCGAAGCGCTCTTCGAAGTGAAGGTGAGTCGAGTACGAACCATGAACCAGCCTGGGAAGACGAAGCGGGTTGGAAAGAAAATCGGCCGAAAGCCGAGCTGGAAGAAAGCGATCGTCGTCTTGGCCGAAGGCCATACGATCGAATACTTCGAGGGAGTTTGATCCATGCCGGTCAAGGTTTATAAGCCCACATCTCCGGGCCGCCGCAACATGAGCGTCTCGGACTTCGCCGAAATCACTCGCAGCAAGCCCGAGCGCTCGCTGACGAAGGGTCTCGTCAAGAAGTCCGGTGGACGTAACTCGAATGGTCGCATCACTGCGTATCATCGAGGCGGTGGTCATCGACGACGATTCCGCGTAATCGATTTCCGTCGCAACAAGGTTGAGGTGCCCGCCAAGGTTGCCGCAATCGAGTACGATCCGAATCGATCCGCGAACATCGCGCTGCTCCACTACGTGGACGGCGAAAAGCGATATATCCTATCGCCTGGTGGTCTCAAGGTAGGTGACACGGTTGTGTCGTCGGCCGAAGCTGAGATTAATCCTGGCAATGCGCTGCCGCTGTCGCGAATACCGCTCGGTACTACGGTTCACGCGATCGAGATGAAGCCCGGCAAGGGTGCTCAGATGGTTCGCTCGGCAGGCACGAGCGCTCAGATCATGGCGCGCGAAGGTAAGATGGCCACGCTTCGGCTTCCCAGTGGTGAGATGCGGATGGTTCACATCGACTGCATGGCTACCGTCGGCGAGGTTGGTAACAGCGAGCACGAAAATCAGCGCATCGGCAAAGCGGGGCGATCCCGCTGGCTCGGTAAGCGGTCAAACGTGCGTGGTGTCGCGATGAACCCAGTCGACCATCCCATGGGTGGTGGCGAAGGTCGATCATCAGGTGGTCGCCATCCTTGTACACCTTGGGGCAAGCCCACCAAGGGTGCGAAGACGCGCAATAATAAGCAGTCGGACAAGTACATCGTCAAGCGACGAGGGAAGAAGTAGGTAGGTAGAGAGAAATGGCACGTTCACTTCGCAAAGGCCCCTACATCGATCCCAGCCTCCAGCGCAAGGTCGACAAGCTCACCGCCGGTGGCGGCAAGAGTGTGATCAAGACCTGGTCGCGACGATCGATGATTTCGCCGGAATTCGTGGGACTCACGTTCCATGTTCATAACGGCAAGCTCTTCATGCCGGTCTTCGTGACCGAGAACATGGTCGGACATCGACTCGGTGAATTTGCGCCGACCCGAAAGTTCACCGGCCATGCCAGTGATAAGAAGGTGAAGCGCTGATGAGTGAGACAGCGACGACCGAGGTGAAAGCCTCGCTCATGAACTACCGAGTCAGCGCCCAGAAAGCGCGCCTCGTTGTGAATCAGATTCGCGGCAAGGGCGTGGAAGAAGCGCTGAATCTGCTTTCGCTTTCGCCCAAGCGCGTATCAGCTCCGATTGAAAAGTTGATTCGTTCTGCGGTTGCGAATGCAGAGCAAAAGAACGAAAACCAACGCGCCGGGATTGAAATTGATAATCTCGTCGTGTCGACGATCTTCGTGGACGAAGGTCCGAGCATGTGGCGCATCCGCCCGCGTGCTCAGGGCCGAGCCGCTTGGATCCAGAAGCGAACCGCCAGCATCAACGTAGTGCTGTCCGAAAGGTAATCCGACACATGGGTCAAAAAGTCCATCCATACGGCTTCCGGATCGGCACCCTTTACGGGTGGCAGTCCAATTGGTTCGCCGAGAAGAACTACGCCGCGCAGCTGCATGAAGACGTGAAGATTCGCGCTTTCATCAAGAAGAAGCTGTATCACGCGGGGATCTCGAAGGTCGTCATCGAGCGCACCGGCGAGAAGATTGTGATCAATATCCACACCGCACGCCCCGGTATCCTGATCGGCAAGCGTGGGGCTGAGGTCGACGTGCTTCGTAAGGAGCTCAAGTCGTACACCGCGTGTGATGTCTTCATCAACATCAAAGAGATCCGAAAAGCGGAACTCGACGCACAGTTGGTCGCTGAGAACATCGCGACACAGCTCGAACGACGAGTCGCTTTCCGACGTGCCATGAAGAAGGCGATGATCGCGACGATGAAGTTCGGTGCCGAGGGCATCCGGATCCAATGCTCGGGCCGCCTCGGTGGCGCTGAGATGGGACGTCGGGAGTGGTACCGCGACGGTCGAGTGCCGCTGCATACGCTGCGTGCCGAAATCGAATACGGCTTTGCCGAAGCGCGCACGACCTACGGCGTGGTCGGCGTGAAGTGCTGGATCTTTAAGGGCGAGGTTGGTGACCGCGAACTCAAGCGCGGCCCGCTTTCCCAGGACCACCGTTCCGAGGCTCCTAGGTAGCTGCAGTCATTACATGACAGCGAGAGCGGAAGCTCAACCTCAGGAATCATTTACGAACGAAGAGAGATAGAAAATGCTTCAACCGAAGAAAGTCAAGCATCGCAAGATGTTTAAGGGCCGCATCCGCGGAGCTGCGTTGCGTGGAAACACGCTCGCATTCGGCGCCTACGGCCTACAAGCGATGACTTCTGGATACATCACGGCACGTCAGATCGAAGCCGCTCGTATCGCTATGACCCGCCATGTTAAGCGTGGTGGTAAGGTTTGGATCCGAGTCTTCCCTGACAAGCCGGTCACGAAGAAGCCTGCCGAAACTCGAATGGGTAAAGGTAAGGGGAATCCGGAAGGCTGGGTCGCCCCGGTCAAGCGAGGACGCGTGCTCTACGAAATGGAAGGCGTCGACTCGACAATCGCCAGAGAAGCACTTCGACTGGCGGCCCATAAGCTGCCGATTCGCACGCGCTTCGTGCAACGGGAGGGCTGATCAAATGAACGCAACTGAACTGCGATCACTCTCCGAAAACGAACTCGAGCAGAAGGGGCGTGAGCTCCGGGACGAGCTCTTCAACGCGCGCATTCGTCGCTCAACAGAGCAGCTCGAGAATACGTCGTTGTTAGGCCAGCTCAAAAAAGACATCGCCCGCGTGGAAACCCTCCTCACCGAGAAGCGCACCGCGGTATCAGTATCCGCACCGGAATCGGGAGCATAAAGAGTGAGCGAACGAGGAAGTAGACGAACCCTGATTGGGACCGTGGTCAGTAACAAGATGGACAAGACCGTTGTGGTCCGTGTCGAACGTCTTGTACAGGACCAACGGTATAAGAAGTACATCCGCCGCTACTCGCGGTTCATGGCTCATGACGAGTCGAACGAATGCACGGAAGGTGACCAGGTGCAAATTATTGAGCACCGACCGCTCTCCAAGCGCAAGCGTTGGAAAGTCCAAGAGACGCTCGAAAAGGCAACCACAGTCTGATTCCCGATTGGGAACACAGACTTCAGGTTGAACCGGCGAGTTGAGTTCGCGTGGCGTAAATAGGCCCGCGAGCAAAGGAACAAAAAATGATTCAAGCAGAATCCACCCTAACGGTGGCTGATAACTCGGGTGCGCGGAAGGTTAAGTGCATTCGGGTGCTTGGTGGCTCTCGGCGGCGCTTCGCGTCTGTCGGCGACGTGATCGTCGTTGCCATCAAGGAAGCAATTCCGAATGCACGCGTGAAGAAGGGCGAGGTCCGCCGCGCGGTCATCGTCCGCACGAAGAAGGCGATTTCGCGACCGGATGGTACGCACATCCTCTTCGACGAGAACGCGGCCGTTCTGATCAGCAAGGAAAAGGAAGTCGTTGGAACGCGCATCTTCGGGCCTGTTGCCCGTGAGCTGCGTGGGGCCGGCTTCATGAAGATCGTATCGCTTGCGCCGGAGGTGCTTTAGCCATGGCTGATGAAGCAACGACGAAGGCAGAAATCACTTCCGTACCGCGACTCAAGACGCAGTACGAAGAGACGATTCGGCCGAAGCTCCAAGAGGAATTCAGCTACGGGAACGTGATGGAAATTCCTAAGGTCGAGAAGGTTGTTCTCAACATCGGCCTCGGCGAAGCGACGACCAATCCGAAGCTTCTTGAAAAAGCGATGGTTGAGCTCGGTCAAATCACGGGGCAGAAGCCTGTGATGCGTCGCGCGAAGAAGAGCGTGTCGAACTTCAAGCTTCGCGAGGGCCAGCCGATCGGCTGCAGCGTGACGCTTCGTGGTTCGATGCAGTGGGAGTTTCTGGACAGATTGCTCACCGTGGCGTTGCCCCGTGTGCGAGATTTCTCTGGCGTGTCGCCTAAGGCCTTTGACGGTCGCGGGAACTACACGTTCGGAATTCGTGAGCAGACGATCTTCCCCGAAGTGGACTACGACCAAGTCGAAAGAGTGACGGGAATGAATGTCACCGTCGTCACGTCCGCCAACACTGATGCCGAGGCGAAGTCACTCTTGACTCATCTCGGTGTCCCGTTCCGACAGTCAAAGGGGGATCAATTATGATGACCGACCCGGTTGGTGACATGTTGGCCCGCATCCGCAACGCGGGTGGAGCGCGACATGCGCAAATGAATTGCCCGGCTTCGAAGTTGAAGCTGGCCGTTGCAAACGTGCTTTCTGACGAGGGTTTCGTCGGCGCTGTAAACACGGATGGCGACGAGAAGAAGCCTACTCTGACTGTTGACCTGAGGTATCAGGACGATGGCAAGATGATGATTGAGGGCATGCGACGAGTGAGCAAGCCCGGACGCCGCGTCTACGTGGGCGCTGGTGAAGTGAAGCAGGTTCGTGCCGGTCTAGGCATGGCCGTCCTGTCAACCTCGAAGGGTGTGCTCTGTGATCGTGATGCGCGCGCCCAAAAGGTTGGCGGCGAAGTGATCTGCGAGGTCTGGTAGACAATGTCCCGTATTGGCAAACAACCGATTGGGATCCCGAGTGGCGTGACAGTTAACGTTGCGAACGGTGAAGTCCAAGTGAAGGGTCCGAAGGGACAACTTACTGGGGCGATTCCGGCAGGGATCACGGGCAAAGTAGATGGCGACAAACTCGTCTTCGAACGCTCGAACGACACGAAGCCGACTCGTGCAAACCACGGTCTGGCTCGAGCACTCGCGAATAACATGGTCGTGGGTTGCGCCGATGGGTTTACGAAGCGCCTCGAGATCGAGGGGGTTGGCTATCGCGCCGACGTGAAGGGCAAGGTTCTGAACCTTCTCCTTGGGTTTTCGCATCCCGTTGCAATGCCCATCCCGGAAGGGCTCAAAGTCGCTGTAGATGGAAACACGAAGGTGTCCATTGAAGGCGCAGACAAGCAGGTCGTCGGACAGTTCGCCGCCGATGTGCGAGCTCTCCGGCCGCCGGAGCCCTACAAGGGCAAAGGCGTACGCTACGACGACGAACATATCCGCCGCAAGGTCGGTAAGGCAGGCGCGTAAGCATGAAGAAGAAAATCCAGAATACGAAGCGTCGGAAGTGGTTGGCGCGCAAGGCGAGAACGCAGACTTCACTAGATCGCAGCCAGCGGGTAGCGCTCACTGTGTATCGAAGTGCGAAGCACACGTACGCGCAGCTCGTCGAAACGGAAACGGGCAAGACGCTTGGTTCGGTTTCCACCCGCGATCAGGCGATCGCGGGCAGCGAAGGAACCGGCAATTGCGAGGCGGCCAAGAAGGTCGGCGAAGCAATTGGTCGGATCGCAAAAGAAAAGAGCATCGACCAGGTCGTGTTCAATCGAAACGGGTTCCTCTATCACGGCCGAGTAAAGGCAGTGGCAGACGGAGCACGCGAGGCGGGGCTTCAGTTCTGATATGGCATCTGTAATTCAATCGTCTCTGCTCAACCCGAATGATTATGAACTCAACGATCGGGTGATTCACATCAACCGCGTGTCGAAGGTGGTTAAGGGCGGTCGCCGCTTCAGTTTCTCGGCGCTCGTAGTCGTAGGTGACGGGGCAGGCGTCGTCGGCGTTGGCCTAGGCAAAGCCAGCGAAGTTCCGGAGGCAATCCGCAAGGGTGTGGAGCGCGCACGTCGCTCGCTTATCCAGATCCCGCTCATAGATGGCCGAACGCTGCCCCATGACGTAATCGGGGTTTCCGGTGCGGGGCGAGTGCTTTTGCTGCCGGCTTCTCCTGGTACTGGCGTGATCGCAGGTGGTCCTGTTCGAGCCGTTGTTGAATCGGCCGGTGTCTCGGACGTTCTTACGAAGACCCTGGGGACGAAGACACCCCGGAATGTCGTGAACGCCGTGATGGCGGGGCTCTCTGAGCTTCGTGATCCCGATGAGCGACTCGCGCAGCTCGGTCGCACCCGTTAGATCTACCCCCTCTTTAGGGGCCCTCTGGGATAGCCTGTTAGGCGACCAAGAGGGATCAGGAGAATTTCGATGGCAGTAGGTAAGACGGTGAAAATCCAGCAGGTGAAGAGCGAAATCGGTTACAACCGAAAACAGCGCGCCACTTTGGTTGGGCTCGGGCTGCGAAAAATTCGCCAGATCCGTGAGCTCGAAGATACGCCCGCCGTACGCGGCATGATCAATAAGGTACGCCACCTTGTAGTGGTCTTGGAGAACTAACAATGCTGAACGAACTTTCGCCGATCCCTGGTTCGCAACCGACGCGCAAGCGAGTCGGTCGTGGTCCAGGCTCTGGTAAGGGCAAGACTTGTGGCACCGGTGTAAAAGGCCAGGGCACACGGTCGGGCAAGAAGATCAAGGCTTGGTTCGAGGGTGGCCAGATGCCCCTCTATCAGCGTGTTCCGAAGAAGGGTTTCACGAATCGATTCCGAGTTGTGAACGAGGTTGTGAACCTCGGCGCGCTTTCTGTTTTCGGAGAGGGAGCAACAGTTGATGCGAAGGCATTAGCTGATAAAGGACTCATTCGAGGCTCTGGCCAGCCGGTCAAGGTTCTCGCAGAGGGTGAAGCGCCCAAGGGGCTCAAGTTGACCGTAAATAAGATCAGCACCGCTGCGGAGGCTAAGATCGAAGCTGCTGGCGGAAGCGTGGAGCACATTTAATCGTGCTTGCTGGACTTCAAAACGTCTTTCGTATCGAGGAACTGCGTCGCCGGATCTTTTTCACGGCGGCAATGCTCGCCGTGTACCGCGTCGGCTGCGTCGTGGTAACGCCCGGTATCAACGGGAATGTGATCAAGCAGTTTTTTGAATCGATGTCAGGAACGATGTTCGGCTTGCTGAATGTTTTCTCCGGCGGCGCGATGGAGCAGTTGTCCATCTTCGCGCTGGGCATCATGCCCTACATCAGCGCGTCGATTATTTTTCAGCTTCTAACGGTTGTTGTGCCGGCTCTAGAGCGACTCAAAAAAGAGGGCAGCGAAGGGCAGAAGCGCATCACGCAGTGGACGCGTTATGCGACGATTGGACTCGCGCTCTTTCAGAGTCTTCTCATGTCTATCGCTCTTGAAAATGGTCAGTTTGGTTCGGGCGCGGTCCTGGAGCCGGGATGGTCTTTCCGGCTCACAACCATGATCACGCTCACGGCCGGCACCGCCTTCATTATGTGGTTGGGCGAGCAGGTCACAGAGCGCGGCATCGGTAACGGAATCTCGCTCATCATCTTCTCCGGCATCATAGTTGGTCTTCCCTCAGGCTTATCAAATGTTGCTGATCTCGTACGAACAGGTGAGTTCAGCATTCTCACGGTCATAGTCCTGGGTGTGATCGTCGTCGGCGCCATCGCCTTTGTCGTCTTCGTCGAGCGCGGCCAACGACGCATTCCGATCCAACACGCACGGCGAGGTGGAAGCGAAAGCGGATCCGAGAGCATGAGTTACTTCCCGCTACGTGTGAATACGGCTGGTGTGATCCCGCCGATCTTCGCGTCGTCGCTTCTTATGCTTCCGCTAACAGTTCGGCAATACAGTGATAGCCCGACAATTCAGCGCTTCATCGATGAATGGATGAACCCCGGCGATATTGCCTACAATGTCGTCTACGTCGCCCTGATTATCTTTTTCTGCTTCTTCTATACGTCGATTATGATTAACCCCGACGACGTGTCTGAAAATATCAAACGCTCTGGTGGCTACATCCCCGGCGTACGCCCTGGGCGCAAGACCGCTGACTACATTGACGCAGTGTTGTCACGGCTCACGCTAGTCGGCGCGCTCTATGTTGCAGGAATCTGCGTTCTCCCGGTCATCCTGTCTCAGTACATGGGCGTACCGTTCTACTTTGGTGGCACTGCACTTCTGATCTGCGTGAGCGTTTCACTCGATACGGTGGGGCAGATCGAAGCCCATCTGGTCTCTCGCAAATACGACGGCTTTAGTGGTACGGGACGTGTGCGAGGGAGATTGGGCCGATGAGTGCTAGTCGAATGATCCTTCTAGGCCCGCCTGGGGCAGGCAAGGGTACCCAGGCTGCTGGACTGATCAATCGACTCGGCATCCCACATGTTTCTACAGGAGATATGTTACGAGCTGCCGTGAACGCGGAAACGCCGGTGGGCCTAAAGGCAAAGGCGATTATGGATGCCGGCGAGCTCGTGAGCGACGACGTCGTGATCGGGATCGCTGAAGAGCGACTTTCCGAAGACGATGCGAAGAATGGCTTCTTGCTGGACGGCTTTCCGCGTACGATGGCTCAGGCCGAAGCGCTCGAAGGTCTGCTCTCGAAGCTTGGAGTTGAGCTCGATTGCTGCTTGGCAATAACAGTGGATAACGATGCTGTCGTCGAACGATTGCTGAAGCGCGCAGAGATTGAAGGGCGCGCGGACGACAACGAAGAAACGATTCGAGAGCGAATGCGCGAGTACGATAACAAGACCGCTCCTTTGCTCGATTTTTATACAGGCCGCGGAGTCCTCACTGAGGTGGACGGCATGGGCACCATCGATGAGGTGGAGGAGAGGATTAAACAAGCACTCGAAGGCTGAAGCTGGATGAGGCTGAATGAAACACGCTGCTGGCGAATTACGGCGCTGGTGATGTTGACGAAGACGGTTTAGTCGGGAGAGAATCGGTGAGCTTCGGCGAGCGGATCGCAATCAAAAGCCGCAATGAGATTCAACAAATGCGGGACGTGGGCCAGAAAACGGCTGAAATCCTGCTTGAGCTTCGTGAAAAAGCCCGACCAGGCGTCACGACTCAACAACTGGACAATCTTGCTGCAAAAGGGCTGGAAAAGAGGGGGTTGAACTCCCCGTTTCTCGGCTATGCTCCCGGGGGGGTAGCGCCTTACCCTGCGGTCCTTTGTGCATCGATCAATGACGAAATCGTGCACGGAATTCCCGGATCCCGCGAACTTAAAGAGGGCGACATTATCAGTCTCGATTTCGGCGTCGAACTTGGTGGCTGGCACGGCGACACCGCTGTGACCGTTGCTGTAGGAAGCGTGACCTCGGAAGCAGAAAAGCTGATAGCTACGACGCATGAAGCGATGGAGCAAGGCATCGAAAAAATGGTGCCCGGCAATCGCCTCTCTGACATAGGGCATGCCGTCGAAAAGCGAGCGTTAAAGGAAAAATACGGAGTTGTTCATCAATTTGTAGGGCACGGCATCGGGAAAGAGATGCACGAGCCGCCGCAGGTCCCGAACTACGGGCGTCCCGGACGAGGGCCGCGACTACGACCGGGCATGATCTTCGCGATTGAGCCTATGGTGAATATCGGTAGCGACAAAGTGAAGGTTCTTAAGGACGAGTGGACTGCAGTGACCGTTGACGGTTCACTCTCCGCTCACTTCGAGCACACGGTGCTCATCACGGATAACGGCCCTGAAGTACTGACCCGGATCACGGGAAGTCATTAGGCCTCGAGGAAGACAAAATGAAGGTTCGAGCATCGGTTCGGAAGATGTGTGACAAGTGCCGCGTGATTCGTCGCCGCGGAATCGTTCGCATCATCTGTGAGAATCCGAAGCACAAGCAGCGACAGGGTTGATTCCTCTCTTCTTTAACACCCGTATGGTGTGAGGAGGGGATGAATGGCTTTACTTGGGCGTGACCGCGTAAGGGTGATGCTGGGATAGTTTGGGACGCTTCTGCTAAGCGGAAGAGTCGGAAGTTTTTTAGGAGTTGTGAATGGCACGTATTGCCGGCGTTGACTTGCCGCGAAACAAGCGAATCGAAATCTCTCTGACCTACATCTTTGGTGTTGGGCGCAAGACCGCGCTTGATATCTGCGGGAAGGCGGGAATCGATCCGGGCTCGAAGACGGAGCTTTTGTCTGAAGCCGAGACGATCAAGATTCGTGAAATTCTCGAGAGCGACTACAAAGTTGAGGGTGACCTCCGCCGCGAAGTCAATCAGAACATCAAGATGCTCATGGATATCGGTTGCTACCGCGGTCTGCGACATCGACGCGGCCTGCCGGTTCGCGGTCAGCGGACCCATACGAACGCGCGAACGCGCAAGGGTCCGGCCAAGACAATCGCCGGTAAGAAGATCGCCAAGAAGTAAAAGTGGTCCTGGTCGCGAATTCGCGAGAAGGCACGCTCAAATTCAGTCACTGACCCCGTCCTCGCCGTTAGGCGTTAGGACGTTAGGTAGAGAACGAACATGGTTGCCAAAAAGACGAAAAAGAAGGTCAAGAAGAATATCCAGTCGGGTATTGCTCATATCCAATCGACCTTCAACAACACAGTTATCACGATCACGGATGTCGGCGGGAACGCGATTTCCTGGGCCAGCTGCGGGCAGCAGGGCTTTAAGGGATCGAAAAAGTCGACGCCCTTTGCTGCGCAGATTGCAGCTGAAGAGGCGGCCAAGAAGGCTATGGAGCACGGCGTCCGTTCGCTGGGCGTCTACGTGAAGGGGCCGGGTGGCGGTCGTGAATCTGCTCTTCGCGCCTTGCAGGCTGCCGGTATGAAAATCACGATGATTCGTGATGTTACGCCGATTCCTCACAATGGTTGTCGGCCGCCGAAGCGGCGCCGAGTATAAATCGCAATTCGCTGCAGATGCAGCGGGTTGCTGGACTGAGGTCTCCTTGCGAATGAGGCTGCCTCATCCTGATCGGTTGGTTCTTTTTAACCGGTCACATAACATCAGAAGCTAATTCGGGACCCGGTCGGGGCCCTAGGTCGAGAGCAATACATATATGGCACGTTATACGGGTTCCGTTTGTCGACTTTGTCGCCGGGAAGGCACGAAGCTCTTCCTCAAGGGTGACCGCTGCTTCACTGAGAAGTGCGCCATCGAGCGCCGCGCATATCCTCCGGGACAGCACGGCCAGGGGCGCGTCCGTTTCTCGGACTACGGCGTTCAGCTTCGCGAGAAGCAGAAGGTCAAACGCATGTATGGACTGCTTGAGAAGCAGTTTCGGTCGACTTACGACGCGGCTTCCCGCATGAAGGGTCGGTCGGGTGAGAACCTTCTTATGCTCCTCGAGCGCCGATTGGACAACGTAATCTATCGGTTGGGGTACGTGACGTCCCGCGCCGAAGCTCGGCAGCTGGTGAAGCACGGTCATTTCTCCGTGAACGGCAAGAAGGCTCATACGCCTAGCATGCTCGTAAAGCCGGGGTGGGTGATCAGCGTGCGTGACCGCTCGAAGAAGGTTGAACGAATCAGTGGCGCACTCGAGACGATGGAAGGCCGCGCAGTTCCGCAGTGGCTGGAAGTCGAGAAGGAAGAGATGCGCGGTACGGTCACGGCGATGCCGCAGCGTGAAGACATCACTCTGCCGATCGACGAACAGCTGATCGTCGAGCTCTATAGTCGCTAATGCTTTGCGCTGGGCTGAGGGCTCTCGCTCTCCGCTTGGCCGCTGCTGGAATATCACAAGAAATTATTTTCGGGATGGCTGCGAGAAGTGGTGCCATTCGATTGAATCAATCGCTTCCGGCCGTAACCGGAGCGTAATCACTGGGTGCCCAAGCGCCTAACGTGAAATAAGAACAAGGGGGTTCCGATGCAGGATGATGTCATCGCACGAAATTGGCGAGAGCTGATTCGGCCGCGTCGACTTGAAGTCGAAGAAGACACGCTGACCTCGACCTACGCACGCTTCTACTGCGAGCCGCTCGAGCGGGGCTTCGGTACGACGCTGGGTAACGCGCTACGCCGCGTGCTTCTTTCGTCCCTCCAGGGCGCCGCAATTACGAGTATTCGGATTGATGGCGTACTTCATGAGTTCTCGACGATTCCGGGCGTGATGGAAGATGTTGCGGCGGTCGTGTTGAATCTTAAGGACGTTCGAGTTCGCATGAACTCGGAAGGGCCGAAGACGATTCGACTGCGCAAGTCGGGTGCGGGCCTT
The DNA here is from genome assembly GCA_002390675.1 of Deltaproteobacteria bacterium UBA4427. Lineage (GTDB taxonomy): Bacteria > Myxococcota_A > UBA9160 > UBA9160 > UBA4427 > UBA4427. Next base: position 14,502 of record DGPZ01000095.1, read on the forward strand.
GTGCTCGCTGGCGACTTCGCGTCGGACGATCAGACGGTCGAGATTATGAATCCCGATCACAAGATCTGCACGCTCGGTCCAGACTCGGACTTCGAACTCGAAGCGACCGTGAATCTAGGCAAGGGCTACGTCCTAGCGGACAAGAACAAGACGGAGGACATGCCGATCGGAACCATTCCGATTGACTCCGTGTTCTCGCCGATCCGCCGCGTGAACTACACGGTCACGCCAGCTCGTGTTGGTCGCCAGACGGACTTCGATCGACTGAACCTTGAGATGTGGACGGATGGAGGCATCGCGCCCGCTGACTCCGTTGCCTTCGCGGCGAAGATCCTGAAGGAACAGCTCTCGATCTTCATCAACTTCGAAGAGCAGGCGGAAGCGCCGGCGTTGATCGTGGATGAGCCGGAGCCGCTCAACCCGAACCTCTTCAAGTCGGTTGATGAGCTGGAGCTGTCGGTTCGCTCTGCGAATTGTCTGCAGAACGCCAACATCCGATTCATCGGTGAGCTGGTCCAAAAGACCGAAGCAGAGATGCTTAAGACTAAGAACTTTGGTCGGAAGTCCCTTAACGAGATCAAGGAGACGCTCGGTGTTCTCGGTCTCAGCCTGGGAATGACGATCGACAACCTGCCGCCGCGGAAGGATCTCGAGCGGATGCGGGAGCAGCGCGAGGCATAACATGAATCATCGCAAAACTGGCAGGAAGCTTGGACGTACAAGCTCGCATCGGAAGGCACTCTTCCGGAATATGGTGACATCGCTCTTTGAACACGAGCAGATCCGCACGACCGACGCGAAAGCGAAGGAACTGCGCGGTGTGGCCGAGCGAATGATCACGCTTGGGAAGAAGGGCACGCTTCATGCCCGACGGCAGGCGCTGGAAACAATTCGCAGCAAGGACGTTACGTCGAAGGTCTTTGACGAACTGGCCGAGCGCTATCGCGAACGACCCGGTGGCTATACACGCGTGATAAAGGTGGGACAGCGAGCTGGTGATGCCGCTCCTATGTCGATCATTGAGCTCGTTGATCGTGACGTGAAGAGCGCCACGACGGAGGAGAGCGCCTGAGCGTCGAAGCCGACGAGCGCAATCCGCGAAACGAAAAAGCCGTCCCCGCCGAGGTTGGGATAAACGGTCGATCCGCCGCGCCCCGCCTTGTGTTGGGAGCGGCGGTTGTCGTAATGGCGCTGGTCGCGATCCTTCAGAGCGACGCCGGTTTGCAGCCCGTTGTACGCGGTTCGGTCGCGCCGGAATTCGAGCTGCCCCCGCTTGGGGCGACCGACAGCGGCGCCGTGCCCCTTTCGCTCGACACGCTTCGCGGCCGAGTTGTCTTGGTGAATTTCTGGGCGACTTGGTGTGAGCCTTGCGAGAGCGAGATGCCCGCTATGGAGCGGCTCTACGGAGCGCTGCCGCGTGATGGCTTCGAGCTGGTCGCTGTGGCGATCGATGACGAAGAAAGCCCCGTGCAGACGTTCCAGGACGCGTACAGGCTCTCCTTCCCGATCGTGCTGGATCTCGATCAGAGCGTATATCAGGCCTACCAAACGATGGGCGTGCCGGAGTCGCTTCTGATTGACCGGGACGGCCGGATCGTGGAGCGCTACGTCGGGCCCCGTAAGTGGGATGCCCCCGAATACGTCGAGCGAATCCGCGAGCTGATTCAAGGGAACCGGCTCGCTGGCTCCTAGGTAGCAACGCTTTGCTTCCTTTTGTAAGGACACGGTCTCTGAGGGCTACTGCTCAGTACTTGAGAGCTGTGACGCGTTGAATGAGCGCTGCAACGCTTCAGGGATTCACCGAGAGAGCTGCGCAGGCGCTCCAAGAAGGCGCTCGGACGGGCTCAAAGCCACCGAATTAGTTACGCTATGCCGCGGGCAGTTAGGTTGAGCGCGGTCCGGGGCAGGGCAGTGGGGTTTGGCCCCGTGGGCTGGTCTGATCGGCCCTTTTTGAGGGAATTCCGAAGGGAACTGGGGGACGGGTGAGAGCGCTCGGATTAGGCACGCTGGTCATCGCACTGCTTGCGGTGATCGCGCTGCTGGATCGTGAGACCGGCGTAGAAATTTGGCTCGAGCTGAGGGGCGACCTTGCTGGCTCGACGGACCGCGTAGATCTGCTCATCGCCCAGAATGACTCGCTCCTCCGAGAAATCGAATTACTCGAAGCAGATCCGACGGCGATCGATCGTGCGATCCGAGAGGAGCTTGATTTGGCTTTGCCTGGCGAGGTGGTCTTTCGCTTTAGGCCGAGCCGCCGAGCGAATTCTGCCAACCCGTCGAGTCCCGAAGACGGCAGTAGTATTTGGTCCGACTAACAAGTATTTCCGCGGAGTATGACGCGGAGCCTAGCAGCACAAAGTAGCAGGAAAAGAATCAGGAGTTGAGGTGAAGGAAGCACTGCGGGCAGAGATCGAGGGAGCGCTGCGCGCGCTGCTTGAAGGAGCGGGGGACAGCGAACCCTTTCCTAACTTCTCGATTGAAGTGCCCCGCCAGAAAGGGCACGGAGACTACTCTTGTAATGCAGCCATGCTGCTTGCAAAGCGACTCCGGAAGAAGCCTCGCGAGATCGCCGAGGACCTGAAGGAACGAATCGGTAATGCAGGAGGCTTGGTCGCTTCGCTCGATATCGCCGGTCCTGGCTTTATTAATATAAAGCTCGTCGAATCGGGTTGGCAGGATCTACTTCACGACATCATTGAGGCTGGCGACGAATACGGCCAGTCCGAGTCAGGAGAGGTTGCGGCCGCGCGTACCGGCGAAGCGAAGCCGAAAGTTCAGGTTGAATTCGTTTCAGCGAATCCGACGGGGCCGCTTTCGACTGGACACGGCCGGCAAGGGATTCTGGGCGACTGCATCGCACGAATGCTCGAAGCGACCGGCTGGGATGTCACGCGCGAATACTATTTCAACGACGGCGGTCGGCAGATGCGCGTCCTCGGGGATTCAGTGAAGGCGCGCTATCTCGAGTTGCTCGGCCTCGCGGCACCGCCGCCTGCGTTCGCCCAGGCGGATCCTGAGAAGAACTGGGTCGACGAAGTTGATGGGCTTCCCGTTGCCTTTCCTAAGGATGGCTACCAGGGTGATTATATTGGAGACATTGCTGCGAGCCTGCGAGAGGCCGAAGGGGATGGCCTCGTCGATGAACCCGGTGAAGGCCGATTCCGCGATGAAGCGCAGCGTGTCATATTTAAGGATATTGAGGGCACGTTAGGTCGCATCGGTATTTACTTCGATGTCTACTACAACGAGCGTAGCCTCTACGACGATGGCAAGCTGGACGAGGCGCTTAAGGATCTTCGTGACGCGGGATTGATCTACGACTCGGAAGGCGCAGTCTGGTTTAAGGCGACGGATCGGGGCCTCGACCGCGATCGGGTGGTGATCAAGAGTAGCGGCGAGCCGACGTACCTCATGCCCGATATCGCCTATCACCGTGAAAAATTCCGCCGCGGTTTTGATCGGGTTATCGATGTTCAAGGCGCCGACCACATTGAACAGTTCCCCTTTGTTCGAGAGGCCACCGACGTCCTCGGTGTTGATAGAGAGCGTGTCGAGCTCGTGATGCACCAGTTTGTAACGATCACAAGTGGTGGTGAACGCGTGAAGCAGTCGACGCGGAAAGCAACCTTCGTGACCATCGATGAACTAGTGGACGAGGTCGGCTCCGACGTGTTTCGATTCTTCATGATCGAGCGCAAGCCGGACGGACATCTCGACTTCGATCTCGATCTAGCCAAGGACAAAAACTGGCGTAAAAATCCCGCCTACTATGTTCAATACGCCCATGCGCGAACCTACGGGATCGAACGCAAGGCGGCGGAAGAGGGCATCTTGATGCCCGTCGCTCGCACATTCGACGCGGGCCGGCTCGAACTCGAAGAAGAAATTGCGATCGTGAAGAAGCTCGCGACATTCCCCGAAGTTGTGGCACGAGCAGCAGAGAGCCGCGAACCGCACCATGTCGCCTACTACCTGCGCGAAGTGGCAGGGCTATGGAATCCCTATTTGCAAGACGGTGACCGACATCGTGTGATCTCCGAAGATGCGGAGCTTTCCGCGGCGCGCCTCGGTCTTGCTCTGGCGATCCGCAACGTGTTGGCGAGCGGGCTTGGTCTGCTCGGTATCGGCGCTCCGGAGCGCATGTGATGGCCGGCCCTCGCGGACGTGGCCTCCGTCCGGGTGGGGTCTTGCGTGCAGTGGGACGTTTGGTCCTATTGGTCGCAATTGGATTCGGTCTGGGCCTCCTGTTTGGCGTAGTGACTGAAGAGCCGGAACTCTTGGCAGCGCATCTGCGCGGTGATAGTGAATCAGTCGAACTGGAGGCGAATGCGGCTCGCCGCGGCGAACGAGCGGTTCCGAGCGTATCGACGGGTTTGCGTGTCGCGGTGCCTAGTGTCGGAGCTGGGCGAGGAGATAAGGACATCGATCAATCGGCGGCGGTTGAAGCCCGGCCGCTCGTCGACCCCGAGGAAGCCAAGGCTTCCGAAAGGCTGTCCAAGGTTTCCGCTGCGCAGCCTAGCCTGAGAGATAGGAGCAGCGGGATGGAGCCCCTTCCGGTGAGACAGACCTCACTCCAAGCGCTTTCCGGAAGACAGTTAGTCAGCGGAGAACTCGGGCGCCCGGATTCGGCGTTGGCGCAAACGCAGGGTGCTCGGCGATGGTCGATTCAGGTGGGCGCCTTTTCTGAAGAGGTTTCGGCCAATCGCTTGGCGGAAGATCTTCGCGCCCGATATCCCGTTGCCATCTTACCGGCAGGTAAGGAATTTGGGCGGTGGCGCGTACGCATCCAGCCGATCGAGGACGAGGGTCGTGCTAGGGAGATGGCGGGTCAGCTAAAGCGGGACGAGCGTTTGCCGACATGGGTGACTCCCATGGAGGGTCGCGAGGGCTCATGACAGATGTATCCGAACACGAGAAGCTAACGGTGCCGCGGCGAATCGGCGTCCTTGGCGCGGGCGGGCAGTTGGGCCAATGCCTCGTGCGCCAAATCGCGTCGGCGCCGGATTTGGCGTTGGCTTTCGCGCTCACGCGGGCCGAGCATGATCTCTCTGACGCGACCGGCCTGACGGACGGTATTGCGAATATTCTCGACCGACCCGCTTCAGATCAACCGGAAGTCGTGATCAATGCGGCGGCCTACACACAGGTCGATCTATGTGAGAGCGAGGCCGCGCTCGCCTATCAGACGAACGCTCTCGCGCCTGGCGAATGGGCGAGGCAGCTCGCAGCACAGGACATTCGCTTCATCACGGTGTCGACGGATTATGTGTTCGCTGGGGATGGCACGATTCCCTATCGCGAGTCCGACCCGACGGACCCCCGCACGGTTTACGGGACGAGCAAACGGGCTGGTGAAGTTGCCGTACTGGGTGCGGACCCGAACGCTTTGGTCGTGCGGACAAGCTGGGTCTTTGGTCCCGGAAGAAACTTCCCTTTGGCGATTCTCGATCAGGCAGAGAAGCGGCGATCGGGCGAGGTCGAAGGCGCGCTAAAAGTTGTGGATGACCAACAGGGAGCGCCGACCTTTGCTGCAGACCTGGCCTTCGCACTCCTAGCAATCGCTCGACAGGAGCGCGAGAACTGGGGCGGCGGCCTCCTGCACCTTCGCAACAGCGGCGAGACGAATTGGTTCGCCTTCGCTCGTGAAATTCTCGATCAGGCTGGCTTTACTGATGTCGCCGTTGATCCAGTGTCTTCCTCAACCTTCGAGACAGCTGCGAAGCGTCCCGTCTTTTCTGTGCTCGACTGCAGCTGGGCGGAATCGAAGGGAATCGCCCTGCCTTCGTGGAAGGATGCGCTGAGCCGCTATCTTGCCGGCCCTGATTGTCCCTACGAGCTGGCTGTGCCGCTCGAAGATCCTAAATCCCGAGCTGAGGTCGATGTCGCCATTCCGACTTCCGAGGTCCCGCGATGAGCGTCGATCAATCGCGCATCCGCAATTTCTGCATCATCGCGCACATCGATCACGGCAAGAGCACACTTGCTGATCGTCTGCTCGATGAAACAAAGATGATTACGGCGCGCCAGAAGAAAGCCCAGTTTCTCGACAATATGGATATCGAACGCGAGCGCGGGATCACCATTAAGGCGCAAACCGCTCGAATGGATTACGTCGCGGCCGATGGTAAGCAATATGTTCTCAACCTGATCGACACGCCCGGACACGTCGACTTTTCCTACGAAGTATCTCGTGCTTTGGCCGCTTGCGAAGGTGCTTTGTTAATCGTGGATGCCGCGCAGGGGATCGAGGCGCAGACCCTCGCGAATGCTTACCTAGCGATCGATGCGGATCTTGAGTTGATTCCGGTCATTAATAAGATTGATTTGCCGAGCGCAGATCCGGATCGTGTTGCGCAAGAAGTCGAGGACATCGTCGGTCTTGATGCAGCGGATTGTTTGCAGGTATCGGCCAAAACAGGCCAGGGCATTGCGGCGGTCTTGGAAGCTATCGTCGAAAAGGTCCCGGCACCGCGCGGCGTGCTCGATGCACCGGCACAGGCATTGGTATTCGATGCTTGGTTCGACCCGTATGTAGGCGCAGTCATGCTAGTGCGCGTGGTGAACGGAACGATCAACAGGCGCGAGCGCGTGAAGTTCATGATCGCGGGGATAGAGCACGAGGTCACGCAGCTCAATGTAATCGACCCTACTCCGCGCAAGGTCGATAGCCTTTCCGCGGGCGAAGTGGGCATGATCGTGGCAGGCGTCAAGTCTCTGGCCGAAGTGCAAATTGGGGATACGATCACTACAGCCGTAGGCGGGGCAGCGGAGGCCCTCGAAGGTTTCCAAGAAGTGAAGCCCATGGTCTTCTCGGGGCTCTACCCGGTCGAGTCAGAAGACTACGAAGATTTGAAGGCGGCGCTTGAGAAGCTCAAGCTGAATGATTCTTCATTCACGTACGAGCCGGAAACGAGTGCGGCGTTAGGTTTCGGTTTTCGCTGCGGATTTCTAGGCTTCCTTCATGCAGAAATTGTGCAGGAG
>DGPZ01000161.1:0-4478 GCA_002390675.1 Deltaproteobacteria bacterium UBA4427
AGGTCCGGAGGTCCGGGCGGTCCGGCTGGAGTGTTGTCGGAGCGCGGCGTGTTAGGCGCGCCAAGGCCGTCGGGACGGAAAGCCATGTTGCAATAGATGACGGTCACGCCCGTCTCGCGCGCCGCCGCGAGCAGACCCGTCAGGTTCTCGACCATTCCCCTCTTGAGGACGTCTTCCCGGAGGCCCTTGAGGTACGTCTCGGGGCCGATCACAGCGTCCTGGCACTCGAAGAGAATGACCGCGCACTTCGACGGTTCCAGGTAGGGAGATGGATCGTAGGGCACGGAAAGGCTTCCTTATGTCGCAGGGCAGCAGAAGGCTGCAGCGAATCGATGAGGTGGTTGGTTGAGGTCGTTCAGATCGATCGGTTCGAGTCCTGCCAGAAGGCTTCGCGGAGGCGCCGCCGATACAGCTTCCCGTTCTCTTCGCGCGGCAGTTCGGACCGGAAGTGAATCTCGCGCGGACACTTAAAGCCCGCAAGCCGTTCGCGGGCGAAGGCGAGCAGTTCGTCGGAGAGCGCCTGCTTTTCGGAATCGGTCTCGGGCAGGGTGCGCGTCTGGACGATTCCGACGATGCGCTCGCCCCACTCGTCGTCGGGCGCGCCGATCACCGCAAGATCGACTACTTCGGGATGCTCCATCAGGGCGTTTTCGACTTCGGCCGGGTAGACGTTGACGCCTCCCGTGATGATCGCTTCGCTCGCGCGCCCTGTCAGGAAGAGGAAACCATCCTCGTCGACATAGCCGATGTCCCCGAGCGTCAGGGCGTTTCCCCGGTGGATCTCGCGCGTCTTCTCAGGATCCTTCCAGTACTCCATCTTCGGCCCCTCGCGCTCGACGAAGATGCGCCCCGGCGTGCCGGGGCGGCAAGGCTTGTCCTCCTCGTCGAGGATCGTGATCCGGGCGTCGCGCACGGGACGCCCGACCGTGCCCGGTTTCGCAAGCCAATGATGGGGTTTGCAGATCGTGGCCGCGCCCTCTGTCCCGCCATACGTCTCCCAGATGATCGGGCCCCACCAGTCCATCATCTGCCTCTTGAGCTCGATCGGTGTGGGCGCAGCAGAGTGCGCCACCATTCGAAGCGACGAGACGTCGTAGCCGGCGCGGACTGCGGCGGGCAGGGCAAGGAGGCGATGGAACATCGTCGCGACCAGGTGTGTGTTCGTCACCCGGTGGGTCTCGATCAGCCGAAGCGTCTCCTCGGGATCGAAGCGGTCGGTCACGATTTGCTGGTGGCCGGCATCGAGGGAGCCCCAGCTGAAGACACTCGGTCCCGCGTGGTAGAGGGGGCCTACGACGAGCTGGCTTCCATCGAAGGGTCGGAGCCCGAACGCGCGGGCGAAGATGGCGCGCTGTGCTGCCCAGTCGGAGGGATCCTCGCTGGGCAAAGGGCGCCTGACGCCCTTGGGGCGACCCGTCGTTCCGGACGTGTAGAGCATGAGCTGACCCGCGCACCGCTCGGGCGGATCGCCATCGGGCTGGTTGCGCGTCAGCTCGGCCAGCTCGGAAAATCCCTCGATTTCACCGATCGACAGGCAATGAGCCGAGTCGATCGTGCCACTCTCTGCAAGTGCGCGCCGGGCCGTGTCGGCGAAGCGTTCGTCGGCGATCAGCACGCGCGCCTCGGCGTCGCCGAGTACGTACGCGATCTCCTGACCCGTCAAGTGATGATTGAGCGGCGTGATGTAGAGGCCCGTTTGGAACGCGGCCAATCTCGTCGTGTACGCATGCGTGTCGTTCGGAAGCAGGGTCGCGATGCTATCGCCGGGTTTCAGGCCGAGTGCCCTCAGGCCGTGGGCGAGGCGATTGGCCTCGCGTCGGACCTCGCCGAAGGTCCACGTCGAGCCGTCGGGGAGAACCAACGCCGAGCGATCCGGTTCGCGTTCCGCGATATTCCAGAAGCCCAACTGCTCGAGAGACGGCCACGCGTCCGTCTTCGAGGTGGGCCGGCGCGCGGGGAACTGGGGGGGCAGGGTCGGCATATCGCATTCAGAATAGCATCTAATCGTATAGATGATATATCGTAGTTGCCTATAAATGATCGTGCGTGGGTGGAGACGATCCGGGGGCGCCGGGCGCCTGATGATGGAATGAGGAGAGACGCAAGACGATGAATCCGGATTGGCGGCAGGACCGAGAGGCGCTGACGCGGCGCTATCACGATCAGGGGATCTACGGGAACCTGACGCTCGCCGACGCCATGCGCGAGGGGGCCGCGACCCACCCGGATGTGCGCATGATCTTCCACTCGGATGCGTATCCTAACGAGGCGACGCTGTCGGAAATGCACGCGCGCAGTCTCGCGTTGGCGAGTTCCCTGCATGGCCTCGGATTGTCTCGGGGGGATGCCATTGCCATTCAAGTTCCGAACTGGCTCGAGGGGGCGCTCGCGTTCCAGGCGGCGATGATCCTCGGCGTCGTCATCGTGCCGGTCATCCATATCTATGGTCCGGCCGAGGTGGGCTTCATCCTCGAACAATCAGGCGCGAGGGCCTTCGTCTGCCCGGATCGCTGGCGCCACATCGACTACTACGAGCGGTTGAATCGGCTGGATCGGAGTCGTCTTCCTGCCCTCGAGCACGTGATCACGCTCGGCGACGAACCCTACGCGGGAAGCGTGGCGTGGAGAGAACTCGAGGCGCGGGGATCGCAGGATTTCGTTCCGCCGCCGGTCGACGCCGACGACGTCTGTATGCAGCTCTACACGTCTGGGACCACCGCGAATCCAAAGGGTGTGCGTCATACGCATAACACGCTTCTCGCCGAGGTTCGCAGTAGTCGTGCCACACTCGATGCCGGACATACGCCCACGAATCTCGCTGCCTTTCCAGCCGGCCACATCGCGGGGGTGCTCGGGCTTCTGCGCCCGTACGTCTTCGGAGGTCGAACGGTCCTGATGGACTCATGGGATCCCGATACGGCGGCGAGACTCATCGAAGAACACGGTTTGAACTCGACCTCGGGTGCGCCCGTGTTCCTGTCGACACTCCTCGTCGCCGCCGAGAGCGCGGGTCGCGACCTCTCTTCGATGGAGTCGTACATGACGGGCGCCGCGGCCGTGCCGCCGACGCTGGTCGAGCGCGCGGACCGAGCCGGTGTGCCGAGCTACCGCTGCTACGGATCGAGCGAACACCCGAGCGTCACTTCGAGTCTCCCGAGCGACCCTCTCGAGAAGCGCGCGATGACGGACGGAAGCCCCATGCCGCCTAACGAGATCCGAATCGTCGACGACGATGGGAAGGACGTCGATCCGGGCAAACCCGGAGAGGTCGCGACTCGGGGTCCCGAACTCTTCGTGGGCTACAGCGACGACGCGTTGAACGTCGCCTCCTTTCTGCCTGGGGGTTGGTTTCTAACGGGGGATATCGGCGTCGTCGATGCGGAGGGCTACCTCACGATCACCGACCGCAAGAAGGACGTGATCATCCGCGGCGGCGAGAACATCGCCTCCAAGGAAGTCGAGGACGTTCTCTCTCGGCATTCCGCCATCGACGACGTGGCGGTCGTGGCCGAGCCCGACGAGCGCTATGGCGAACGCGTCTGTGCCTTCGTAACACTGCGCGAGGGTGCCGACCTGTCCTTGGACGAGGTCCGTCGGCTCTTTGCGAACGCGGGGGTTGCGCGCCAGAAGACCCCCGAGCGCCTGGAGGTCGTCGACGCGTTTCCGCGGACCGCGGCCGGCAAGATCAAGAAGTTCGAACTGCGGGATCGGCTGCGTGCTGTCGATCGCGCCTGAGCGCTCAACACGCGCTCACGCATGAGACGCAGCACTAGCCCGTGATGTGAATCGCGCGTTCCGGACAGCTGGCCTCGGCGCGCTCGCAGTCGCGTTCGGCTGCTTCCGGTAAGACTTCATTGCGCACGACACCGAATCCCTGCTCGTCGTACTCGAAGACTTCGGGACAGAGAATCACGCATTGCCCATGCCCCTGACAGGCTTCCTTGTCGATACGGACCTTCATCTTTTTCAATCTTCCTCTTCTTGACTCGCGTTCTTGACTCGAGCGTCTGGTTCGATCAGCCCTTCACCAGGGGTAGGGTGGCAAGACCCTTCATGCCGCCAAAGCGATTGGCTTTGCGATTCGGATCCACTTGAAAGTCGGGGCATTTCTGCAGGAAGACCTGAAGCGCGACGCGGAGCTCGCGTCGCGCGAGATGGATCCCGAGGCAGCGGTGCGGCCCGAGGCCGAAGCCGGCGTGTCGGTTCGGGAATCGTGTGTAGTCGAGTTCGTCCGGATTCGGAAACTGCTCGGGGTCCCGATTGATCCCCTGCGTGGGCACGAGCACTCCGTCGTCTGCGCGGAAGCGCGTGCCGTGGAAGGAACGCTCACGTGTCACACGACGAGGCAAGAGCACGATCGAGTGGACGCGCACCAACTCCTCGATCGCCTGGCCGAGCAGCTTCGGATCGTCGCCCTCGAGGATCGTGATGAATTCCTTGCGCTTAACCTCGTTGGTGGCGAAGTCCTGGATCATCAG